>OZ244900.1:3540000-3846261 GCA_965221595.1 Vicinamibacterales bacterium
GAATCGAAATCGGCCGGCCGGCGTCGTAGCGCCGGCGAAAATCCCGCCGTTCGAGCATCTGCGCGACGTTGTAGCCGGCCGCGAGCCGGATCCAGCCCTCGCTTCCGAGAGCTTCCAGCCAACCGCTGTTGAAATCGACGACGGTCCGCTCGGGATCGAGCAGCTTGAAGATCTGCGCCTTGTAGGTCTCGGCGTTGTCCCGTATCTGCTCGCGGCTCAGAGGCGGTCGTGTCTTCGAGCGTCCCGTGGGATCGCCGATGAGCCCGGTGAAGTCCCCGATCAGGAATACGACGCGGTGCCCGAGGTCCTGGAAGTGCTTCATCTTCCGGATGAGCACCGTATGGCCGAGGTGCAGATCGGGCGCCGTGGGATCGAACCCGACCTTGACGGTCAGAGGTACCGACTCGGCCGCCGACCGGGCGAGCTTCGCACGCAGCTCGGCCTCGCGCACGATGTCGACGCAGCCCTTGGTGAGATAGGCGACCTGCTCGTCAAGCGTCATCCATGCCTCGCCCGCTGATGAACCGGCGCCCCTCGATCCGCCACCCCCCGTCCAGCATGATGCCGATAGCCTCAGGGTAGATCCTGTGCTCCTCGACCAGGATGCGCGCCGCAAGCGCCGCTGCGGTGTCGGCCTCGTCTACCGGCACGACCGCCTGACGCACGATCGGTCCTGCATCGAGCTCCGGCGTGACGATGTGCACCGTTGCCCCGCTGACCTTGACGCCGTAGCGCCACGCCTGAGCCTGTCCGTCCAGCCCGGGGAAAGCCGGGAGCAGCGACGGATGGATGTTGAGAATACGATTGGGAAACGCTTCGACGAACGCGGCGCTCAGCAGCCGCATGAACCCCGCCAGGCACACCAGCGCCACATCGCGCCGGCGCAGCTCCTCCACGACCGCGCGATCGAACGCCTCCCGCGAGGCGTAGCCCCGGTGATCGATGTGGAGTGTCTCGATACCCGCGCGCGCCGCGCGCTCGAGTCCCGCGGCATTCGCCCGGTTCGAGATAACGACGGCAACCGCGGCGTCGAGCCGGCCGGCCGCGATGCTGTCAATGATGGCCTGCAGGTTGCTACCCCGCCCCGAGATGAGAATGCCGATCCTGCGATTGTTCACCCCGCCTCCATCGACTCGACGTCCTCAGGCATGGCCGCCCATGGCAAGAGGCCCCGGTGTATTCGACGGGCGCTGCATCCCGTAGCAGGGGACGGCACCGGACCATCGCTCGCGGGGTCGAACAGGGCCGGCATGCTCCCCCGTCACGTCTGGTGCGGGCCTTGCGGGGCACTGCTACGACCACGTCGCGGTGCACCGCGGGGCTTCGCCACGGGCTGATAGACGACTTGCCGGTCGCCCTCGACGACCGTGCCGATCGGCGACGCGCCGGGCGCGCCGGCCTCGGCCAGAACCTTCCGGGCCAGCGCCACGGACCCGGGCTCCACGACCACGACCATCCCGATCCCCATATTGAACGTCCGGTACATCTCGTCCTCGGGCACACGCCCTGCGCGTTGCAGGAACCCGAAGACGGGCGGCACGCGCCAGTCGCGCTCGATCCGTGCGGCGGTTCCCGGGGGCAGCACCCGCGGCAGGTTCTCGGTCAGCCCGCCGCCCGTGATGTGGGCCAGGCCCTTGACCAGCCCCGGACTCGATTCCAGCAGGCGCGAGACGGGCCGCAGATACGACCGATGGGGCCGCAGCAGTTCGTCGCCGATCCGGCCTCCCAGCTCGTCGACGTGCGTATCGACCTGCAAGCCCAGCGTTTCGAACACGATGCGCCGCGCGAGCGAGAAGCCGTTCGTGTGCAGCCCCGACGACGGCAGGCCGATGAGCCGGTCACCCGGCACAATGCCGCTACCGTCGATCAGCCCTCCGCGGTCGACGATGCCGACGATGAAGCCCGCGAGATCGTACTCCCCGGCAGCGTAGAAGCCGGGCATCTCGGCGGTCTCGCCCCCCAGCAGGGCGCAGCCGTTCTCCATGCAGCCCCGCGCCAACCCCTGCACGACCGCGGTCGAGACGTCGGGCGCCAGCCGGCCCGTGGCCAGGTAGTCGAGAAAGAACAGCGGGCGTGCGCCCTGCACGAGCACGTCATTGACGCAGTGGTTGACCAGGTCCACGCCGACCGTGTCGTGCCGCCCCGCCAGGAACGCGACCTTCAGCTTGGTTCCGACACCGTCGGCGCTCGCCACGAGCACCGGCTGCCGGTGGCGGTCCCATTCCGGCTGAAAAAGGCCGCCGAACGAGCCGATGTCGGAGAGCACGCCTGGCGTGAAGGTCTGCCTGGCCAGGTCGCGCACACGGTCGACCACCCGGTTCGCCGCGTCGATGTCGACCCCCGCCGCACGATAGTCCACCGCTAGAACTCCAGCACCCGGAGGGCAGCCTCGGCCACGGCGCGCACCGCGGCCTCCTGGCCGCCGCCCGCGTACACCCGGCGCAGATATGCCTGGAACCGCTCCTCCGCCATGTCCTCGTCCAGCATGTCGAACGCGTCGCGCAGCAGCAGCAACTCCGCCTCGGGTGTCCGGCGCTGCGCGAGCGCCTCGAGCATGACGCCGGGCCGTCGCAGCGCGACGGTGCCGAGCGCCAGCGTGATCGGCGCCGGCGAGGACGTGCCGGCGCGGAGCCCCGCGTCGAACAACGCCTCGAGCGCGCGGCGATCGCCCGCGGCGGCGAGCGCGGCGAGCGCGGCGGCCGCGCTGCGCAGGAGCGGCCGGCCGGCGGCGGCAGTCTGCACGCCGTGGTGCAGCGCCTCCACGATGTACCGGAACTGGGTGTCGCAGTCGATCCGCAGCAGGCAGGCGGCCGCCGACACGAAAGGCTGCAGGGCGTCCGGCACGACCGTGCGGGAGGCAACGATGACGTGGGCAGCGCGCGGGTCGCCGATCTTGCCCAGCGCCAGCAGTGCGTCGCCCTGCAGCGGTCCCGGTTCGGAAGCCACGGCCAGCAGCGCGTCGACGGCGTACCCGGCGCCGTGCTCTCCGAGCGCCTCGATGACCACCGCGCGAAAGTAGCTCTCGCCGCGGTCTACGTCGCGCACCAGCCGGGCGCGAACGGCCGCGGCGTCGTCGTGCGCGGCCAGGGCGCGCACCAGCGCGGGCCGTACGAACTCGGAGGTCTCCCGTTCGAGCGCCGCAAGCAATCGCGGTGCGAGCGCCGGATCCGGGGCCGTCTCGAAGTAGTCGTATGCAGCCGCCCGGACCCGATCGTTGGGCGAGTCGAGTGACGCCTGCATGGCGGCAGCGGTCTCCGGCACGGCGAGACCATAGAGCAGAACGAGCGCGCGAAACTGCACGTAGCTGTCGGCGTGCCCCTCCAGGGCCTCGCGCAGCAGGGGCGCCGCACGCTGCGGGTCCGCCCGCCGCACTGCGCTCGACGCCTCCATGCGTGCGGTGTAGTCGAAGTCGCCGAGCCGATCGATCGCCTCGCGAAGCGGCTCTCCGGGCGTCTGGGTGGAACCTGCGGTGAGACTGAACACCGCCAGCAGCAGGGCGATCGGGACGCGACAGGCCGCACACGGGCCACTCATGGCGGCAGCGACGGGTCGCCGTCGGGGAGCTTCAGCACCATCTGCATGTACGCATCGCTGTTCGACGGCGGGGCGACCCGGTATTCCCGCGTGTAGCAGGCGTAGCAGTAGTTGGGGTGACTGGCGCCGACCGCTTCCCGCAAGCCGTCGAGGCTCAGGTACGAGAGCGTGTCCGCGCCGAGAAAGTCGCGGATCTCGTCCACGCGGTGGCGGGCCGCGATCAGCTCGTTCGCGTGCGGCGTGTCAATCCCGTAGTAGCAGGGTGAGACCGTGGGCGGACAACTGATCCGCATGTGCACCTCGCGCGCGCCGGCGGCCTTGATCATGCCGACGATCTTGCGGCTGGTCGTGCCGCGCACGATCGAGTCGTCGACGAGGACCACGCGGTTGCCCTCGATGATGCTGCGCACGGTGTTGAGCTTGACCTTGACCTTGAGCCCGCGAATGGACTGATGGGGCTGGATGAAGGTCCGGCCGACGTAGTGGTTGCGAATCAGCCCCATGCGGAGCGGAATACCTGCGGACTCGGCGTAGCCCACGGCGGCGCAGAGACCCGAATCGGGAATCGGGACGACCACATCGGCCGGCGCCGCCGACTCCCTGGCCAGCAGCCGCCCCAGGTTGGTGCGGACCTCGTTGACACTCTGACCGAACACGTAGCTGTCCGGACGGGCGAAGTAGACGTGCTCGAATACACAGTGCGCGGGCGTAACCGCCGGAAACGGCCGGTACGATCGGAGTCCATCGCGGCCGATCACCAGCACCTCGCCCGGCTCGACGTCGCGCACGTAGGTCGCGCCGATCAGATCCATGGCGCAGGTCTCCGAGCAGACGACGTAGGCCTCGCCGAGACGGCCCAGCGCGAGCGGACGGAACCCGTGCGGGTCGCGCACGGCAACGAGATTGTCCCGGGTCAGCGTGACGAGCGAGAAGGCCCCGGCCACTCGCGAGACCGATTCCACCATCGCATCCTCGGCGGTGGCTGCGGTCGAGCGCGCGTACAAATGCAGAATGACCTCGGTGTCGCTGTTGGTCTGGAAGATCGAGCCCTGGCGCACCAGCTCCTCGCGCAGCTCCGGCGCGTTGACCAGGTTGCCGTTGTGGCAGAGAGCGATTTGTCCGTGCGAGCACTCGATCAGGATGGGTTGGGCGTTGACGATCCGGCTGTCGCCGAAGGTGGAGTAGCGGACATGTCCGATGGCCGACCGGCCGGCCAGACCCTGCAGGGCGTCCTCGTCGAACACCTCGCTGACGTGCCCCATGGCGCGTGTCAACTCCACGCGCCCGTCGCGCACCGCCGCGATGCCGGCGCTCTCCTGGCCGCGATGCTGCAGCGCATACAACCCCAGGTAGGTCATATGGGACGCCTCGTCGTGGCCATAGACGCCGAAGACGCCGCACTCGTCCCTGAACTTGTCTCTGTCCATGCCGCTCGGCACCACCGGCCCGCCGCGCTTCAGTCAGAAGGGGCTGCGCGCCGGGCTGTCAAGACCCGAAGTGGCGTGACAACCCGGTTTCCCAGACATGCTCGGCCTCTGCGACGGGCACGTCAATGATCGGCTCGCCATCGACCGCGATGCGACAATTGGCACCCCCGGTACGCCCGATGGTCCGTGCCGGCACGCCCACCGCCGCGGCGCGCGCCAGCAGGTCCCCGACGCGGCTCTCTGCGAGCGACACGACGACGCGCGAGGCGGTCTCCCCGAACAACGTCCCCGCCAGCGCTACTCCCGCCGGCCCGTCGAGCGCCTGCGCCGGGAGCGCCACGTCGACGCCGCCGCCGCCCTCGAAGCAGCACTCCGCCAGCGCCACCGCGACGCCGCCTTCCGCGCAGTCGTGCGCGGACTCGAGCAGACCGTCGCTCGCCGCAGCCGCGAGCAACCGCTGCAGCGCGCGCTCGAGGTCCACATCCAGCGCAGGCGGCCTGCCCCGCACCAGCCCGTGCACGACCTTCACATACTCGCTGCCGCCGAGCTCGGCGCCGGCCGGGCCCAGCAGCACGACCGCGGAACCGGCGTTGCGGAACAATCGCCCGAGCGTGCGCGCCGCATCCTCGATGACGCCCACGACGCCCAGCACCGGCGTCGGGTGGACGGCTTCGCCGTCGGTCTCGTTGTACAGGCTCACGTTGCCGCCGGTGACCGGGATGTCCAGCGCGCGGCACGCCTCGGCGATACCCTCGACGGCCTCGGCGAACTGCCACATGATATCGGGCCGCTCCGGGTTGCCGAAGTTCAGGCAGTTCGTAGCGCCCACCGGGACGGCTCCCGCGCAGGCCACGTTGCGCGCCGACTCGGCGACGGCCAGCCGTGCCCCCCGGCGCGGATCGAGGTAGCAGTAGCGGCCGTTGCCGTCCACCGAGAACGCCAGCGCGCGCCGCGTGCCCTTGATGCGGACCACGCCCGCCCCCATGCCCGCGGGTGCGATCGTGTTCGTCCGCACCATGTGATCGTACTGCCGATAGACCCAGCGCTTGCTTGCCACCTGCGGGGAAGCGAGCAGGGCCAGGAACGCGTCGGCCGGCGCGGGCGGCGCGGCCAGCAGCCCGGGCTCGAGCGCCTGGCGCTCGGCGAGGTCCGCCGGCGGGCGCGCGGGGCGGTCGTAGAGCGGCGCGTCGTCCGCCAGGGCGCGGTTCGGGATCTCCGCCACGACGGTGCCGCCGTCGCGCACCCGCAGCAACCCGTCGGCCGTCACCCGGCCGATGCGAACGGCGTGCAGGTCCCACTTCTCGAAGATGCGCTCGACCTCCGCCTCGCGCCCGCGCCGCACCACGAACAGCATGCGCTCCTGTGACTCCGACAGCATGATCTCGTACGGCGTCATGCCCGCCTCGCGCCGGGGCACGCGCTGGACGTCGATCTCGATGCCGGCGTCCCCGCGGGACCCCATCTCGCAGGTCGAGCAGGTCAGGCCCGCCGCCCCCATGTCCTGGATGCCGATCAGCGCATCGGTGCGCAGCACCTCGAGGCAGGCCTCGAGCAGCAGCTTCTCCATGAACGGGTCGCCCACCTGGACGTTCGGCCGCTTCTCTGCCGACGTCTCGTCGAACTCGGCCGAGGCCATCGTGGCCCCGTGGATGCCGTCGCGTCCCGTCCGAGCGCCCACGTAGTAGACAGGGTTGCCCGGGCCCTCCGCACGGCCGCGGATGAGCGCATCCGTCCGGGCCGTGCCGAGGCAGAAGACGTTCACGAGCGGATTTCCCGCATAGCTCTCGTCGAACGCCAGCTCCCCGCCGACCGTCGGAATGCCGATGCTGTTCCCGTAGCCGGCAATCCCCGCGACGACGCCTTCCACGAGCCGGCGGGTGCGCGGATCGCCGAGCGAACCGAACCGCAGCGAATCGAGCAGGGCGATCGGGCGGGCGCCCATGGTGAAAATGTCGCGTATGATGCCGCCGACCCCGGTGGCGGCGCCCTGATAGGGCTCGATGAACGACGGGTGGTTGTGCGACTCGATCTTGAAGACCGCCGCGAGACCGTCGCCGATGTCGATGGCGCCGGCGTTCTCGCCCGGCCCCTGCAGCACCCGCGCACCGCTGGTGGGGAGCTTGCGCAGATGGCGGCGGGAGCTCTTGTAGCTGCAGTGCTCGGACCACATCACGGAGAAGATGCCGAGCTCGGTCAGGTTCGGCTCGCGGCCCAGTATGTCGACCACCCGGCGGTACTCGTCGCCCGTCAGGCCGTGCGCCGCGATGGTAGCCTCGTCGATCATGGCTGACGGCGCCCGCTGTCAGCTCGCCCGGGCGGCGGCTCCGGCGGCTAGTCTCGCGACGGCCGATTCGAGCACGACCAGCCCGTCGGCGCTACCCAGCGCGCTCTCGCAGGCCCGCTCCGGGTGCGGCATCAGACCGACCACGTTGCGTCCCGCGTTGCACAAGCCGGCGATGGCGGCGGTCGACCCGTTCACGTTCCACGCCTGGTCGAGCTCACCGGCCGGCGCCGTGTAGCGGAAGACGATCTGCCGGTTCGCCTCGAGCGCGGCCAGCGTCGCCGCGTCGGCGTAATAGTTCCCTTCGCCGTGGGCAATCGGGATCCGCAGCACCTGGCCCGCCCGGGCCCTGCAGGTGAACGGCGTGTCGGTCTGCTCCACCCGCACGTGTACCTGCTGGCAGATGAACTTCAGATGCCGATTCCGCCGCATCCCGCCGGGCAGCAGGCCGGCCTCGAGCAGCACCTGGAAGCCGTTGCACACCCCGAGCACGGGACCGCCGGCCGCCGCGAAGCGGGCCACCTCGCCCATGATGGGCGAGAAACGGGCGATCGCGCCGCTGCGCAGGTAGTCGCCGTAAGAGAACCCGCCGGGCAGAATCACCACGTCCGCGCCGCGCAGGCTCGCGTCCTTGTGCCAGATGAACACCGCTTCCTGGCCCAGGACGTGTTTCACCGCGTGGTAGCTGTCATGGTCGCAGTTCGAGCCAGGGAAGACGACCACGGCGAACCGGCTCATCCATCGACCTCCACCCGGTAGCTCTCTATCACCGGATTGGCCAGCAACCGATCGGCAACCTCTGCGGCCAGCGCCCGGGCTTGATCGGCGCTGGTGGCGTCGACGTCGAGCTCGAAGCACTTGCCCTGCCGTACATCCCGCACCGCGTCGTAGCCGAGCGTGCGGAGCGCCTCGGCAATGGTCTTGCCCTGCGGATCGAGGATCGACGGTTTCAGGTTGACGAAGACCCTGGCCCTCATCTTATGCTCCTGCGCCGGCCGAAACCCCTCCGAACACGCGGCCGAAGATGGTGTCGACGTGCCGGAGCTGGAAGCTCAGGTCGAACGTCCGCTCGAGGTCCGCCCGCGTCAGCACCTGCATGACCTGCGGATCGTCCAGCAAGAGCTCCTTGAACTCGAGCCCCTCGTCGTGCGCACGCATGGCGTTGCGTTGGACCCAGACGTACGCCTCTTCGCGCGCGACGCCGTGCTGCGCCAGTTGCAGCAGCACGGCGCCCGAGAAGATCACGCCGCGAGAGCGGGCCAGGTTCTGCTCCATGCGGTCCGGATGCACCACGAGGCCGCGCACGATACGCGTGAAGCGTCGGAGCATGTGGTCCAGGACACAGCAGCCGTCAGGCAGGATGACCCGCTCCACCGACGAGTGTGAAATGTCGCGCTCGTGCCACAGCGCCACGTTGTCGAGGGCCGCCACGGCGTTGGCGCGCAGCAGGCGGGCCAAGCCGGTGATCTGCTCGCAGCCGATCGGGTTGCGCTTGTGAGGCATGGCGGACGACCCCTTCTGCCCCTTGGCGAACGGCTCCTCGACCTCGCCGATCTCGGTCTTCTGCAGTCCGCGGACCTCGAGCGCGAACTTCTCCAGCGAGGCGCCGGTGATGGCGAGCGCAGTGGCCAGCTCGGCGTGCCGGTCGCGCTGGATGATCTGCGACGTCACGCGCGGCGGATCGAGCGCCAGGCGCGCGCAGACCTCGCGTTCGATGGCCGGCTCGAGGTGCGCGTAGGTGCCCACCGCACCGGAGATCTGGCCGACGCTGACGACGTCGCGCGCACGCTGCAGGCGCTCCCGGTCGCGCTGCAGCTCCTCGAACCAGAGCGCCAGCTTGAGGCCGAAGGTGATGGGCTCGGCGTGCACGCCATGCGTGCGGCCGATCATCGGTGTGCGGCGATGCTCGGCCGCGCGGGTGCGGATGGCGTCCGCGAGGTGATCGACGTCGTCCAGCAGGAGGCTGCAGGCCTCGCGGAGCTGGAGAGCCAGAGCCGTGTCGACTACGTCGGACGACGTCAGACCGAAGTGGAGCCAGCGCGCCGACGGCCCGACGTGCTCGGCAACCGCAGTGGTAAACGCAATGATGTCGTGTCGCGTCGTCTCCTCGATGGCCTCGACCCGCGCGGCGTCCACAGCGCCCTTCTCGCGGATGTCGCGCGCTGCCTCCGCCGGGATCAGGCCGTGCTCGGCCATCACCTCGGCGGCCACGGTCTCGACACGCAGCCAGGTTTCGTAGCGCCGCTGGTCGGTCCAGATGCGCCCCATCTCGGGGGGGGTATAGCGTGGAAGCATCATTCAGATGGGCAGGTCGACCCGTCCATGTCGCCAGTCGCCCGCATGTCGTCAGACCAGGCTCGCCGTCCCCGCCTTGTCGGCGGGACGCCCGACCGGCACGGCGTCCCGCTGCGTGGGCGACGGCCAGGCGTCCAGGGCGACGGTCGGCGCGACCCGGTCCTGGCACGTCACCACGACCTGCACGTCCTCGCGACCGCGGGCGGCCAGCGCGTCGCGGCAGGTCAGTTCGGCAATCTCCGGCACGTTGTTCACGCGGCTGAGATGCATGAGCACGATGCAGCGCACGTCGGGCCCCAGCCCGCCGCGGATGTACGCGGCGAGCGCTTCGTTCGACAGGTGGCCCGCGTCGCTGGCGATGCGTGCTCGCGTCGCGGCGTCGTACGGGCTCATGCGCAGCAGCGCTTCCGCGTGGTTCGACTCGATGACCAGCAGGCGGCAATCCTCGAAACGTTCGATGATCTCCGGGGTGACGGCGCCGACGTCGGTGGCGAAGCCCACCGCGCCGGCCGGTGTCTCGATGCGGAACGCCACAGTCTGCGACGCGTCGTGGGGAATCGTGAACGGCACGAAGCACAGACCGCACAGCGCCAGCGGCCGGCGCGGCGCGAGCTCGCGCCAATCGGGCAGCCCGCTCACCCCCCACTCGGCGCGGACCGCCGCGGTGGAGTAGACCGGCACTGCGTGGCGCTGCGCCAGCAGGCGCGCGCCGCGCGTGTGGTCGCCGTGCGCGTGGGTAATCATGACCGCGTCGATGGCAGCCGGCTCGGTGCCGACGAGCGCCAGCCTGCGTGCCACTTCCCGGTAGCTCAACCCGACGTCGAGCAGCACGCGGGCGTCGCCGTTGGCGAGCAGCGTCGCGTTGCCGGCACTGCCGCTGCCGAGCACTGTCAAGCGGATGGCCGTGCCCCCCTGCACAGGCTGCTAGCAGCCCGTGGCAAAAGTCCCCGCTGCATCCGACGGGCGCTGCATCCCGCCTGACTGCGTTGCGCCTCGGTCGACTATGCCCAATAGACTCCCTCGTTGCGCCTTGCCAGGTGGGCGCGGCGCCCGTCTCGGTGCAACGCGGGGTTTCACCACGGGCTGCTAGCCGACATCGAGCTGGCCCGCGGTGGGTGCGGCTCCCCCCTCCGGGCCGACGACCGTGGCCGCGAGGCCGCCGTTCGAGAACAGGTCCGCCGCCACCCGCTGCACGTCGCCGGCCGTGACGGCCTCCAGTCGTTCCAGATGTTCGGCCAGGTCGATCTGGCGGCCGAAATAGATCTCCGAGCGCGCGAGCTGCGACATCCGGTTCGCGGTGCTCTCGAGCCCGAGGACCAGGTTGCCCTTCAGGTGGTCCTTGGCGCGCTGGAGATCCTCGGCGGCAATGGGCCGATCGCGCAGGTTGCGCAGCTCGGCCACAACGAGATCCACGACCTCGGGCACCGCGGCTGCGTCGCAGCCGGCATAGATGGTCACCACGCCGACGTCGCGGTACGACTCGAGGCCGCTGCTGACCGCGTAGGCCAGCCCACGCTTCTCCCGAATGTTCTGGAACAGCCGCGAGCTCATCGAGCCACCGAGCACCGTGTTGAGCACGTAGCTCGTGTAGCGGTCCTCGTGCGCTTGCGCGTATCCCTGCGCGCCCAGGCACAGATGGCTCTGCTCGATCTCCTTGCCGCGGAAGAGCACGCTCGTGCGGGTGGCCGGCGGCGTTTCGTCCGGGGGCTCGGCCGCAGTCGGGAGGCCGTCGAACGCTGAGCCGATCAGATCCCGGACGGCCGCGTGCTCGAGGTTGCCGGCGACGGCAACGACCAGGTTGCCGGCGACGTAGGACCGCCCGAAGAAAGCCCGCAACCCCGCGCCGGTGATGCCGCTGACGGAGGTGGGCGATCCGAGGATCGACCGCCCGAGCGGGTGATCGGGCCAGAAGCGGCTCGTGAACAGCTCGTGGACGAGATCGTCGGGCATGTCCTCGACCATCTTTATCTCTTCGAGGATCACCTTCTTCTCCCGGGCGATGTCGTCCGCGTGGAACGCCGGGCGCAACAGCAGATCCGCAAGCAGATCGACCGCGCGCGGCAGGTGCTCGTCGAGCACCTTGATGTAGTAGCTCGTGCACTCCTTGGCCGTGAAGGCGTCGAGC
The DNA here is from genome assembly GCA_965221595.1 of Vicinamibacterales bacterium. Taxonomy (GTDB): domain Bacteria; phylum Acidobacteriota; class Vicinamibacteria; order Vicinamibacterales; family UBA8438; genus JAAXGX01. The sequence goes on from OZ244900.1 coordinate 3,551,663, forward strand.
TGGCCGCCCATCGAGTCGACCTCCTGGGCGATGTCCTCGGCCGTCCGGGTAGCCGTACCCTTGAAGAGCATGTGCTCGGCGAAGTGGGCCATCCCGGCTGCGGCGTCGCCCTCGTGCCGCGACCCGCGCGTCAGCCACACGCCGAGGCTGACCGAACGCACGTCCGGCATCGACTCGGTCAGCAGACGGAGTCCATTGTCGTAGACGTCGCGCGAGATCATGTTCGAGAGAGCACCGTCGGCAGGCCCCCGACGCCCGGCCGCGAGCAGTCTACATGTTATCATCCGGGCGCCCGGCCCGCGGGCACTCTCCCCCCGTGACTGCCGCCACGTTGGACCTCGCCGAGCTCGAACCGACGGAATTGACGGACGCGGTCGTGGCTCGCGGCGGGCAGCCGTTCAACGCCCGGCAGATGGCGCGCTGGATTTACTGCCGGGGCGTGACCGACTTCGAGCGGATGACCGACCTGCCGGGCGGCCTGCGCGCCACCCTGGCCGGCAACTGCACCTGCTCCACGCCGACCGTGCTGCGCGCCGACCGGTCCAGCGACGGCACCGCCAAGTTGCTCCTGGGCCTGGGCGACGGCCAGCGCGTCGAGGCGGTGTTCATTCCGGACACCCCGCGCATGACGTTCTGCGTCTCGACCCAGGCGGGCTGCGCCATGCAGTGCAGCTTCTGCCTGACCGGCCGGATGGGATTGGCGCGCCACCTGTCCGCCGGGGAGATCGCCGCCCAGGTACGCGTGTTGTCCCAGCGGTTCGAGCTGGCCGACGCTGCCTTCAACGTCGTACTGATGGGCATGGGCGAGCCGCTGCACAACTACGACGCGACCATGAAGGCGCTGCGCATCCTGACGGATCCGAACGGGCTTGCGATACGCCCGCAGCGCATCACCCTGTCCACCGTGGGCGTGCTGCCCGCGCTGGAGCGGCTGGCGGGCGAGCCGCTGATGCCCAACCTGGCCGTCTCGCTGCACGCCGCGACCGACGAGCTGCGCAACCAGCTCGTGCCGATCAACCGCAAGCACGGCCTCGACGCCCTGCTCGCCGCCTGCCGCCGCTTCCCTGTCGCACGCCGGCGCCGGATCACGTTCGAGTACGTCCTGCTGGCCGGCGTCAACGACGCGCCGGCCGACGCCCGGCGTCTCGCCCGCCGGCTGTCGGGGATGCGCTCGAAGGTCAACGTCATCCCGCTCAACGAGGCGCCGGGCGTGCCGTACCGGCGACCGTCCGACGGTCAGATTGACCGCTTCGCCCGCACCCTGGCGGCGCACGGCGCAACCGTCACGGTCCGCAAGAGCCGCGGCCGCGACATCCGCGCCGCCTGCGGCCAGCTGATCGTGGATGGCCCGCGCTGCTCGACCGCCCAGCGGCTTGCCACGGCGCTGGACGCCTAGCCCTGGCGCTGGCCCTGGTCCCGGTCCAGGTCGTCCGAGTTGCCGACGAAGCGGTAACCGACGCCGCGCACGGTGAGCAGGTGCCGGGGGCGTGCCGGCTGCGCCTCGATGTAGCGCCGCAGGCGGGCGATGAAGTTGTCCACCGTCCGTGTGTCGGTATCGTGCCGTACGCCCCAGACCTCCTCGAGGAGCGCCTTGCGCGACACGGTCTCTCCGGCGTGGTTTACGAGGTAGCGGAGGAGTGTCGCCTCCATCACGGTCAGCGGCTGCTCCGACTCTCCGCGGTGCAACACCTGATTGCGGAAATCGAGGGTCACGCCCGCGACGCGGTACTCGTCGACATCCTCCGCCTGCCCCGCCTCGCCGCGCAGCCACCTGCGGCGCCGGAGCAGGCCGGCCAGCCGGGCCAGCAGAATGGAGAGGTCGAACGGCTTGGAGAGGTAGTCGTCGGCGCCGGCCTCGAATCCCCGCAGGACGTCGTCGTTGTGGGCGCGGGCCGTGAGCAGCATCACGGGGACGAACTGGCGGGCGGCGCGCAACCGCCGCACGACCTCGAAGCCGTCGAGACCGGGCAGCATGACGTCGAGCAGGACGACGTCGAACCCGCCCGCGCCGGCGCCCAGAAGCCGCTGCAGGGCAGCTGCGCCGTCGTCCTCCACCTCGGCCGTGAAACCTTCTTCCTCGAGGTTCAGCTTCAGGCCCGCAGCCAGATGCTCTTCGTCTTCGACGATGAGGACGCGGCTCATGACACCTTCAGCGGCAGCTCGAGGGTGAAGGTGCTCCCCCGGCCGGCGCCGCGGCTCTCGGCGTAGGCGCGGCCGCCGTGCCGCCGTGCCACTGCGCGCACGATCGACAGTCCGAGCCCGGTCCCCCGCACCCGCGACCGCAGCGCGGCGGGCAGCCGGTAGAACCGCCGGAAAACGCGCTTGAGCTCGTGGCCGGTGATGCCGATGCCCTGGTCACGAACGCTGATTGCCACGCGGCGGGCGCCGACCCGGGCCACCTCCACGGCGACGCGCACCCGGTCGCCCGAGTACTTGACGGCGTTGTCGACCAGGTTGGTGACCGCCGCGACCAGTTCCTCGCGGTCACCCTGCACGACGAAGGCGCCGTCCGGCGGGCGGTGGACGTAGGCCACCTCGCCATTCGCCAGGTGGTAGCGCTTGCCCGCGAGCGACACGCACTCGCCGACGATCTCGCAGACGTCGACATCGGCTGGGTGCTCTACGCGGCGCGGATCGCCGGTCTTGCCGGCCAGCAGGATCTGATCGATGGTCTGCTGCAGCCGATCGGAGTCGTCCAGCATCGTGTCGATGACGTCGTGCTGCTTGCCGGCCGGCAGGTCGCGCTGGCGCAGCGTCTGCAGGTAGAGCTTGATGCTCGCGAGAGGGGTCTTCAGCTCGTGGGTCACCGCGTGGATGAAGGCATCGTGCTGCTCGCTCCGGCGGATCTCCCGGATCAGGAAGGCGGTGTTCAGCGCCAGACCACCGACCAGCACGACCAGCCCGATGACGCCCAGCAGAACCAGCAGCCCGGTCCGCCAATTGACCACGATGAAGCTGACGTTGAGAGCGACGGCGAACGCGATGAGGCCGCTGCCGAGCAGCGCCACCAGCACGATGGAGCGCTTGCGGTTGCCGTCGAAGCGATGCATGGGCCGACCAAGCATAACGCCTGCGTGCACCCGCCGCACGGCCCGCGCGGCGTGCCGCCGGACGGCTACATGACGACGTTCTCGGCGGTGATCGCCTTGTTGGCGATCTGGGCGGGAGTGGGAACCTTCACGTCCCAGGCGAGGCCCAGCCACGCCATGAGCTTGATCTGCATCCAGCTCAGGTCCACCTCGCGCCACGTCATCCCGTGCCGGGCCGAGGTGGGATGGGCGTGGTGGTTGTTGTGCCAGCCCTCACCGAAGGTGATCAGCGCCACCCAGAACGAGTTCTTCGAATCGTCGCGGGTCTCGAAGCGTCGCGAGCCCCAGATGTGCGTGGCCGAGTTGATCAGCCATGTACAGTGGAGCCCGACGACCACGCGCAGGAACACGCCCCAGAGCACCCAGGACCAGCCCCCGACGGCCAGCAGGACCAGTCCGAGCACAACCAGCGGAACCCAGTGCCACTTCGTCAGCGCGCGGTACAACGGGTCCTTCATCAGATCGGGCGCATACCTGCCCATCGTTTCGATATCGCCGTGCAGCTCCTCGCCGAAGATGGTCCACAGCATGTGCGACCACCACCTGCCGTCGCGCGGCGTGTGCGGATCGCCCGGCCGGTCGGACTTCTGGTGGTGGACGCGGTGCAGGGCCGTCCAGAAGATGGGCCCGCCCTGGAGCGTCAGGGTGCCGCAGAGCGCGAAGAAGTACTCCACGATCTTCGGCGTGCTGTACGAGCGGTGCGTGTGGAGCCGGTGATAGCCCAGGCCGATCCCCCACCCGATGCACACCCAGTGCAGTATTGCGGCAGCAATCACCGCGCCCCAGGTGGCGTGGAACAGGGCAACCACCGCCAACACGTGGAAAACGCCGAACGCGACGGCGGTGGTCCAGCTGACCCCGTCTGCACTTGCGAAGTCGATCTCCCGCGCGGGCATCGCAGCTCCTCGTCGGTCGGGCCGGGCCCGAGCGCCCGGGGCCGATGGGCGACTAGCCTACCAAGCCTCGTCGGCTCGCTGACCCCGGCAGATGTAATAGTTGTGCAATTTCGTCATCTGGTACCATGCGGGGCGCCATGGCAAACCAGCTGAATCGCCTCGTGGTTCTCGTCGGCGCTGCAACGCTGGCCGCGTGTGCGGGGAGCCCGCCCGTCCCGGCCGAACCGGCGGGCCTCGCCATCGTCGGCGCCCGGCTCATCGACGGCACGGGCGGTGCGCCCGTCCTGGATTCGGTGCTCGTGATTCGCGACGGTCGCGTCGTTGCCGCCGGCCCGCGTGCGGCCATCGAAGTGCCCGACGGCGCGGAGGTGGTCGACGCCGCCGGCAGGACGGTCATCCCCGGTCTGCTGGACATGCACAGCCACTACCGGGGAGACCGGGCGGCCACCGACGAGCTGCTGCGGACGCAGCTCTACTTCGGCGTCACCACGGCCCGGAGCATCGGCCTCGATGATGCGGAAAAGGTGGCCTGGATGCTCGAGACCCAGATCGGTCGACCCGACACGCCCCGCGTATTCACCGCCGGCATCGGCTTCTCGCACCCGAACGGATTCAACGCCGCGGGAGCCCAGGAGCCCGCCACGGAAGACGAGGCACGCGCGATGGTGCGCGAGCTGGCCGGTCAGGGCGTCCAGTTCGTCAAGATGTGGGTCAACGACATGCCGGAGCCGGGGCTCAAGATCACGCCCGAGATCCGCACGGCAATCGTCGCTGAGGCCATAGTGAACGGCCTAATCCCCGTGGCCCACATCGATGCCGAGGTCGACGGCCGGCAGCTCGTGGAGGCCGGCCTGCGCGACTTCCTGCATTCGACGGTGCGGACGTTCGGGCCCGGCGGCGGCACGCCGGTGGACGACCCGGAGCCCTCCGCCGAGTTCATCCGGATGTGCCTCGAAAACGGCGTCGCGTTCACGCCCACCCTCTCGATCATCCAGAACAACTGGCACTTTGCCGAGCATCCGGAGCTACTGGACGAGCCGGCGCTGCGGGCAGCCATGAACCCGGAGGCGCTGGCGCGCTGGGACGATCCTGCAGCCCGCGCGGAGGTCGTCGAGGCAGCGAACTTCGAGGATCGCAAGGCGGCGTTCCGGCAGGTGCAGGACTTCGTCAAGACCATGCACGACGCCGGCGTGCGCATCGCGCTGGGCACCGACAGCGGCACCCCCAACGTGCCGATGGGCTGGGGCGTTCACCACGAGCTGGAGCTCTACGTGGAGGCCGGCCTGACGCCGATGGACGCGCTCGTCGCCGCCACCGCCACCGGCGCCAGCCTGACAGCGCCCGGCGGCGAGGCCGAGTTCGGGACGCTCGAAGCGGGCAAGATCGCGGACCTGGTCGTGCTCGACGCCGATCCGCTCGAGGACATCCGCAACACGCTGCGGATCGACCGCGTCATGAAGTCCGGCGAATGGGTGCAGCGGGAAGGGCTGTTGCCGGCGCGGTAGCCCGCCGCTGGTGGTCGTGGGCACGGGCTACGGCGCGCGGGCCTCGGTGGAAGCAGCTCGTGCGCCGACCTCGAGGCATCCGACCTCGCAAACGCGTTCATCACACACTTCCCGGGCCAGGTCGCCGGCCGGGCGTGGGGACTGCGTGACGCCGGCGGCGGGCGCGGGAGCATTACCGGCATCCCGGTGCGCGCGTCCGGCCGGCAGTCAGGCCGACTGCAGGTCGGCGACGAGACCAGCCCGGGCGCCTGTCGAAGCAGGCCGCGGGGCGGGGACAAGAAGCTGCCGGGCGCTGTCGTCTGTTCCGTGGGGGGCGCCGTTCATTTCCCCGTCACTCGTCTTCGCTGACCGCAGCGGAGAGAGCCATCAGGCCGATACCGATCCCTGTCCCGATCCATCCCATCCTGGCCCGGCGCCGCCGGGCTGCGTCGGTGTATCCCGCGGAAAAGCAGGCGAGTTCATCCTGCGAGACGTCCATCAGCACGTCGAGAGGCGGAGTCGGTGCGCTGACGTGAGCCGCCACCGGAAGAATCACTGGCACGAAGACGCTGCCGAGTAGCCACCCTATCCGGCGCTGTCGCTGGCCGGCAGCCGCAGCCCCGCGCGCGGCCGCGACCGCGCAGGTGGCCGCGGGCGCCTCCTGGAGCCGCGTGGCGGCAGCCAGCCGCGCCGCGGATTCGAGCAGGCGAGTTTCCCCCGCGCCGGCCGGCGCCGTGAGACCAAGCACGAGTGCAGCAGCGACGATGCCACATTGAGACTTCATCTTCAGACTCCCAGGACCAGCTGAGTCAATCTAAGACGGATCGGTACAGCCGAGTCAAGTCCCCCGGGGCAGGCTCTTCGCCAGTTTCGATTCTCATTGATCGACGTCGAACGCGGAGGACGCGCTATTCGAATACGCTTGTCACGAGGGCGCGACTACTCGAACCGGGCCGCGCCAGCTGGCGCGCGCGCCGAAGAGGCTAACGCTAACTGCCTGCAGGAGTTCGAATAGCAGAGGAGGATTCATGCGCAGCAAGAGGATGCTCGGCGGGTTGGTCGTCGCGTGGGTCGCGGGGACCATCGGGGTGGCGGGCGGGGCGCTGGCACAGGACCAGCCGGCGGCCGCTGTCAACCTGTCGGCCGAGGAGCTGAATCTCGCGCCGATGCAGCCGGTCGTCGTCTGGGGCGACCGCTCGCAGCCGGGCGCCGACGGGTACGGGATGTTCCTGGTCCTGCCGGCCGGCGCGGAGGCCGGCGTGCACGCCCACACCGGCGACTATCACGGGATCAACGTCCAGGGCACCTGGGTGCGCACCGTCGAGGGCGACCCGGTCGAGAAGGAGCTCCCGCCCGGCTCGTACGTGTTCCAGCCGGGCGGACAGTTCCACAACGACCGCTGCGCCGGCCCCGACGACTGCGTGCTCTTCATCCACCAGCACACCATGGGCGACTTTCTGCCGCCGCCCGAGGCACCCTGAGCGAGGCGGCTCTTCGGTTACACCGCGCGACCGGTCTCGGTGGCCTCGGTCGACCGGCCGCGCGTCCGCTGCAGCAGGCTCTCGACGAGCGTCTTGAAGTTCTGGAACGCGCCGCGCGCCGCGGTGGCATGACTCCCGAAGGCGCCGTCTCCCGCGGACCTGGCGTCCGATCTCGTCGAACGCAAGGAATTCGTCGTATAGGGGGCAAACACGCCGGCGCCTCCAGGCCTCGAATTCGGATTCTTCGCCGGCTTCAACGGCCTCCGGCAACGTCCGAGCCACCGGCGCCTCCAGCCGCAGGCCGGGGCCCGGCGGCGCGGCGACCGGCGGCGAGTCGACCAGCCGGTAGCCCCGCATCTACGCCCAGTAGCGCGCCGCCTGCAGGTCCGGCAGCAGGCACCGCGCCGCGTCGTGCGTCACGACGATCTTGCGGAACGTCGTCGGCAGGTCGCCGGGTTCGCAAGCGATGCTCCGTCCCTACTGGTGCCATTCGTGTGTCCCGCCCGTTCCCACGACCTCTCCGCTGACCGCATCGCCCGCGCCGCTGATGCGCACCTGCACACGCCGGTTGTCGGGCAGGCCCGGGGCCACGTTGACCTTGAGGTAGTTGTCCGTCACCACCACGGTTCCGCCGCCGGTGGTGAGGCCGCGGCGTACGGAGCCGACCTGCGAGGCGCGGAACGCGGCGGCCAGCGTGGCGCCCACGGCCCGAACGGCGCGGCCGCGCTCGCGGACCACGGGGCCCGGCACCTTGCCGGCCAGGCGCGTCGCGTCGGTCCCCGGACGGTCCGAGTACGGGAAGACGTGGAGGTAGGTCAGCGGACTCTCGCGCAGACAGGCAACGTTGAGATCGGCGTCGGCGGCGGTCTCGCCGGGAAAACCCACGATGACGTCGGAGCCGATGCCGGCATCCGGCAAGCGCTCGCGGATGCCCGCCACAAGGCGCCGGTAGTAGTCGGCAGTATAGGGGCGCCGCATGGCCTGCAGCACGCGGTCGCTGGCATGCTGCAGCGGCAGATGGAAGTGGGGCGCGAAGCGGCCGCTGCGCGCCACGAGATCGACCACGTCGGGCCCGCAGTCCATGGGCTCGAGCGAGCTCAGCCGGAACAAGATGCGCGACGGATGCGCGTCCAGCAGGCGCAGCAGGTCCATCAGCGTACCGCGCGGGCGGAGGTCGCGACCGTACGACCCGAGGTGGACGCCCGTGACGGCGGCCTCCTGGAACCCGGCCGCGGCTGCCTCGTCGAGCTCGGCCATCACGCGCGCGGGCGGCACGCTGCGGCCCGCGCCGCGCGTCGAGGGGATGATGCAGTAGGCACACGTCTCGTCGCAGCCGGTCTGCACGCGCAGCGTGTAGCCGGTACGGCCGCCCGTCCCCGGCCGGATCGCTTCGCCGCAGGCGCCGTCGCCGGCGCCGAACCGCTCGGCGGTCGTGCGCTCGAACGCCAGCCGCAGCCGGTCCGCCAGCCGCTCCTTGTCGTGGTTGTCGACGACCGCTGCCACGCCGGGCAACGCGGCGACCTCGGCCGCCGCACGGCTCGCGTAGCAGCCGGTGGCCACGATGCGCGCGCCGGGGTTGGTGCGGGCGATGCGCCGAATGGTCTGGCGCGTGCCGTGATCGGCCGTTGCGGTGACGGAACAGCTGTTCACCACGACCAGATCGGCCTCGCCCGGCCCGACCGGCCTGCCGCCCAGGGCACGCAGTTGACGCTCGATGCCAATCGAGTCGGCCTGGTTCACGCGGCAACCGAAGGTGACGACGGCATACTTCATCGACCAACCAAGTATAGATAGGGTCCCTCCCCGAAGGCATGGCCGCTCGCAGGAGGAGTCCAACGGGGCTCTCACCACGGGCTGGTAGACTTGGGACGATTCCCGGGAGGTGAACAGTGACACGCCGGTATTCTCTCGCTCTGCTGTGCGCGGCGCTGGTGGCAGGTCCGGGCCTCCAGCCGGTTGCCCCGGTGCAGGCGCAGACCGCGGCTGACGACGGCTGGACGGCGCCGCGTCTGCCCGACGGCCGCCCCGACCTGCAAGGCGTGTGGGATTTCCGCACCATCACGCCGCTCGAGCGTCCCGAGGAGTTCGCAGACCAGGCGATACTTACCGACGAGGACGAGGCCGTGCTCGTGGCGCGCGCTGTCGATCGCCAGATCGACCGGCCGCCCGCGCCGGGTGACGTCGGGGGCTACAACCAGTTCTGGATCGATCGCGGCACGAACGTCGACGAGGACCGCCGGACGGCGCTCATCGTGGACCCGCCCGACGGGAGGTTGCCGGCCCGGATGCCGAACGCAGCGGAGCAGGTGGGGTCGCTGCGGGCGGATCTCCCCGGCGAGCGCCCGGTGCGCTACCGCAGCGGTGGAATAGGCGCCGACGGGCCCGAGGATCGCGGTATCGCCGAGCGCTGCATCCTCGGCTTCAACGCGGGTCCCCCGGTGCGGCCGGGCGGCTACAACAACAACCTGCAGCTGTTCCAGACGCCGGATCACGTGGTCCTCCTGCACGAGATGGTCAACGACGCCCGCATCGTGCCCCTGGACGGGCGCGCGCACCTGCCGGCGGGCATCCGGCAGTGGATGGGCGACGGGCGCGGCCGCTGGGACGGCGACACGCTCGTGGTAGAGAGCACGAACTTCACCGACAAGACGGCCAGCTTCGGGCACGGCGGCGTCTACGCCTACGGCAGCGGCCTGACCCTCCATCTGACCGAGCGGTTCACCCGCGTGGCCGAGGACGTCCTGCTGTACGAGTACACGGTGAACGACCCCGTGACGTTCAGCCGGCCGTTCACCGCCGCCATCTACATGCGGCGCGCCGAGCAACCCATCTACGAATACGCTTGCCACGAGGGGAACTACGGCATGTTCGACATCCTGGCCGGCGGCCGGCACCAGGAGCGGCTGGCCGCGGCCGCCGGAGACTCGCGGTGACAGGGCCGGGGCGGCGAACGGCGGAGGTGGTCGGGTGGGCGGTTCTGGGCGCGTGGCTTGTGGGCGTCGCACCGGCAGCAGCCCAGGACGAGCCCGCCGCGCGGGGCGTCACGGTGACGCGCGAGGCGCGGCAGCTGGCGCCGGTCACCGACGAGATGCTGCGCAACCCCGATCCGGACGACTGGCTGATGGCGTACCGCACGTACGACAACCAGGCGTTCAGCCCGCTGGACGAGATCGACCGCGACAACGTGCACAAGCTCCAGGTGGCCTGGATGCGGGCCATGAACGAAGGGCCGCAGCAGATCCGGCCGCTGGTCTACGACGGCGTCATGTACGTCGCCCACCCGGCCGAGGGCGACCACCTGCAGGCCTGGGACGCCACGACGGGGGACCTGCTGTGGGACTATCGGGGCGCGGCACCGGCCGACCTGCGCGAGAACGTGCGCTTCGGCAACCGCACGCGGCACCTGTCGATGTACGGCCGGAACCTCTACCACCTCACGTCCGACGCGCAGATCCTGGCGCTCGACCTCGGCACGGGAGAGGTCGACTGGCTGCGCGCGACCGCCGACTACCGCGACGGGATCACGCACTCGTCAGGCTCGATCATCATCAACGGCCAGGTGGTGAGCGGCCGCACGTGCGATCCGAGCCGCCTCGACGCCCGCTGCTTCATTGCCGCACACGACGCCGGCAGCGGCGAGGAGCGCTGGCGCGTCTATACGGCGGCCGGCGCGGACGACCCCGGCGGCGCCACCTGGGGCAACCTGCCGACGTCGCAGCGGGTGCACGTCTCGCCATGGGGCGTCCCCGGCGCCTACGACCCGGCGCTCGACCGGCTGTACTGGGGGGTCGCCGTGCCCCTGCCGTACCCGCGCCTCGTGCGCCGCGGCACCTGGGACGTCGGCGACCGGACGCCGTGCGAGCTGTACTCGAACTCGACGCTGGCGCTGGCGCCCGACACCGGCGCGATCGACTGGTACTACCAGCACCTGCCGTGCGACGACTGGGACCAGGACTTCGTGCAGGAGCGGACGCTGATCGACACGGTCATCGACCCCGACCCCGATGCGGCAATGTGGGTCAACCCGCGTCTGGCGGGCACCGCCGAGGAGCGTAAGGTGCTGGTCACCATGGGCGAGCCGGGCGGGCTGTTCGTCCTCGACCGCGAGACCGGCGAGTTCCTGTGGGCCGCACCCCTGCCCTACGAGAGTACCGAACGCTTCGTCATCAGCGACATCGATCCGGCCACGGGCCAGGTGTTCATCAACATGGACCTGGTGGCGCGCGAGATCGGCGACCAGTTCATCATCTGCGGCCACAACGTCAAGGGCTGGTGGGGCTGGTCGTACAGTCCGGTGACCAACCTGCTGTACATCCCGTTCAACCGCTCGTGCCTGAACCAGACGACCAACGACCGCTCGGTCAGCGGGGCGAGCCCGCGGTTCTCCATCCCGGAGCCGGGCCGCGAGGACGGCGACCTGACCGAGGTCAGGGCGATCGACATCGGCACCGGGCGCGAGGCGTGGCGCTACTCGCAGCGGGCGCCGAACGCCGGCACGACGCTGGCGACGGCCGGCAACGTGGTCTTTTTCGGCGACCTGAACCGGCGTCTGCGCGCGTTCGACGCGGCGACGGGCGAGGTGCTGTGGGAAACGATCCTCGGCAGCCAGATCACCGGCTATCCCGTCACCTACCGCGCCGGCGGACGCCAGTACCTCGCGGTGCCGGTGGGCGGCGTGGGCAACCGCCTGGCCACCTATGCGCCGGACCTGGAAGCGCCGTTCGGGAGCAACATGATCGTGGCGTTCGCACTGCCGGAATGAACCCGTCGCCATGCGGTTCGTCGAAGACGCGCCGCCGGGAGTCCGTCCGCTAGCGCGGTGCAGACTCCGCGGAAGAGCGGCGGAGAGGCGAGTGGAGCCGCAGGCGGCGATGGGCCGGGGCGGCTGCGGCAATCCGCCGGCACGGCAATCGAGCGGAAGGCTCTGATCGCGCTGCTGCTCGGGGCGTGCGGCATTGGATTCGCGCCAGTCTTCTCCAAGCTGGCCTTCGACGCCGAGCAACACCTCCCAGGCGGCGGCCTGGGGATGATTGCGACGGCCTTCTGGCGCACCGCGCTGGCCGCGCCGCTCTTCTGGTGGCTGCACTTGCAGTCCGGGTCGGCCCGCAGCAGCGGCGACGGCCACCGCACCCGCCTGCTGTGGCTGCCCGGCGTGGCGTTCGCCGCCGACTTGGCGGCGTGGCACAAGGCGTTCGAGTACACGACGCTGGCCAACGCCACGCTGCTCGCCAACTTCGCGTCGATCCTCGTCGCGGTCGCGGGCTACTTCTGGCTGCGGGAGCGCCTGGGATGGACCTTCGCGCTCGGGGCGACTGCCGCGTTGGCCGGCGCCGGCGTGCTGCTGGGAGTCGACTTCGGCCGCGGCTCGGAACCGCTGATCGGCGATGCGCTGGGCCTGCTGACGGCCTGCTTCTACGCCGCCTACCTACTGTCGGTGAAGCTGCTGCGCCGCGACTTCGGCGTCGTGCACCTCATGGCGTACTCGAGCAGCGTGGCCGCGGTCGGGCTGCTGATCATCGCCGGCACGAGCGGCGAGCAGGTGGTCCCGCGCACCGCCGAGGCGTGGGTGGCGGTCGTCGCGCTGGCCCTCGTTTCGCACGCCGGCGGCCAGGGGCTCATCACGTACGCGCTGGCCCACCTGCCGGCCGGCTTCGCCACGCTCAGCCTGCTCGTGCAACCGGTCGTCACGGCCGCCGCGAGCTGGATACTGTTCGCCCAGATCCTGAGCGCGCTGCAGATCGGTGGCGGACTGCTGGTGCTGGCGGGCTTGGTGGTTGCGCGGCACGGCAGCCGCGCGGCATAACGACCGACGCGGCGGCAGCCGGCGGCAGCGCGCGGGCGGGCGCTACTCCGTCACCTCGCGGTCGGCCCGCTCCTGCACCGAGCCCGGGATGCCCAGGCGCACGTCGGCGCCGAGGTCGCGCAGCAGTGTGGCCGTCTCGGGCCACGACTGGAACTGGAAGGACTGCTTCGAACCCTCGGCCAGGCGGAACGGCGTGCGCCCGCGGAAGTCGCGGGCGTCGATGTCCGCGCCAGCCTCGACGAGCAGTTCGACGATCTCGTTCAAGCCGCGGAAGGCGGCCCCGTGCAGCGCGGTGAAGTCCGCCTCGTTCACGGCGTGGATGTCGGCACCGGCGGCGAGCAGCACCCGCACCGCCTCCTCGCCGCCCTGCGACCGCAGGCCACGCGGCTCGCGCGGCGTGTAGGTGGCAGCACCGAGGCCGGCCGCGGCCATCAGCGGCGTCGTGCCGTCGACGGTCGTCAGCGTCAGGTCGGCGCCGGCCTCGAGCAGCGTCGTGATGATCTCGGCACTGCTGTTGGAGCGGTTGAGCACGGCGTACTCGCCGAAGACCTGCCCGAAGCTGCCGTTGGCCCCGAACGCGGCCACCCACAGCGGCGTGGCGCCGCGCAGGTCGCCGGTGCCGCACGCGTAGCGCTCGAAGGCGCCCTTCTCGGGGTGGCCGATGTAGCTCATGAACATGGCCGACGTGGCGATTCGCACGTTCGGGTCGGCGCCATGGGCCAGCAGCGCCTTCACCAGCGGGAGCCGGCCCTGCACACCCAGACCGGGGTTGTAGATGGAACCGCCCAGACCGCTGCCGCCGTGCTCCCGATCCCAGTGTGTCAGCCAGTGGTCGACGTTGCCCGCGGCGGCGTGCAGTGCGTGGATGCCGCCCATCGACGCATCGGGGTCGGCACCCTGCTCGAGCAGGAAGTGCGAGAACCCGTAGCGGCCGTACAGGATGGAGAGTGTCAGCGCGTGCGTGCCGTCGAGGCCCGTCTCGTTCACGTCGGCGCCGCCTTCGATGAGGATGCGGGCCAGCTCGACGTTGCCGTGGCGCGCCGCCGTTATCAGCGGCGTGAATCCCTTGGCGGTCGACGCGGAGATGGCCGCACCGCCCTCGAGCAGGGTGCGCACGATATCCGAATGCGCCTCCTCGACGGCCCACATCAGGGCCGTGGCGCCTGTCTCGACAGCCGCCGCGTTGGGGTCAGCGCCATGGCGCAGCAGCGCCCGCACGACGTCGAGGTCGCCGGTCCGGGCGGCAATCATCAGCGGGGTGCGCCCGCTCGACTGCGCAGCGTTCGGGTCGGCGCCGGCTGCCAGCAGGCGCTCGACCATGCCCGCGCTCGCGTTCTCGCAGGCCCGCGCCAGCGGCGTGACGCCGTGGTCCTCGGCCGCGTTCACGTCGGCGCCGGCGGCGAGCAACAGTTCGACCATCTCCAGGTCGTCCCAGTGGGCGGCCCACAGCAGCGCGGTGACGCCATCCGCCCGGGCCGTATCGACGGCGACGCCCTCGTCGAGCAGCATGCGCACCGCGTCGCGGTCCTGCCCTGCGGCGGCGCCCACGAGGCGCAGATCCGCCGTACCTGCCGCCGCCGCGCCGGCGCAGAGCAGCAACGGAATCAACCCGACGGTGACGAACGGAACGCGCCTGGACGCCATGGTGCTGCCTCCTGGATGCGGCCCGGCGTTCAGCGTGCCGGACACGCGAACATTATATGTGCATCCCGATAGGTGCATCCCGCCAGCCCAAGCGCGGGCGTCCGTCACTCATGCGGGCGCGCGCGGCAATCGGCGGCGTTGCAGATAGGATGATGCACGAGTGCCGCCTCAGCAGCCGCCGCGCCGCGCCCTCCGGACCCTGGACGTGGTCGCTATGTGCCTCGCGGGCGCACTCGTCCCGCACCCGGCCCAGGCCCAGCCGCCGGGCGCCGAGGTACTCACGGGCCGCCGCGTCAGCGCGCCGCGGATCGACGCTGCGCCGGTCATCGACGGGCGGCTCGACGACGCGGTCTGGCGCGATGCAGCCCACATCACGGAGCTCTTCCAGCGGCGGCCCTACGACGGCCTGCCCGCCACCGAGGCCACCGACATCTTCCTGGCGTACGACAGCACCAACCTGTACCTCGGCTTCCACGCTCACTATGCCGACCCGCGCATACTGCGCGCGAACCGGCGCGATCGCGACGAGACCTTCGAAGACGACCTCTTCCTGGTCTACTTCGATCCGTTCCTCGACCAGCAACGGGCGTACGTCTTCACCGTGAACGGCTACGGCGTGCAGGGTGACGCCATCCTCAACACGCGCGGCTTCGGCCGCGGCCGCGAGGGTGTGCCGCGCGGCGACACGTCGTGGGATGTGCTCTTCGACACGGCCGCCGAACTCGTCGACGACGGGTTCACTGCGGAGATGGCCATCCCCTTCAAGAGCTTCCGCTACCCGACGCGCGATGCCCGCGTGCCCCACCAGTGGGGACTGCAGATCGCGCGCATCATCGGCGGCAAGGACGAGGTCGTCCTCTGGTCGCCGATCTCGCGCGACGTGGCCGGCTTCATGCCGCAAATGGGCGTCCTCGAGGGACTGACCGACCTCTCGCGCAGCCGCAACATCGAGATCCTGCCCACGTTCACCGCCATCCGCTTCGGCGCCCTCGACCGCACCACCGGCGCCTTCGCCGACAAGGACCCGCAGCCCGAGGGCGGTGTCAACTTCAAGTACGGCATGACGTCGAACCTCACGGCGGACTTCACGCTGAACCCCGACTTCTCGCAGATCGAGTCGGACCTGCCGCAGATCGAGGTCAACCAGCGTTTCGCCCTCTTCTATCCCGAGCTGCGCCCCTTCTTCATCGAGGGCGCCGAGATCTTCGACATCGAAGGACCCATCACCGCCGTCCACACGCGGCGGATTGTCGACCCGCTGTTCGGCGCGAAGCTGACCGGCAAGGTCGGACGGACGACGGTCGGCGTGATGTACGCGGACGACGAGGCACCCGGCAGCGTGGACGACCCCGCCGGTCCCGCGCCGGGACACGCGGCGCAGACGTTCGTGGGACGCATCCGCTACGACCTCTACACGGAATCGCACATCGGCGCCGTCGTGACCGACCGCGAGCTGCTCGACAGCCACAGTCGGCTGGCCGGCGTCGATTCGAACTTCCGCCTGAACGACAACTACGCGTTCGGCGTGCGAGCCATGGGGACCCACCACCGCGACCTCGACGGCGAGGAGCGCACGGGACACCTGCTCGACGCCGAGTTCAGGCGGCGCGGCCGCCACCTGCGGTACTCCCTCAACGCCTACGAACTGTCGCCCGACTTCCGCACCGACGCCGGCTTCGTCCGGCGCACCGATCAGCGCGTCCTGTCCGGCTTCGGCTCGTACGTCTGGTGGCCGGAGAAGTGGCTGCTGCGGTGGGGGCCCGAATTCAACTACCTGCGCAACTACGACTTCCGCGGCGTCCTGCAGGACGAGGCCGGCGGCGGCGGGCTCAACTTCGCCTTCGTCAAGAACAGCTTCGTCGCCACCAACCTCGACCGCGAGCTCGAGCGCTACCAGGGGATCGACTTCGTCAAGACCCGCTTCCGCGTCTTCGGCCGGACGGACGCCAGCCGCCGCATCGGGCTCACGGTCGAGTACCGCCGCGGCGATCAGGTCTTCTTCGACCCGGAAAACCCATACCTGGGCTACGAAACGGGCATCTCCTCCACCATCAACCTGCAACCCGTCTCACGACTGAAGTCGGCAATCAACATCGACACGAACCGCTTCACCGACCCGCGGCGCGGCGACGCGGAGGTGTTCTTCGTCCGGATCTTCCGCGCGCTGACCACCTGGCAGTTCACCAACCGCCTGCTGGTGCGCAACATCAGCGAGTACAGCACGTTCGACAAGACGTTCGACTTCAACATCCTGTTCACCTACCGCGTCAACGCCGGCACCGTCTTCTACGCCGGCTACGACGACCACTACCAGCAGGCCGATCGCATCGACTGGAACGTCGACCGCGATGAACTCGCCGCCAGCCGCTTCTACACCTTCGACCGCCGGCGCACGAACCGCGCGATCTTCCTCAAGTTCCAGTATCTGTTCCGGTACTGAGCGGCGGCGTGCGGGCGGCGCCCTGCAGCCCGGCCGACCTCCTGAGCCGGGGAAGGGAGTGCCCCGGCGCCAAAACGACCGCGTGATACATTTGCCGCCATGCGAGGTCCACGATGATGACTGTCAGCGTTCGCGCGCTCGTCCTGCTCGTCCTGTTACTCTCGATGGGCTCCGTGCAGCACACCCAGGACAGGACGGACCCGGTCGTGAGCGCGCCGGTCGCGGGCGGTACCCACGCCGGGCCGTTCGGCTCGGCCGCTGCGAACCTCCCGGCCGGCTACGTGGAAGAGGAGCGCTTCCTCTCGGGCACGGCGCGCTCATATGCACCAGTCGGCGACTGGCAGCGCGACGGGCGCTGGGAGGCCCGGCCGGCCGACGCGGCTTCGTACGCGGTGCGGCTGCTCGTCCGGCGGCCGGCCGACCCGCAGGACTTCAATGGCATCGTGGTCGTCGAGTGGCTCAACGTCTCGGCGCTGGCCGAGGGCGACGCCGACTACCAGCACATGCGCGAGGAGCTGCTGCGCGGGGGTTACGTCTGGATGGGCGTCGGCGCGCAGTCGGCCGGCGTCAACGCGCCGCGGACCGGGCTCAAGGCGTGGGACCCGGTGCGTTACCGCTCCCTGTCGCATCCGGGCGACCCGTTCTCGTTCGACATCTTCTCGCAGGCGATCCGGGCGTTGCGGCGCCCGGGCGACGTCGATCCGCTCCCCGGGTTCGAGATCCGCCATGTGCTGGCTACCGGCCGCTCGCAGTCGGCCATGCGGCTCATCACCTACATCAACGCGGTGCACGCACACGCGCCTCTCGTGGACGGCTACCTGGTCCACAGCCGGGGCGCAGCGCCCGCCGGTCTGCGTGCCGACCGCCTGACGGGCGTCGCCGACCCGCTGCCCGCCGGCGCCCACATCCGCGCGGACATCGACGTGCCGGTGCTCGACGTGCAGGCCGAAGGCGACATGGTGACGCTGCGCTCGCATCTGGCGCGGCAGGACCCGCACGACAACCTCCGCCACTGGGAGATTGCCGGAGCCGCGCACGCCGAGGTGCCGGTGTGGGTGGTCAGCGACGCCACGCCGCCGTCGGACGGCCCGGGCGGCTTCGCGGCCGGCGGCTGCGCTGCGCCCGTCAACGCGGCGCCGCATCACGCCGTGGTCAAGGCGGCGCTGCACGCCCTCGCCCGCTGGGTGCGCGAAGGGGTCGTACCGCCGCAGTCGCCGCGCATCGAGCTGGGCGATCCGACCACTGAGGACCCGGTCCAGCGAGATCGCTTCGGCAATGCCCGCGGCGGGATCCGCCTGCCGCAGGTCGAGGCGCCCACGGCCACCCTGGACGGGCGGGCGAACGCCGCCGGGGGCGCCGGCGAGGCGGGCGGCGTGCGCAACTTCTGCTTCCTCTTCGGCCACACGGTCCCGTTCGACCGCGAGACGCTCGCGTCGCTCTATCCCAGCCACGAGCAGTTCGTCAGCCGTTTCAACGCCGCCGTCGACAGGCTGGAGCAGGCAGGCTATCTGCTGCCGCCCGAGGCCGAGGCCGCGCGGCGGGCCGCACAGACATCGCCCATCGGCCGCTGAACAGAATTCGAGAAAGGAAGAACGCCATGCGCAGAAGTCACGCATTGAGTACCGCCGCTGCCCTCGTCGCCGGGGCGGCCATCGGATGGACCCACGCTCAGGATCGCGCCGGGGCGGCCGAGATGCTCAGCGGGGCCGATCTGGCCGAGATTCAGCAGCTCTATGCCCGCTACAACCAGGGGCTCGACTTCAAGGACCGGGAGCTGTTCCTGTCCGCCTTCGCCGAGGACGCGGTGTATACGACCGGCGCCGGAGAGGTGTACTCCGGCCTGCAAGGCATCACCGAATGGGTGACCCCGCTCATGAGCGGGGGCGGGGGCACTGCCGTCACGCACAACAACACGAGCATCCTGATCACGCCGACCGCCGACGGGGCCAGGGGCCGCGCCTACTGGCTGCTGATTAACGTCGCGCAGCGCGAGCCGGCGCCCGTGTTCTCCGGCTACTATGAAGACACGTTCGTCGAGACGACAGCCGGCTGGCGCATCGCGACCCGCCGTTCGGTGCGGGGCTGGCCGCAGCCCTAACAGCCCGAGGCAAGAGTCCCCGCTGCATTCGACGGGCGCCGCATTCCGCCTGACGGCGTTGCTCCTCGGTCGAATAGGCCAATAGGCTCCCGCGTCGCGACTTGCCAGGCGGGCGACGCGCCCGTCGCGGTGCGACGTGGGGTTTCACCACGGGCTGCCAGGCTAGTGTTCAGGGTCTGGAATGGTGTAGTCGGCCGTCCACTCGTGGGCGCCCCAGTGGATGACGAGCCGGCCCGAGTGCGCCGTCACCGGCACGAGGACAGCGCCGAGCGGTCGGGTCGCCAAGCCGTCCTGCGAGTGCACCAAATCGATCTCGGCCGCGTCGAACGCCGGATCGTGCTGCGTCCCCCAGGAATCGGCCTCGTGGTTGAAGACCAGGCGCCAGCCGTCCCCGGCGCGCTTGAGCCAGAGCCCGTACGAGCCAGCGAAGTCGGGCGCCAGGTTCTCCGTCGGAATCGGCGTGTCCCCGAAGCGCAGCGGAACCTCGTTCCGCAGCCGCATGACGGCGGCCCGCGTCAACCGGACGACCTCCCCGTCGCCCAGCGTGGCCAGGGCGGCAAACTCGTCTCCGTCGGCGAGCTGCGCCTGCCACACCAGCACGGCGACGCGCGATCCGTCCGGCAGCACGACGGCGGTCTCGTTCCGCTCGCTCAACGCCAATGCACGCGCTCCGGCGCTGGTGTCGGAATCGAAGGTGAGCTGCTCCGTGTCGGTTGGAACCCGCGGTCCGTCGCGCTCTGCTTCCGCGGCCCGGGCGGCCTTGGCGGCCGCGGCGGCCAGCTCGGCAGGCGTCGGCACGGGCAGCAGGTCGAACGCCGCGGTCCAGCGGTGAGCGTGCCAGCGCAGCACGAGCCGGCCCGCGTCGTCCGAGGTCGGGACGAGCGCGGCCGAGAGGGTCTCCTGCGGCTCGGCTGCCTCCCGCGTCAGTGGGATGCGGGCCACGATGCCGTCGTCGGACCCGGGCACCTCGCCCGTGCCGCCCGGTGCGGCGGCGGCGCTCTCCACCTCAGTGCTCTCCGCCTCGGCACTGTCCGCAGGGACGATCTCGAGCTCCAGCGCCCAACCCTGGTCGGCCCGCGTGAGCCAGACGACCGTCTCCCCCGCCAGCGGCGGTTGACCCGCCTCCCGGCGCGCGGCCGCGTCGAGGCTGCCGATGCTGAGGAACGGGTTGACCGTCAGCTCGCCGAGACGAATCCGCGACTCGGGCACCCACTCGGCCCCTGCCAGCAGCGGGCGGGGCACGCTGGCCCGGAGGGTCGCATCGAAGGCGAACGACAGCGGCCGGTTGTCGAGTGCGAGCTCCGTACGAACGGCACCTGCCGCGGCGGCTGCCTGGGCTCCCGCAGCGGGCGGGAGCAGCAGGCAGCCGAACCAGAGCCCGAGTGCGAGCAGCGGCAGGCCGCGCCGTAGTGAACGCGATCGGGACGGCATCAGTCGACCCCGCCGACCAGTCGACTAGTCCTGCTGGTTCGTCGTGGCCGCGGCGCCGCCGAGCTTCGCGTAGCTGATGAAGCCGAGCGCCATCTCGTCGTTCGTGCGCTGGCCGAAGCCGACGGGACGATTGGCGTCGAAACCACGCCGCGCGCCCCGCTCCGCCGTGCTGTCGTACCAGAAGTCCGCCTCGATGCGGGTACCCTTCGGGAGCAGCTTCGGCTCGCGGTACTTGTAGGTGACCTGCCAGCTCTGGTCGTAGTGCGGCACGTCGAGCAGCAGCTCCTCCGTGCCGTCGGGGTAGAAGGCGATGTAGCGCGCGGCCTTCGCCCGCAGGTGCGCATGCGGCCAGTAGTTGAGCACGAGGATGTCCTCGTCGAGCGTCCGCGCCATGCCGATGCGGTAGTTCGAATGGTTCGGCGGAATCTCGAAGCCGCGATTCCCGATGGTGTCGGTGATCACCTGGTGCGCCACCGGACGATCCTCGACGAAGAAGCCGACCTCGGCCTGGCTCTCGAACGACGTGCCGGGACCGGGTTCCTTGTTGAAGTGCATGTTGAAGTTGACGACTGAGCCCTTCTCGACCAGCAGGCCGTAGCCGTCGGGCAGCAACCCCGACTCGCCGCCCTCGGCCACGCAGCTCAGCAGGCCGCCCAGGGGAACCGCGGACTTGCCGGCGCCGGTCAACACCTGGCCGTCTTCGGGCCGCACGAAGGCGCACATGTGGTGGACGCCCGAGCCTTCGGCCCCGGTCCGCAACTCCCAACCGCGCACCCAGGTGTCCTCTGCCAGCACGTCTTCCGGAATTCGGACGTCGAACGAAATGTTGATGTCGTACGCATCATCCGGCACGACGAACGGCTCTTCCATCCTCACGACGAAATCGGGGATGCCGTGCGACCAGCCCTCGTACCGGTTCTCGGCGAAGACGAGCGGCGCCGGGGCAGCGGCTCGATCGCCCGCAGGAGCGCCGGCCTCGACCCAGGCCAGAATGGTCCCGATCTCGGCATCGGTCAGGCCGCGTTCGTTCTCGAAGACGCCCCGCGGCTCCGACGCGAACCAGGGCGGCATCTCGCGCGACTCCACCTTGCGGGCGATGGCACGCGCCCAGGGGCGGGTCTCCGCGTAGCTCATGAACGACATGGGCGCCACGAGGCCGCTCAGGTTGTGCCCGGAAGGCCGGTGGCAGGTCTGGCAGTTCTCCTGCATGATGGGCGCGACGTCCTGGTAGTACGTCACCGCCGCTTCGCCGGCGGCGGATGCGGGCGCGGCCATGCCGACCATGACGCCGACCACCGCCGTCACCATCGCTCCAGAAAACTTCTTCATCCTGCAGCCTCCCTGGGCCTGCTCTTTTCCGAATGGTCAAGACAGGCCCGAACCGTGCCTGCGAGCGTACAACATCCCGTACCGCAGGCCAACTCCGCGGCCGGCGGAGACGCGCCCGCACCTGGGCGGTAGAATGACCGTCGCGCGCCCGCGTTCCGGCAATCGCGCCCGGTACCTGCGGCCGGCAGGCTGCGAGCTCGTGGCATGTTCTCGATCCGGCAAGGAAGGCTGAAGCGATGGCAGAATCCAACGCAAGAATCGACCGGCGGACGCTCCTGAGGCTGCTGGGCGCTGCGGGGGCCGCGGCAACCGCGAGCCCGACGACGGCCCTGCTCGGGGGCCGAGCCGCCTTCGCGGCCCAGGAAGCGGTTCCGGAGGAGATCGAGCGCTACCGGGTAAGCGTGAGCGACGTCGAGCTGGACGATCTGCAGCGCCGGCTCGACAACGTCCGCTGGCCCCCGGCGTCGCCGGGCGCGCCGTGGTCCTACGGCACCGACCGGGCCTACCTGGAGGAGCTGATCGAGTACTGGCGCGACCACTACGACTGGCGCGCGCACGAGGCGGCCCTCAATTCCTTCAACCACTACACGACGACCATCGACGGTCAGCGCATCCACTTCATCCAGGAGCGCGGCCGGGGGCCGGCGCCTCTGCCGCTCATCATGACACACGGCTGGCCGGGCACAGTCTGGGAGATGCTGCCGGCGGTGCGCCGGCTCGCCAATCCGGCGATCTTCGGCGGCGAGGCAGGGGATGCGTTCAACGTGGTGGTGCCGTCCATCCCCGGCTTCGGCTTCTCCGGCGAGCCTCGCGAGGGGACCGATGTGGTACGGACGGCCGAGCTCTGGGTGCAGTTGATGGACCGACTCGGCTACGAGCGCTTCGGGGCGTACGGCAGCGATTGGGGGGCCGGGGTCACCCGGGTTCTGGGAGCGCGGTATCCGGACCTTCTCGTCGGTGTCCATACGCCCGGATCCCCGCCGCGCGCGCAGCGTGATCCCCGGACGGACGCCGAGCGCGAGTTCCTGGAGAGCGCTGCGCTCTGGTCCGCCGAGGAGACCGGCTACCAGCGCATCCAGGGGACCAAGCCGCAGACGCTCGCCTTCGGCCTGACCGACTCCCCGGTAGGCGTGGCCGCCTGGATCACCGAGAAGCTCCGGTCCTGGAGCGACTGCGACGGGGACGTCGAGAACCGCTTCAGCAAGGACCAGATCCTCACCCTGGTGTCGATCTACTGGCACACGCGGACCATCGGCACGAGCGTCCGCTACTACCACGCCAACGGACTCGGCAACTCGCGGCCGCGGCCGGCGACCGGGCCGGTGCGGGTCCCGCAGGGGTTTGCGGCGTTCCCCGGCATGCCGACCCGCGTCCGCATGCCGCGCTCGTATGTCGACGAGCTACCGGAGAACGTAACGCACTGGACGGAGTACGACAGCGGCGGGCACTTCCCGGCTATCGAGGAACCCGACCTGCTCGTCGACGACCTGCGGGACTTCTTCCGCCCGCTGCGCGCCGCGTAGTAGCGGACACGGGCTGCTATAGTCGGTCGGACGGAGAACGCAGGCCCCGCAACGAGGGAGCGGACCAATGGCAGAAGCACAGCAGCCGGAACCGCAGCAGCACAACCAGCCGATCGACGCGCGCGTGTTCGATCTCTACGACGAATACTGCCACGGCCATATCGACCGGCGGGAGTTCCTGAGCCGCGCCGCGGCCCTGACCGTCGGCGGCGTCTCCGCCCTCTGGATGGCACAGGCGCTCATGCCGCGCTACGCCGAGGCGCAGACGATCTCGTTCACCGACCCCCGCATCAAGGCGAACTACGTCGAGTACGAGTCGCCCGGCGGCACGTCGGGGACCATGCGCGGCTACCTCGTGCGGCCGGCCGGTGACGGGCCGTTCCCGGCGGTAGTCGTCATCCACGAAAACCGCGGCCTGAACCCGCACATCGAGGACGTCGCACGGCGCGCCGGCGCCGCCGGCTTCCTCGCCCTGGCACCGGACGGGCTGTCGCCGGTGGGCGGCTACCCCGGCAACGACGACGACGGGCGCACGCTGCAGCGGAATCTCGAGCCGGCGCGCCTCGATCGGGACATGATCAACAGCGCGCGCTACCTGAAGGCCCACGACCTCTCGAACGGCCAGCTCGGCGCCACCGGCTTCTGCTGGGGCGGCGGCATGACCAACCGCCTCGCGGTAGAGCTGGGGTCCGACCTGCAGGCCGGCGTGCCCTTCTACGGCGCCTCGGCCGCGAGCGGGGACGTCGGCCGCATCGAGGCCGCCCTCCTCATCATCTACGCGAGCCACGACCCCCGCATCAACGCCATGTGGCCCGACTACGAGGCTGCGCTCGAGCGGCACGGGGTCGACTACGAAATGGAGATGTACGAGGGGACGCTGCACGGCTTCCACAACAACTCGACGCCGCGCTACAACGAGGCGGCCGCGGCGGCGGCGTGGAATCGCACCGTCGGCTTCTTCCGGCGGCACCTCGGCGTGTAGCGGCCGGCGCGGACACGCGAGTCGCGCCATGCCCCTGGCCAGGGAAGATCTCGCCCGTCGCCTGACCCTGCCGCAATTCCCCCGCGCGTCGACCTACGACCCCGCCTGGGTCCTCGAGAACGCGATGGGGCCGAACGTCCTGTGGCTGACCGAATTTCTGGCCGACGCCATGCATCTCGAGCCCGGCATGCGCGTGCTCGACATGGGCTGCGGCAGGGCCATGAGCTCGATTTTCCTCGCGCGGGAATACGGCGTTCAGGTCTGGGCCACCGATCTGTGGATTCCCGCCGGCGAGAACTGGCAGCGCATCCGCAAGGCCGGTCTGGAGGACCGGGTCTTCCCCATCCACGCCGAGGCCCACGCCCTGCCCTACGCCGACGATTTCTTCGACGCGCTGGTCAGCATGGACGCGTACCACTACTTCGGCACCGACGACCTCTACATCGGCAGCTACGCGCGCCTGGTCCGGCCCAAGGGCCTGATCGGCATCGTCGTGCCGGGCGTCAGCGAGGAGCTGACGGGCGGCGTGCCTGCGGAGTTGGCGGCGTGCTGGCCCTGGGAATTCTGCTCGCTGCACGGACCCGGGTGGTGGCGCGCGCACTGGGCGAAGACGGGCCAGGTGGAGGTCGTGCTGGCGGACTCGCTGCCGGACGGCTGGCGCCACTGGCTGCACTGGGAGGAGCTGCGCATCGAGCACGGGGCCGACGGCGGCTACGGCAGCGACGCGCAGGTGCTGCGCCTCGACGGAGGCAAACGCCTGGGCTTCACGCGCGTGGTTGCGCGGCGCACGGACAGCGCCGCCGACTGATCCCGGCGCAGCGCGCACACTGCACGCCTCTCGGGAGCGGCGCGTCCTCCCCGCTCGGATCTCAGATGAGGTGGCCGATCCAGCGGCCCGCCATGACGATGCCGGCCCATAGCGCCAGCGACGCGCCTCCGGCGAAGCGCGCGGCCTCCGGCGTCTCGTGCGCGGTATCCCAGCCCGCGACCCCCTTGAACGTCCGGAACTGGAAGTAGGCCATGTTGGCGAAGGCCAGCGGCAGCAGCAGTAACTTGATCTGGAAGGCGGTGTTGTCGAGGTACGCGGGCGCGCGCGTCACGAACATCCCGAGGCCGGTGACCGTCGCCACGACGAAGGCGGCCCAGGTCCAGGGGACCAGCGTGCGGATCACCTGGCTCACCGGGTAGCGCATCGCCGTCAAGCCGAGCAGCCGTAGATCCACCGTCATGATCGAGCCGACCACCAGGCCGATGGCTATCACGTGGATCGATTCCAGCAGCGGGAACCACCACGTGAACCCGATGTGCTGCGAGATGGGGTGGTCCTGCACCCACATCCAGAACGTCGGGTAGGCCTCCAGGGCCGCCCAGTCGAACGGCAGCGTGAAGGGGTCGGTGATGTACTCGGAGTAGGCGATCCAGCGCCCGCCGAGCATGACGCCGACCCAGGCCAGCAGCGACGCCGCCGAGATGGTCCGCGCCGCGAACAGCCGGTCGTCGGACGCCTCCCAGTAGCCGTGCTCCGTGCGGTCTCTCCAGTACAGGCCGAACGCGAGCGCCACACCCAGCAGCAACATCGAGAACTTGAACGTCGCCACCGGGTTGTAGAAGTAGCGGTCCGGCCGCGCCAGGACGAAAAGCAGACCCGTGACGAAATTGACCGCCAGGGCGTACCACGTCCACGGCAGCAGCCGCCGGATCATCTCGCTGACGTTCTGGTTCGGCACCGCGAGCCCCAGGAACCGCAGGTTGATCATGCCGGCCGAGCCGACCACCGCGCCGATCCCCAGGATGTGGAGCGACTGCGCGAGCGGCGGCAGGCCCGGCACGTTGCCCAGCAGGTACCGTGCCCACTCGCGGGTGGGACTGTCGATGAGCGCCTGCGCCAGAAAGTCGCGCATGCGCTACGACTCCGAGAACCCGAAGTAGCCGTCGAAGACGTCGAGCTTGTCCTTGCGGACTTGGGAGACCGCCCGTATCTCGGATCCGAACTCGAGCGACTGGTCGCTGGCGCGCTCGTAGCGCGGCCAGACGGGCAGCCCCTCGCCGTTCGGGTCGCCCGTGCGGGCGAAGTTGGCCCAGTACTGCGAGACGGCGTCCGCCAGCTCGTAGTCCCAGTCGGTCCAGTCGAGGCCGACCAGCCCGACGTTGCCGAAGACGTACGCCAGCTCGCCCGAGTGGTAGGCGCCGTATGCGCGTCGGCCGCCCTCGACCGGCAGATCCGGCTGGTCGGGCACGTACAGACGGAACACCGGCGGCGCGTGGCTGAAGAAGTAGTGGTAGGCGACGTTCCCCGCGGCCTCGACGGCGCGCGCCCAGGTCCGCATCTCCCAGACGAACGTGCGGTCGCCCGAGATCTGCTTGTCGGCCGTTGCGACCGAGTCGCCCAGGTCGGTTGCGTAAGCCGCCAGCAGCGCGTCGGCCCGCGGCCCGTACTGGCTCCGGACCGTGGCCTCCAGCTCGGCGCGCGAAGGCTCGGCCGCCGTGTCGTAGAGCGCGGCCCGCTCGTTCGCCATGGCGCCGACGATGACCGGGACATTGCTGTGCTCGCCGGCCGCGAAGATCGCGCGCGGCGCGCGCGGCAGGACCCAGCCGTCGATGATCGCCCCCGAGCCGAGCGTGGCCGCCAGCACCGTCTCGGGCGCGACGGCCCGCAACGCGGCCGCCGCCTCGGGACCGTCGCCCTCGACCCCCAGCTCGGCGGCGGCGGCCAGGCCGGCCGCGTGCGCCGACTGCTCGGCGCCCCGCTCGTCCGTCGCCTGGTCCAGATACGGGCGCTCGCCCTTGAAGCAGCCTCCCGACTGGCCGATCGCCTTGTGGAACAGCCCCCGGGCGAGCGGCGACGCCATGAGGTAGCACACCGTCCACGAGCCGGCCGACTGGCCGAAGATGGTGACGTTGTCCGGGTTGCCGCCGAACGCCGGGATGTTGTCCCGTACCCATTCGAGCGCAGCGACCTGATCGAGCAGGCCGTAGTTGCCGGACGAGCCGTGCGGCGACTCGGCGGTGAGCGCGGGGTGGGCCAGGAAGCCGAACGGCCCGAGCCGGTAGTTGACGGTGACGAGCACCACGCCCTTCCGCGCCAGCGCCGTGCCGTCGAAGATGCGCGGGCTGCCCGCGCCGCTGTTGTGGCCTCCGCCGTGGAACCAGACCATGACCGGGAGCGCCGCGGCCGGGCCGTCGGCCGGCGTCCAGACATTCAGGTAGAGGCAGTCCTCGCTGGTGTCGAGATCGCCCCGCGCGTACAGCGACGACATGTCGCGCGACCGCTGCCAGCAGACGGACCCGAACTCCTTCGCCGGGCGCACGCCGTCCCAGGCTGCGACCGGTGCGGGCGGCTGCCAGCGGGCATCGCCGACGGGCGGCGCGGCGTAGGGCACGCCGCGGAACGCCAGCACGTCCCGCGCCGCGTCGACGTGCTCGCCCTCGAGTGCGCCCGCGGGTGCGACCACCACCGGTCCGAAATCGGCCGCGGCAGCGGCCTGTGCGTCGTCGCCGGACGATCCGCAGGCGGACAGTGTCAGGCCCAGGGCCGGAGCGAGCAAAACCGGTAGATTCGCAGACAGGCGCATCGCAACTCCTCCAGTTTCGACAGGTTGCTTCGGCGATCGTGGTGTCCGCCGCTTCAATCAGACGGGGCTGCGCCCCGCACATCCGGGGTCATCATACCAGCCTGCGGCAAGAGGCCCCGCTGCAGTAAACGAGTGATACATCCGGCAAGGGAAGGCGCTGGATTATTCCTCGTCACGCCTTGCCAGCCCGGCGCCGCGCCCGTCTCGGTGCGACGCAGGATTATCGCCGTGGGCTGACCCGCCCGCCGGCCGCGGAAGGGTATGCGACTATAATCGCGGGGTCGAATGGCGATCTTCCGTCGCAGGCTGCTCCCCGGCCTGACGCTCGCGCTCGCCGCGGCCCTGCTGCTGTGCTTCGGCGCCGGGTCGGCCGCGGCGCAGCCGGACGATCACCCCCCCATCGAGCTGTTCCTCGCCGCGGCCGGCGGCAACCCGGGGCAGGTGCAGCGCGCCCTTGACCAGATCGACGCCGGATGGCGCCCCGGCTATGCCGGCATGGTCTGGGATCTGGCGCGGCTGCTGCGTCCCCCCAGCGCGCGGATGATGAGCTTCATCACCCTCGTGCGGTTCCTCGAAGAGCAGACCGGCGTACGGTTCGGCCAGGACATCACGCGGTGGAACGACTGGGTCTGGTCCCAGCCTTATGAACCCCATCCCGACTACGGCTACCTCAAGGGGCAGTGGTACAGCCGGATCGACCCGCGCTTCGCCGCTTTCTTCCCGCGCGGCGTGGCGGCGGCGATACGGCTGGACGAGATCGAGTGGGGCGGCGTGGCCGTCAACGGGATCCCGCCGCTGGAGTATCCTGCCCGGCTTGACGCGAGCGCAGCGGACTACCTGGAGGACGACCACGTCGTCTTCGGCATCGCGCTGAACGGTGAGGCACGGGCCTATCCGAAGCGGATCCTGGCGTGGCACGAGATGGCGCTCGACCGGCTCGCGGGCGTCGAGCTGACCATCGTCTACTGCACCCTGTGCGGCACGGTGATTCCGTTCGAGAGCGTGGCGGGGCGGCGGCGGCACACGTTCGGCACGAGCGGCCTGCTCTACCGGTCGAACAAGCTGATGTTTGACCACGAAACCCGCAGCCTCTGGAATACGTTCGAAGGCGTGCCGGTAATCGGCCCCCTGCTCGGTAGCGGCCTGCGCCTCACGCCCCACGCCGTCGTGACCACCACGTGGGGAGAGTGGCGGGCCCGGCACCCGGCTACGACCGTCCTGTCGCTCGAGACCGGGCACCGCCGCAACTACGCCGAGGGCGCGGCCTACCGTACGTACTTCGGCACCGACGCGCTGATGTTCCAGGTCGCGCGGACCGACCGCCGCCTGCGGAACAAGGACGAGGTGCTGGTGCTGCGGCTCGCGGACCCCGCGTCCGGGCAACCCGCGCCACTGGCGATAGCCGCGGACTTTCTCGCCGAACGCCGGGTGTTCCGGCACCGCCACGCCGGCCGCGACCTGGTCGTGGTGACGAGCGAGGCGGGCGCCAAC
The DNA here is from genome assembly GCA_965221595.1 of Vicinamibacterales bacterium. Lineage (GTDB taxonomy): Bacteria > Acidobacteriota > Vicinamibacteria > Vicinamibacterales > UBA8438 > JAAXGX01. Next base: position 3,580,926 of record OZ244900.1, read on the forward strand.
CGTGTCTACGACGCGCACGACGTCCGTTTCGTGCGGCACGGCGCGGCGGGCGCTGTGCTCGACGCGGCCGGCCGGGCCTGGCGCGTCACGGAGGCAGCGCTCGAGCTGGCTGCGGACCCGGAGGTGCGGCGGCTGCGGCTGCCGGCCCAGCGTGCGTTCTGGTTCGGCTGGTATGCACAGTTCCCCGAGACCGTGTTGATTCGATAGCCTCTTGTCCAAACAACAACCAAGGAGCCGACGATATGAATGTCGCGGACCGCTACTTCACACGGAGGACCTTCATGACCGCGGCCGGTGCCGGCACGCTGGCGGCCGCGCTGCCGCGCAGACTGGGCGCGGCGGAGCCCACGGCCGCCGAGCGCGCGAACATCGAGCTGGTCAACGGGTTCTGTGCGGGCTGGAAGGTGCCGCTCGACTGGGACCGGCTCGGCGCCGCACTGGCGGCCGACTGCAGGTTCCGCCCCACGCAGACCATGCCGGTCGTGGCAGGGCGCGACGCGATCATTGCCATGCTGCAAGACTTCGCGCGGGAAGCGACCGCGGCCGAGTTCGAGGTGGTGGATTCGTGGGCGCGCGGACCGATCGTCGTCAACGACCGCATAGACCGCTTCGCCCTGCCCGGCAACAACATGGAGATCCCCGTCGTCGGCGTGTTTCACATGGTCGACGGCAAGATCGCCGAGTGGAGCGACTTCACGTTCTGAGGATATGAGGAGGCATGCGATGACTCGACATCTGCCGGCCGCAGCGTTCTTGTCGGCGGCGCTCGCCACGGCGGCGTCGGCCGACGCCCAGACGCCGCGCACGCCGTGGGGCGATCCGGATCTCCAGGGCACCTGGACGAACACCACCACCACGCCGCTGGAGCGGCCGGCATCGCTCACGGGCCAAGCGACGCTCAGTGCCGAGGAGCGTGCCGCGATCGACGAGGAGAACGCACCCGGGATCGACGCCGCACCCGGCGTCGGCGCCTACAACAACTTCTGGATGGAGCGCGGCTACGTGTACGAGCAGACGTCGCTGGTCGTGGATCCGCCGGACGGGCGGCTCCCGGGCGTGACCCGGTCCGCGCGGCAGCGACAGGAGGCGCTCCGCGCCGCACGGCGGTCGCCGTCGTACCCGGCCTCGTACGAGGAGCCGAGCCTGATGGAGCGCTGCATCACGCGCGGCGTGCCGGGCATCATGCTGCCCGGCAACTACAACCACAACTACAACATCCTGCAGACACCCGACTACGTCGTGATCTTCGCCGAGATGATTCACGACACGCGCATCATCCCGATTGACGGGCGTCCGCACGTCGGCCAGGGGATTCGTCAGTGGCTCGGGGATTCGCGGGGCTACTGGGACGGCGACACGCTCGTCGTCGAGACGACCAACTTCACCGACAAGCTGTACGAGCGGCGCGGCTCGCTGATGGTCTGGGGCACCGGGCGGCACATGACCGTGACGGAGCGCTTCACTCGTGTCGGCGACACGCTCGACTATCGCTTCACACTGACCGACCCGACTACCTTCGAGCGCCCGTTCACGGCATCGATCCCGATGGTGCCCCTGGCCGAACCCATGTTCGAGTACGCCTGCCACGAGGGGAACTACGCGATGGCGAACATGCTGCGCGGCGCCCGCCAGGACGACCGGGCCGCGGCGAAGTGACCACGCCGCGCACGCGGCGCCGGCCGACGCGCCCGCAGCCTCGCTCGGACGCGAGACAGCGGGCAGTCAACAGGTCCGCCTTGCGCAGGTTCCCGGCCGCGACGCCGCCGCGATGATGCGCGCCCCAGGCCGGTCCACCGCCTGGGTGCTTGCCCTGTTGGCCGGCCAGGCCCTGGCCGGCGCGGCGCAGGAACCCGCGGGGCCGCAGCCGGGCGCCGAGTCCGTCGTCGTCGACGACTTCGAGAACCTGAGCGGCGACCCGGCGCTGGACTGGATCGGCACGGGCACGGCCGCCTCCATTCGGGCCGACCTCGGGCGGGCCGGTTTCGACGTCCTCGATGCGGACCGGGCCGCCGACGTGGCCGACGCGGCCCGCTGGACCGTCTGGGGCAGCTACCAGCGCCTGGACCGCCGACTGCGCCTGACCGCGCACCTGCGCGCCCCGGCGGATGGCGCTGCGCGGACGCCGCGCACGCTGCGGGTCGCAGGGCCACGCCGCGACCTCTTCGACCTGCAGGACCGCATCGCCGACGAGCTGCGCGCGCTCATGCGGCCGGCAGGCGGCGCCGCGCATCGGCGCCCGACGGTGGCCAGCGGGCCGCCGGCCGCCGAGGCACCGCCGGGCTTGGCGCCCGCCGGGCCGGGCGGTGCCTCCAGCATCACCTACGGACCGCCGGCGCCGGTCTCGCCAGCGGTCATCAACCGCGACGCCGAGGGGCGCGCCACGCTGCGCGCCGTCCGCGTAGCGGATCTCGACGTCGACGGCCGCCTCGACGACCCCGTGTACCGCGAGGTGCCGGCGGCGTCGGGTTTCATCACGCAGGAGCCGGCGGAGGGTCTGCCGGCCACTGAGAAGACCGAAGTCTGGCTGCTCTTCGACGACGACAACTTCTATCTGAGCGTCCGCTGCTGGGACTCGGCGCCCGAGTCTTCCTGGATCATCCGCGACATCCGCCGCGACAGCCAGAACGTGATCTCCGGTGAGTACATCGGCGTGCTGCTCGACACGTTCTACGACCGCCGCAGCGGCTACAACTTCGGCATCAACCCCGATGCCGGGCGGCTCGACGGCCAGATGACCGACGAGCGCGGCTTCAACCGGGACTGGAACCCGGTCTGGGAGCTGCGCACCGGCCGCTTCGCGGGCGGCTGGACGATCGAGGCGGCCTTCCCGTTCAAGTCGCTGCGCTACCGACCCGGCCGGGAACAGGTCTGGGGCTTCAACCTGATGCGGAACGTGCAGTGGAAGAACGAGCGCTCGTTTCTGATCCCGGTGTCGGCGGCGCGCGGTTCCGGCGCCATCATGCAGGCATCGCTCGCCGCCACGGTCGTGGGGCTCGAGGCGCCAGAGGAGGGCCTCAGCTTCGAGATCAAGCCGTATGCCATCGCCGACCTGACGAGCGACCGGAGGGCCCGCCCGCCGGTCGCCAACGCGCTGCACGGCGACGGCGGCCTCGATGTCAAGTACGGCGTCACGCGCAACCTCGTGGCCGACGTCACGGTGAACACGGACTTCGCCCAGGTGGAAGCCGACGAGCAGCAGGTGAACCTGACGCGCTTCAGCCTGTTCTTTCCCGAGAAGCGCGAGTTCTTCCTCGAGAACCAGGGCGTGTTCACGTTCGGCGGCGCCGCGGCCGGACCGTTCGGCACACAGGGCGAGACGCCGGTGCTGTTCTACAGCCGCCGGATCGGGCTGGCGGACGGCGGCCGGGAAGTACCGATCGACGCCGGCGCGCGGCTCAGCGGGCGCATGGGCGCGTTCAGCGTGGGAATGCTGAACATCCGGACCGACGACGAGGCGGTGTCCGGCACGCCCGCCACGAACTTCTCCGTCATCCGGCTCAAGCGCGACATCCTGCGCCGCAGCAGTGTCGGCGCGCTGTACACGCGGCGCTCCGTGTCACGGCGCAGCCTCGGGTCGAGTGAGACGTACGGCCTCGACGCCCAACTCGGGTTCCACGACAACCTGACCATCAACACCTACTGGGCGCAGACCGACACGCTGGGGCTGGAGGACGACGTCAGCTACCGCGGCCAGCTCGACTACGAGGGCGACCGCTATGGCGTGCAGATCGAGCGGCTGGTAGTCGGCGACGACTTCAACCCGGAGGTGGGCTTCCTGCGCCGCGACGATTTCGAGCAGAGCCGTGGCTACTTCCGCTTCAGCCCGCGGCTGCACGGCAGCCCCGTCATCCGGCGGCTGTTCTGGGAGGGCCGCTTCGATTACTTCACGACCCGTGCCGGCATCCTCGAAACGCGCCAGGCCCAGGGCCGTTTCGCCGTCGAGTTCGAGAACAGCGACGCGATCGACGTGACTTACACGCGCAACTACGAGTTCCTCGACGAGCCGTTCCACATCGCCCGCAACCTGGGCGTCGCGGTCCCGGTCGGGGGGTACAACTTCGACGACGTCCGGGTGTCGCTGACGCTCGGGCCGCAGCACCCCCTGGCCGGACAGATCGCGGTCCAGCGGGGTGGCTTCTTCGGCGGCGAACGGACCAGCCTGGACCTGCTGCGGGGCAGCTTCCAGATATCGCGCCGACTCCTGCTGGAGCCGGGCGTGTCGTTCAACTGGATCGACCTGCCCCAGGACCGCTTCAGAACCGATCTGGTGACCACGCGGACGACCTTGACGTTCACGCCGCTGATGTTCGTCAGCGCGCTGGTGCAGTACAATTCGAGCAACAATTCGCTGGGCGCCAACGTCCGGATGCGTTGGGAGTACCAGCCCGGGAGCGAGCTGTTCGTCGTCTACAACGAGCAGCGCGACACACTGCTTCCGCAGCGGTTCCCGGAGCTGGAGAATCGCACGTTCGTCGTCAAGCTCAACCGGCTGTTCCGATTCTGACTCGTGCCGGCAGGTGGGAGATGAGACGCGGAGTCGTTCCGGGCGTGCTACGGCTCCTGGAGCCGTAGCACCGACCAGGGCTGCCTGGCAGCAATCGGTCCCGCTGCGCGCCTACATCCAGTTAATCGGCGACGAACTGGACTGACCGCTGGAATGAAGAGGTCGACGATGAGAATGCACCAACACCTCGGCGTGCCCGGCGCTGCGCTCGTACTGGCGGCGCTCGTGCTGCTGTCCCCGGCCGGCGCCGCCGGACAGGAAGGCAACAGCGACACCTGGACGACGCCGCGCACACCCTGGGGCGATCCGGACCTGCAGGGCATCTGGACCACGGACTGGGAGCGCAGTGTGCCGTTCGAGCGCCCCGCCGAGTTCGGCGAGCGCGCCGAGCTGCGCGCCGAGGAAATCGCCGCGCGCACCGAGCGCGAGTCCGTCCTCCTGACCGACGACAAGGAGGATCGCACCCCCCGGCCGGGCGACCCGGAGGCCGGTCCGGAACACTGGTACGAATTCGGCGACCGGACCTCGCCGCGCACGTCGCTCATCGTCGACCCGCCCGATGGACGCATCCCCCCGCTGACCCTCGGCGCGCAGACCCGCACCATCGACCCGAGCTCGCGGCTCGGTTTCGTCGGCGGCAGCATGGGCGACGGGCCGTTCGACGGGCCGGAGGACCTGCACCTCGCAGATCGCTGCATCACGCGCGGCCTGCCGCAGACCTGGTATCCGAGCGCCTACAACAACGGGTTCCAGATCGTCCAGAGTCCCGGCTACGTGGCACTGCTCTACGAGCGTCTCCACGAGCACCGGATCATTCCACTGGACGGCCGCGCGCCGCTCACGGCCGAGATCGGGCAGTGGTTCGGTGATTCGCGCGGCCGCTGGGAGGGCGACACGCTGGTCGTCGAGGTCACGAACTTCAGCGACCGGACGAACTTCCGTGGTGCGGGCGCGACGCGGCGCCTGATCGAGCGCTATACGCGCGTGGACGCCGAGACCGTACGCGTGGAGATTACGATCGACGATCCGACGACCTGGACACAGCCCTGGACGACGGTCGTCAACGGCATCCACGATCCCGACTACTGGCAGGTGTTCGAGTACGCCTGCCATGAGGGCAACTACGGGATGCGGAACATCCTGAGCGCGGCCCGCAATCTCGAGCGGGCGGCTGCGGAGCGGGCCGCGGCGGAGGCGGGCAGGTAGCGCGCGGCCCGGCCCGCCGAGTCTGCCGGTGCGCTTCGCGTCATCGCGTGCGGTTCGCGGCCAGGTGCTGCTCCTGGCGGTGGCCCTCCTCACAGGCCCGGTGACGACTGTACACGCCCAGCGGCTGGACGCGGCGACCGCCGGCCGCTTCGTGCGCCTGGCGCTCGACTGCGTCCACCGCGAGTACCCGAACAAGATCGCGCATGTCCTGACGAGCGACCGCGACGTCGCGGCGCCCCGCCAGCTCACGCCGGCCTTCTACGGTTGTTACGACTGGCATTCCGCCGTGCACGGACACTGGCTGCTGGCCCGTCTCGTGCGGCTTGCGGGCCACGACGCATTCGAGCCGGCGGCGCGCGCGGCGCTGACGCGCAGCCTGACGCCCGGCAACATCGAGGGCGAGCTGCGCTATCTGAACGGCCACGGCCGCATCGGGTTCGAGCGACCCTACGGCCTGGCGTGGTTGCTGCAGCTCGCGGCCGAGCTGCGCGAGTGGCAGGACGCGGATGCTGCGCGCTGGCGCGCGGTGCTCGAGCCGCTGGAGCGCGAGGCGGCCCGCCGCATCGCGGACTGGCTCCCGAAGCTGACCCACCCCATCCGCGTGGGCGAGCACGCACAGACGGCGTTCGCCCTGGGGCTGGTGCTCGACTGGACGCGTGCGGCCGGCGAGCACGGGTTGGCGCGCCTCGTGCGCGCGCGGACCGGGGACTACTACGGGCAGGACCGCGACTGTCCGCTGGCCTACGAGCCGTCGGGACAGGATTTCCTCTCGCCCTGCCTGGCGGAGGCCGATCTGCTGCGGCGGGTCCGGCCGCCGCACGCCTTCGCGGCGTGGCTCGACCGGTTCCTGCCCGGCATCCCGCGGCGCGGCGACCCCGGCGGCGAGGGGTGGCTGCAGCCGGCCGTGGTCAGCGATCCGCGCGACGGCAAGCTGGCGCACCTCGACGGCCTGAACCTCAGCCGGGCCTGGATGCTGGAAGGAATCGCGGCGGGCCTGCCGGCCGGCGACGCCCGCCGGCCGGTGCTGCGGGAAACGGCGCGCCGCCACGAAGAGGCCGGCCTGGGCGCGGTAACCGGGGAGCACTACGCCGGCGGCCACTGGCTCGCCAGCTTCGCCACCTATCTGGTCACGGCGCGGGGCCTGGGCTGACCTCACACGGGTCTGCGCCCCGAACCCCGGGCTACGGCAACGCGAACGCCAGCACTTCGTTGGTCGAGACCACCGCGATGTACTGCTTCCCGTTGACCTGATACGTCAGCGGGCTGGCGCGAATCGGGCGGTTGTGCTGGTAGCGGAACAACTGCTCGCCCGTGCGGGCATCGAAGGCATAGAACTCGCCCACGTCGGTACCCTGCAACACCAGGTCGCCCGCCGTAGCCATGCTGCCGCTGCTGCCGATGGCCGAGTTGGTGGGCATCACCTGCTGCCAGACGAGCTCTCCGCTCACCGGTTCATAGGCCGAAACCGTGAACATCGGGACCATGTCGTCGCGGAAGGGTCCGTCCGCGATGGAATCCAAGTGGCCGTCGCTCTGGCCGACCACCAGCGAGTCACCGACCGGGTTCACCGTAATGGTAATCCCGCCGTCCTTGCCGGTGACGTACAGCAGGCCGGTGCGCGGACTGAAGGAAGGCGGCCCCCAGCTCGAGCCGCCGTGCGCCACGATATAGCGCTCGGTGAGCGAGTACGGCGTGTAGAGCTGCCGCGCCCGGCGCTGCGCCTCGGGGTCGCTCAGGATCGGGAAGGTCGCACAGAATGGCGTCATGGGGACGCCGCGGGCATTGTACGGAATGGGCTGGGTCGGCCACACTTCCTCGCCCGGCACATCCGTCTCGGTCGGCACCGCGGTCTCCACCATCGGATTGAGCGGCTCGCCCGTCTCCCGGTCCCAGAGGTACAGCAGGCAGTTCTTGCCGGCCGCTGCAATCCCCTTCACTGTCCGCCCGTCGTGCTCCGCGTCGAACAGCAGCGGCCCGGTGACGTGGTCCCAGTCCCACAGATCGTGGTGGATGGCCTGGTAGTACCACGCCAGCCGCCCGGTCTCGAGCTCCAGCGCGATGGTCGCGTTCGTGAAGAGGTTCATCCCCGGTCGCGCCGATCCGTCGTAATCGGGCGAAGGATTGCCTGAGTTGACGTAGACCAGCCCCAGCTCGGGATCGATCGCCGGCGGCGTCCACACGCCGCCACCGACCTTCTGCCCGGCGCCCCAGGAGTCCTTCGCGATCTCCCAGCCGTCGTCGCGCGGCCCCTGCGGCACGGTGTTGAACACCCACTTGATGATCCCGGTAGCCGCGTCGGCGGCAATCACGAGCCCGCCGGGAATGTGGTTCTCCGACAGCGCCACACCGGCGTACAGTGTGCCCTCGTGGTAGACCGGCGGCGTCGTCAGGCGGTAGCCGAGGCCGTAGGCGTCGACGCCCGGTGGGTAGTCATCGGGGTACTTGAACTCCAGCGCCTCGCTGATGATCTCCAGTCGCCCCCCGTCGCCGAATGACTCCGCCAACTCGCCCGACTGCACGTCGACGGCGTACATCGACGCGCCGCCGAAGGCGTAGAGCCGCCCGTCGCCGTACGTCGGACCCCGGCCGCGCGCCTCGAGCGTGTCGTTCATCCGCATCGTCCAGACGGTCTCGCCCGTCACGGCGTTCACCGCGAAGACGGTGGCCCCCGAGTTCACGTACATCACACCGTCGACCACCAGCGGCGTCACCTGCGTGATGCTGTTGGCCGCCCCGGCCTCGAAGGCCCAGGCCTGCTCGAGATTGCCCACGTTTCCGGTGTTGATCTCGTCGAGCTCGGCGTAGCGGCTGCCCTGGACGTCGAGGTTGTGCAGCGCCCAGTTCGACTGCCCGTCGCCCGCAATCACCGGCGGCTGCGCCTGATGCGTGATCGTGGCCGGATCCTGGGCGCCCGCCGGCGCGGCCAGCAGCGCCGCGATGCTCGCGGCGATCACGCGCGCCACCGCGTGTGTTCCTGCGTGTCTGATGGATCTCCGATTCGATCGCATGGATGTTCTCCCAGTGTCTGACTCTATCCGGTTCGGACCTCGACGCGCCAGCGGTTGGTCAGAAGAGCAGGAGAAACGACCCGTCGGGCCGCACGACCGCAGCCGGGGCGCTGCCGCTCGGCACCGTCGTGCCGTCGCCGCCGTGCCGGGTCGGCCGGCCCGCCGCGTCGAAGATGCGCCAGTGCAGCGTGCCCCCGGCGCGCAGTCCCGGACCGTCGCCCCACGCAAGCAGGGTGTTGCCGCGGCCGTTGACCGCGATCACCGGGTTCTTGCGGCGGAAGCGAGCCTCGCCCGCGGGCGACGTCGGCTGGTCCAGGCGATCCACAGGCGCGAAATACACCTGGCCCGCGGTTTCCCACGCCACCCGGACGGCGTCCGGCGCGGCGCTCAACGTCGTCGTGGTGACCGGGCAGGCCCCGATCTCCCATGGATGAATCGGCCGGTCCTCGAACGTTCGACCGGCGTCGCCGGAGATCAGCAGGCGCTGGTCGCGCTGCACGTTCCCGCGCGCGCTGCGGTACGACACGTGGATGCCGCGGCTGGGCGCGGCCAGCGCGGCCAAATTGCAGCAGCCGCACGCCCCCTCGCCCGTCTTGCTGACGCGGCGGACCGGGTCGAACGTGGCCCCGCCGTCGCGCGACGCCACAGCGTGCACTGCACGTTCGGCGTCCTCGGCGCCCCCGGCGTGCCAGAAGACGAATACGTTGCCGGACTCGTCCGCCGCAACGGTCGGGGCCGCCTCGAAGCTGCCGTCCGCCTCCTGCCACAGGGTCCGTTGCGGCTCGAAGCCGTCCCCGGGCGGCAGGCTGCGCGCGTAGAAGACGCGGCTGGGATTGGTCTGGAACCAGACCACGTGCAGACGCCCGCGCGGGTCCAGCGCCACGTGCCCGCCGTCCATCGGTCCCATACCGACAGCCGAGCGCGGCACGCTGTTGACCCGCCGCGGCGGGGTCCAGTCCGGGGCGCCCGGCGCACGCGTCACGTGCAGCAGATCCCCGCCGCTCATGACCCCCTCGAAGTAGACGACGTGCACCACGCCGGCCGCATCGATGGCCGCCCGCGGCATCCGGCCGCCCTCCGGAATGCGCACGACATCGACCGTGACGCCGCCCCACAGCGCGCTCGCCGACCAGGCTGCCGCCGCCGCGGCCGCAATCGCCAGCAACCCCACGCCTGCCCGTCTCATTGCCATTACGCTAGCCGGATTCAAGCGGCGGCGCAACCGGGGATCGGCCTATACTCGCCGGTCGATGCCGCGCGCAGCAAGCCTCGGCCAGGCGCTCGTACCCATCGCGCTGCTGATGGGCCTGCTGGCCCTCTCCGTAATCCTGTTCGGGGACGAGTCCTCGTCGGGGCCGAACCAGATCGCCCTCATTCTGGCTGCCGCGGTCGCCGGCATGGTCGGACTGCGCAACGGTCACCGCTGGTCCGATCTCGACGCCGCGATCAGCCGCGGCATCGCGACGGCGATGGGCGCCATCCTCATCCTGCTGGTGGTCGGTTCGGTGATCGGCACGTGGATACTCGCCGGCGTCGTGCCCTCGATGATCTATTACGGGCTGCAGATTCTTGCCCCGTCCGTCTTCTACCCGGCGGCCTGCCTCATCTGCGCCATCGTCGCGCTGGCCACCGGCAGCTCGTGGACGACCGCCGGCACCATCGGCATCGCACTGATCGGCATCGCGGCGGCGCAGGACCTGCACCTGGGCCTCGCGGCGGGCGCCATCATCTCGGGGGCCTACTTCGGCGACAAGATGTCGCCGCTGTCCGATACCACGAATCTCGCGCCGGCCGTCGCCGGCACCGATCTCTTCACCCACATCCGCCACATGGTGTGGACCACGGCCCCGAGCTTCGCGACCGCGGTGCTGCTGTTCGCTCTGGCGGGCCTGTTCATGCCGGCCGCGACCGGGGTGGGCGAGCTCGAAGCGCTCCTGGCGGCGCTCGACGCGCAGTTCGCCATCGGCCCGCACCTGCTCGTGCCCGTTGCCGTGGTCCTGGTTCTGGTCGCCAGGCAGGTGCCCGCGTTTCCGGCGTTGCTGATCGGCGCCTTGACCGGCGGGCTGTTCGCCGCGGCGTTCCAGCAGGCCACGCTGCTGGCCTACGTCGGCGAGCACGGGCTGCCGCCCGCCGCGGCAGTCGTCAAGGGCGTCTGGATGGCACTCTACGGCGGGTTCACGCTGGCTTCGGGCAACCCGGCACTCGACGAGCTCCTCTCCCGTGGGGGCATGGGCAGCATGCTCCCGACGGTGTGGCTCATCATCTCGGCGCTGACGTTCGGCGCGGTCATGGAGGCCACAGGCATGCTGCGGGTTGTTGCGACGCGCATCCTGCGGACAGTGCACGGACCGGGCAGCCTCATCTCGGCCACGCTGGGCACCGCCGCCGGGATGAATGTCATCGCCTCGGACCAGTACATCTCAATCGTGCTGCCGGGGCGCATGTTTCGCGACGCCTACCGGCGGCAGGGGCTCGACCCCCGGAACCTGTCCCGTTCGCTCGAGGACGCCGGCACGCTGACGTCCGTCCTCGTGCCGTGGAACACGTGCGGCGCGTTCATGGCCCAGACGCTCGGCGTCGCGACGCTGACCTATGCACCGTTCGTCTTCTTCAACCTGATCAACCCCTTCGTGGCCGCGGCCTGCGGCTACGCGAACGTCGCCATCGCCCGGGTGCCGCCCGCCGGGGACGGGATCGGCCGACCCGCGCCGCTGCCCGCGGCTGGCCCCCGTACAGCCGCGGCCAAGGCCAAGGCCGTCAGCGGGTGGCCGACTCGCCCCAGCGCTCGACGCACTCCGCCAGAGTCGTGAGCCAGTGGCGCACCTGGGCGAAGACGAGGAACTCGTCTCGGACACGCCGCTGCGCACTCTGGCCCAACTCGATTCGCTGCCCGGGATCCGCGAGCAGCGCGTCCAGGTGCGCGGCAATCTCCTCCGCGTCCTCCGGATCGTGGATCAGACGCCCGTCGACGCCGTCGCGGATCTGTTGCCGGATGCCGCAGGCGCGGCTGCCCAGCAGCGCGGCACGCTTCCACATGGCCTCGGTAACCGTCAGGCCGAACCCCTCCCGGAGCGAGTTCTGAACAACGATCGACGAGCAGCGCTGCAGGGCGTTGACGATCAGCTCGTTGTTCTTGCGCACCGACATCGGCAACGACACCAGCGCGATGTCTTCCTGCAGGTCGGGAGCCAGCTGCCGGTAGGTCGTGACCAGCTCCTGCAACACCTCCTGGGCTTCCGGATCGTCCGCCACCGCCGCGGGATCAGGTCCAGCGAGCACCAGCCGCACCAGGCGCAAGCGCCGGCGATGCCGGTCGCCCGCTTCCGTGCCGGGGACGCCGTTCGCGCGCTGCTTGAGCCGCACGAAGCCGTCCAGGAGCGGCTTGAACCCCTTCAACCGGTCCCAGCGCGAGATCTGCGTCACGACCGGCCGGAACAGCAGTCCGATGCCGCCCGCGTGATCGGCCGGCAGGAACCGCCCGTCCGGCGCGAGCCGCGTCGCAATCTCCGGATACTTCGTGCGCACCACCGGGTGCTGCTCGACGACGAGCCTGGCGCTGCAGAGGGTGCCGGTCAGGCGCGGCACGAGCAGGTCCCGGTTCTTGTGCCCGAGCGGATCGATGGCCGGCCGAATGATGCCGGTCCGGCCCGCGAGGAAGTCCGGGATGTACTCCGGCGCCGTGAAGACGGCGTGGTCGTAGCTGCTCGCGTACGGCTTGAGGAACCCCCACGCCGCGCGGGTCGCCGGCAACGACTCGTCGAGGCCGATGTGGCACCGAAACACCGTGCGCACGTCCAGCTCGGGGCGCAGCAGGGCTCCGGAACCCAGCGGCTGCGGGTCGTGCATCACCAGCAGGTCGCCCGACCGCACGCGGGTACGAAGCGCTTCGGCGTTTTCGCGGCTGACCGCGTCGTAGACCGCCCGGTCGTCTGCGGTCAGGTGCGGATCGCCGCGGCCGTGAATCAGGTTGTGAAGGCGCTTCGTGAGGGTGAAGAAGTCCGGGTTGTCGCTGCCGATGACCACCCACTCCACGCGGACGCCGAGCTCGCGCAGGATCGTGATCATGCGCGGCATCATCTCGGCCACGCCGCCGCCGCGGGCGGTCGAGTTGACCATCCAGACCGTGCGGCCCTGCAGCGGCGGCACGAGCGAAAGCGCCTCCGTGCGCAGGCTGCGCACGGCTTCGGTCAAGTGTACGACCGCCTCGTAGTCGTCCAGCGTCAACTTTTCTTCTACGGCCACCGTCTCGATCAACGTCGCCTCCGGCGCATGAAAAAGGATGCTCGGTCAGGACGCACACCCGGCCGCGACCGTCCTGCCCGGAGGACGGACGGCCGCGCAACCGGCGTGCTCGGACGTGCAGGGATACCCGTCGAGCGACGGGCCCGGAATGACTCGCTTGTTGGATGAAACCGTCAGCTCATGACTTCGACGAGCTCGATGCGAACACCCTCGGCGCTGACGACGAACGCAATCTTCAACTGCTGGCCGACCCGGTTGACGATCTCCCGCGGCCCGGACTCCAGCTCAACGCCCTTGGCCTGCATGTCGGCGATGGCCGCGTCCAGGTCGTCGAAACTCCAACCCAGGTGGTCGAGGGCGCGCCCCTGCGTCGGCTGCAGCTCCCCCTCGGCCCGCCCTACGAGCAGCCACAGGCCATCGTAGCGCAGGCCGGCGATACGCCCCCTCAGCTTGTCGGGCACGCCGCTGAACAGGCTCTCGTACCAGGTGAGCGTCGCCTCGGGATCGGCCGAGCGCAGGTGGATGTGGTGAAAGCCGAGCCACTGGTGATCCTCGACCACCTCGATCTTGTTGCCCCAGGGATCCTCGACGAAGGCCAGCTTGAAGAGTCCCTGGACCTCCCGGATGTCCTCGACGATCTTGACCCCGGCCGCCTTCCAGCCGGCCATCTTGGCCTCGAGATCGGTGAACGAGAAGCCGATGTGGTCGACGCCGCTGCCCACGCTGCCGCCGGTCGGCTCGCGGTCGTTGTAGAAGATGATCTGGATGCCGTCGACCTGACACGCCCCCTCGCGGCCGTAGTCCTGACAGTCCATGTGATCCCTGTACCACTTGGCGGCGGCCAGCTCGTCCGTGGCCGTCAGGTGCACGTGGTGGTAGTCCGCGGCCTGCGCGGCCGCCGGGGCGGTCAACAGCGCGGTGGTGAGCAGAGCGAACAGCAACGCCTTCCCTCTCATGTCGTCCTTCCTCCAGGTGGCCGGGCCACGCCGCAGCAACGCTGCATTATATCGCCCGCCGACCCTCCCCTGGTGGCTCCGCCCGGCGTCCGACCAACCCCGCGAAGTCCCCCCCGTGCCACGGCAGCAGCCCGGGCCCGCCACGCGGCGGCAGGTCACGCACCGAGCGCGTGAAAGGCGATCCACCAGCCGAGAGCGCCGACGAGCACGCCCGATAGACTGTCGATCGCATAGTGGTACCGGCCGAGCACCGTCCCGACGGCGATGCCGGCCGCAATGCCGAGCAGTGCCGCGCCGGCCGCCGGCGAGACGGATCCGACCGCCAGCCCCACCGCCGTGGACGCCGCGGCGTGGCCGCTCGGCAGCGTGTTCACCTGCACGCTCAGGCGGCGCAGGACGGCCGCGTTGAGCCGGCGCAGCAGCGGGTAGGGCGAGCAGAGCGGTCCACGCATCGTCAGCGCCCTCGGCGGCCGGGTTTGAATCCACGGCAGCATGCCGTAGCAGGCGAACGACGCAACCAGCGCCGCCGTCCAGAAATCGTCAGCGCGGGACCGCTGTCCAAACGCCACGAGCAGGCCGAACCCGGCCGGGACCAGCGGGTAGGCCAGCAGGTAGGCCAGCTCGAAGCCGGAGCAGACGATGCGCGGGGTGCGTGCCACGAGACGGCCCAGCCGGCCGCCTCCGAACAGCCACGTGTCGACGGCCAGCAGGCGCCGCTCGACCGCCGGCATCGGCCGGCGGTAGAAGAGGCCGCAGAGCCAATAGCCCTGCAGCAGGTAGACGGCGGGCAACCACTCGCGCAGGAGCTCCAGGCTCGGCGACGGCCGCAGTTGCGCGAGCATGAGCACGAGCGCGATGCAGACCAGACCAACCAGCACCACCCGCCGCCTGGCGGCGACGGCCAGCGGCTGGACGCGCGAGAGCACGACCAGGTAGGCGAAAAAGCCGCAGACCACCCACTCGCTCGTCCAGAGTTCGAGCTGCATTCGCGTGCGCCTCGTCGGATGCGCAACGGTATTCAGCGCCGGCTCGCGGTGTCAACCGGCGACGAGGCGACTGCTGCCATGCCCGTCCCGGGCCGCACAGCACCGGCGCGCAGGAAGGCACCAGCCGCGCGCAGATGCGACGACAGGTCAGTCGCCCGGCGGGCACATCGGCAGGGAGAAACTGAGATTCGATCTCAATCCGTTCTTGACCGACCGATCCGGTCGGACATATAGTTCCCCGTTGGAGTTGAGATCAAGTCTCAATACTGGTCTCACCAAAGAAAAGGCCCGCCGGTGGTGACGCACCGGACGGGCCGGCTGAACGCCCGGCCGCCGCACGCTGACTGCCTGCGCCAGGCGCCAGACGCGTTCAACGCTCCTCATTGTAGGAGTCGACGTCATGGCGCGCAACACCGGGCCATCACCCGGGAGGGGTCATGCCGTCGATGTCCCGTTACGCGCTGTTCGTCTTCATGGTGCCCGTTCTCGCCAGCGCCGCGCCTGTCGGAGCCGTGCCGCAGGACGGTGGTTCGGGTCCCGCCGAGTCGGGGCCGGCCGCCGGGCTGGCACCGGTCGCCGAGGGCAGCGGGGAATCGGAATCGGCCCTGGCACCGCCGCCGACGGGCGGTGAGCAGGCGACTGACATCGAGGAACTCGAGCGGCGCATCGAGCTGCTCGCCGAGGAGGTCGAGCGGCTGCGCAGCGGCGAGCCCGAAATCGACCTGACCGACGACCGGACCCGCGCGCTCGGCCTCGCCCCGTCGGCGGCCGCCGCCTACCGCTCCGGCACCGGCGTGTCGATCGCCGGCTACGGTGAGATGCTCTATGAGAACTTTGCGTCGGGCACGACCTCCCGATTCGACTACCTGAGAGCCATCCTCTACGCAGGCTATCGCTTCAACGACAAGTTCCTCTTCAACTCCGAGATCGAGGTCGAGCATGCCAAAGAGATCTTCATGGAGTTCGCCTACGTCGACTACCTCGCCACCGACAACTTCGGCCTCCGCGCCGGCCTGCTCATGATGCCCATGGGACTGGTCAACGAGTTCCACGAGCCGACCGTCTTCATGGGCGCCGAGCGACCGGTCACCGAGCAGGTCATCATCCCGACGACCTGGCGCGAGAACGGCGGCGGCGTCTATTACGCCGGCGACACCGTGGCCGTCCGTGCCTACGTCGTCAACGGACTCGACGGCGCCAGGTTCTCCGCGAGCGGCGTGCGCGGCGGGCGCCAGAAGGGCGGCCAAGCCAAGGCTACCGACATGGCCTTCACCGGCCGCGTCGACATCACCCCCACCCCGGGCGTCTTCGTCGGCGCCAGCTTCTACACGGGCGGCTCCGGCCAGGGCGAGATTGTCGTCGACGAGATCCCGTACGGCATCCGCACCTCCATCTTCGACGTCCACGCCCAGGCCCAGGTCCGTGGCTTCGACATCCGCGGCCTTTTCGCGCAGGCCCACCTGGCCGACACCGCGCGCCTCAATCAGTTCCTCGGCCTGACCGGCTCGAGCGGCGTCGGCGAGACGCTGCGCGGCGGTTACGTGCAGTTCGGCTACGACGTTCTCTCGCAGGTCGATGCCGCCGGCGTCGGTCTCTCCCCCTACATCCGCTACGAGCGGGTCGACACACAGGCCGCCGTCGTTGCCGGCTTCACCCGCAGCCCGTCGCAGAACAACGCCTACACGACCTTCGGCGTCGAACTCAAGCCGATCCCGAACATCGCCGTCAAGATCGACTACATGTGGGTCGACAACGCCGTCGAGAGCGGCGTCGACCAGTTCAACGTCAACGTCGGCTACGCATTCTAGGGGGCATCGCAGCGGTCATGAGGCACGGGATGCGCGGGACGATGGCGCGGCAGGCCGCGGCGGGCTTGCTGGCCGCGGGCGTGCTGGCTGTCGAGACGGCGTCGGCGCAGTCCGGCCTCGTGCGGCGCGAGGAAGCGCTCGCGGCTGTCTTCCCCGGCGCCACGATCGCCGCCGACCGCGTCTATCTGACGGCAACCCAGGCGCGGCGCATTGCCGAGCTGTCCGGCGACGATCTGCACACGCAGATCTACGCCCGCTACGTGGCCCGGCGCGACGGCGTCGTCGTCGGCCGGGCGTACGTCGACACCCACGTCGTCCGAACCAAGCGCGAGAGCCTGCTCATCTCGCTGGACGCGCACGGCCGCGTGCGGCGCATCGACGTGACCGCGTTCCTCGAGCCCGCCGAGTACCTGCCGCCGGTGCGGTGGATCGAGCAGTACCACGAGCGGTCGCTGAGCGACGATCTCGCGATCATGCGGGCCATCCGCCCCATCGCCGGAGCCACGTTGACGACCCGGGCCGTCAACGCCGCAGTGCGCCGGGTGCTGGCGCTCGACCAGGTGCTGAAGGGCGACGGCTGGCCTGCCCTATGACCTGGTGGGAGCGCCGCGGTTTCAACGCGTCCTGCGTCGTGGTCGGCGCGACCGGCTTCGCGTACTGGTACATGAAGTACGTCCTCGTCACGGACGACCCGTTCGCGATCATCAACCACCCCTGGCAGCCGGCGATGCTGTCGATCCACCTGGTGGCGGCGACGCCGTTCGTCGCGTTCTTCGGCATGCTGTTCCGGTCGCATTCGTTCGGGAAGATCCGCTCGGCGCAACCGGCTAACCGGCGGAGCGGATGGACATCGCTGCTCGGCTTCGCCGCAATGGCCCTCAGCGGCTACTTCATCCAGGTGACGTCGTCGCCCGCGCTCATCACCGCCTGGATCTGGATCCACGTAGCCACCGGCACCCTGTTCGTCATCGGCTACGGCGTCCATCTCGTCAACCGCTGGCGGATCGGGAAGCGCCCTGCCCGGCGGGTTGCCCCGACACCGGCCGC
This sequence comes from Vicinamibacterales bacterium, assembly GCA_965221595.1. Lineage (GTDB taxonomy): Bacteria > Acidobacteriota > Vicinamibacteria > Vicinamibacterales > UBA8438 > JAAXGX01. The sequence goes on from OZ244900.1 coordinate 3,598,683, forward strand.
GTTGCCCGGAGCGGCGCGCCTCGCGCCATGAAGGCGGTCGCCGCGGTCGCCAGCGTGTTCTGCCTTGCCGCGTTCGCGCAGCCGGCCGCTCCCGTGCGCGTCGAGCGCACGGTCTTCCTTATGGGCACCGCGGCCACCCTGGTCGCCGAGGCTTTCGACCGCGCAACCGGACTCGAGTACCTGGAGCGGATGGTGCGCATCATGGAAGCCACCGAGGCGGAGCTCAGCACCTGGCGGGACGACACCGGCCTGAGCCGGCTGAACCGCCAGCCGCTCGGCGTGCCCCGTGCGGTGTCGCCGTCCGTGTGCGGCCTGCTCGACCGCCTCGCGGCGTGGCAGCAGGCTACCGCCGGCGCCTTCGATCCGGCCGTGGGGCGCCTCGTAGAAGCGTGGGGACTGCGCGCGATCGGCCGCCGCCCCGGCACCGCGGCACTCGCGAGCGCTAGGGCGCGCACCGGCCTGCAGCACCTGACGATCGATGCCGCCGCGTGCACGGTTGTCCGGCGCGCCGACGTCACGCTCGACGCCGGCGCATTCGGCAAGGGCGAGGCGCTCGACCGCGTGCGCGACGGCCTGGGCGGCCGGCGCGGCGCCTGGCTCATCGATTTCGGCGGACAGGTAGCGGTCGCGGGCGAACGGTCCGCCGGCGCCTGGCCGGTGGCCATTGCACACCCGGAGCGGCGCGCGGTGCCCGTCGCCGAGCTGCGGCTCGCCGCGGGCTCGCTGGCCACCAGCGGCGGCTCGGAGCGGAACCTCACGCTCGACGGCGGTGAGGGCATCGGCCACGTCCTCGATCCGCGCACCGGCGCGCCGGTCGGTCGACGCGGCTCGGTCGTGGTCTGGCATCGGGACGCCTTCGCGGCCGACGTCCTGTCCACGGCGCTCCACGTGATGGGACCCGACGGCGGGCTGCCCTGGGCCGCAGAGCGCGGCATCGCGGCCTGCTTCGTGCTGCCGGGCGCTGCGCCCGACGAGGTTGCGTTCCGGGCGACGCCGGCCTTCGAGAGACGCTTCGCGTTGCCGGCACCGGCGGGGCGATAGCCGCGTCGCACGGCGCCTGCGCCGCGCGGCTCAGGCGCCAGGACCAGGCTGCGGGGCCGCCAGTTTCGCACTCAGCCGGCCCAGCTCGACGCTGCGCCGGTACGCGGCCAGGACGGCCTTCGAGATGACCGTGCGGAACGCACCCTTTTCGAGCTGGTACAACGCGTCGGCACTGGTCCCACCGGGCGACGTGACGAGGTTGCGCATCTCAGCGGGATGCACCGTCGACCGCTCGGCGAAGTGCGCCGATCCGCGGATGGTCTGCACGACGAGCCCACGCGCATCGGCGCGCGAAAACCCCAGGTGCACGGCGGCGTCGATGAGCGCCTCCATCAGCAGGAAAACGTAGGCCGGCCCGGTGCCGCTGATGGCGGTGGCCATGTCGAGGAAGTGCTCGTCGTCGACATGGAGCTCATGCCCGAGCGCCGCGACCACCGCCCGCGCCTGCTCGCGCTGCGCTGACGACACCTCCGCGGTGGCTGTCCACACCGTCATCCCTTCGCCGACCTGCGCCGGCGTGTTCGGCATGGTCCGCACGATGGCGCGATGTTGCGTCCCGGCCTCGATCGACGCGATGGTGGTGCCCGCCACGATGGACAGCACCAGCGCGTCCGGCCGGACCTGGCCGCCGATGTCGGCAAACACGGCCGGCAGCACCTGGGGCTTGACGGCCAGAACGACCACCGCGCCCTGCCGCGCAGCGGCACCGTTGTCGCGGGTGGTCCGTATCCCCAACCGGCCGCGCAGCTCGTCGAGCCGCTCGCCGTGCTTGTCGCTGGCCGTGATGTGTTGGGGGCTGAGCTGATGACGCGAGAGCAGGCCGCCGATCATCGCCTCGGCCATCGCCCCCGCGCCGATGAATGCCAGCTCCAGGTTCTCGAGTGCGTGCGTATTCGTCACGGTGTCCCTTGTCTGGCCGCCGCGGAACGGCCGGCCGTGGGTATTCTAGTGCGGTGGACCCGATTGCCCATACGCTCGTGGGGGCCAGCCTCGCCCGGACGCCGCTCGGGCGGCTCACGGCACTGGCCACGCCGACGCTCATCCTGGGAGCCAACGCGCCCGACATCGACGCGGTCACCATGTTCATCGACCGCGATCTGTCCCTGGGTTTTCGCCGCGGCTGGACGCACGGCGCGCTGGCGCTCGTGGTGCTGCCGCTGCTGCTGACGGGGCTCATCTGCCTGCTCGACCGCGGCAGCGCGCGCATCCGCGGGCGGCCGCCCCGCGCGCGGCCGGGCCCGCTGTTGGCCCTGGCGTACCTCGGAGTCGCCTCCCACCCCGCGCTCGACTGGCTGAACACCTACGGTGTCCGCTTCCTGATGCCGTTCGACGGGCGCTGGTTCTACGGCGATGCGCTGTTCATCGGCGACCCGTGGATCTGGCTGCTCGCGGGCGCGGGCGTGGTGGCCGGCGCGGCGCGGTCGCGGGCCGGCACCGCGGGCTGGCTGGCCCTCGGGGCGACCCTGACCACGCTCATCGTGGTCGTCGGGAACGCGCCGCTCCCGGTGATTCTGCTGTGGCTGGCGGGCCTCGTCGCGCTGGCCGCGCTGCAGGCGCGCGACCTCTCGCCGCGACAGACGGGCCGGCTGGCGACCGCCTGCCTCGCCGCCGCCGCCGTGTACATGTCCGCAATGGCGGGTGCGTCGCGGCTGGCCGTGCTGCAGGTGGCCGACTGGCTGGAGGCGCGCGGCGCCCCGTTCGTCGACATCATGGCCGGCCCGTTGCCGACCAACCCGTTCGTCCGTGACGTGGTCGTGGCCGATGCGGACCACTACCACTTCCTCGAACTCGACTGGCTCCGCGCCGATCCGATCCGCGTGGGTAGCCCGGCGCTGCGGCGCGGGCGGGGCGATCCGATCGTGGCCGCCGCGCTGCGCGCGCCGCACGTGCAGGGGATTCGCACGTGGCTGCGCTATCCGGTGTACACGGTCGAGGAGCTGCGCGACGGCTACCGCGTCACCATCCGCGACGTGCGCTATACACGCCGGAGGGGGCCCCGCTTCCCGGACATCGCGGTCGAGCTCGACCGCACGCTCCGGCCGCGGCCGCCCGCGTCGTGAGCGCTCGGCCCCTCCAGGTGCGACGCCGGGAGTTCGGGGCGCAGCCCGTCCTGAATTAGTCCAGCTCCCTGGGTCGCCACAGGCCGACGAGCCGGCCGGGGGTGACCGCGCGCAGCTCGGCCCACTCGGCGAGGGGCAGCTCGATCTGCGCCAGCGCTGCCGTCGGCAGCGCCTCCGCACGCCCGCCGAGGCGGACCACGAGCTCCTCGAGCCCCGGGTTGTGGCCCACTACGAGCACCCGCGACGCCTCGCCGCCCCGACTCCGGACGACATCGACAATCGCCTCGGGTTCGGCCAGGTAGAGCTGGCGATCCAGCTCCACCCGGCCGCGGTATCCGGACCTGTCCGCCACCTGGACGGCCGTGCTGCGCGCGCGCGCGGCCGTCGAGCTGATCATCAGCTCCGGCGTCAGCCCGCGCCGGCGCAGGAACAGCCCGACGCGGGGCGCGTCCCGGTTGCCGCGCTTGTTGAGCGGCCGATCGTGGTCGGCAAGGCCCGGATACTGCCAGCTCGACTTGGCATGGCGCAGAATCAGCAGCGTCTTCATGGTACGTTCGCGGGCACTAGTTGCCGACGGCAGGAATCGGGCACTAGTTGCCGACGGCAGGAATTATGTCGCGCGGCGGCCGAGAGGAACCTTTAGAATGAACGCGTGCCGCTCATCGCGCTGCTCATCCAGTTGCTCGATCTCTACTCGCTCGTCGTGCTTGGCGCCGTCGTGATCTCCTGGCTGCAACTGCCGCCGTCGAATCCCGTGGCGACATTCCTGCATGCGTCGACGGAACCGCTGCTGGCGCCCATCCGCAGGGTGCTGCCGGACATGGGTGGACTCGACCTCTCGCCGCTGGTTCTCCTGTTCGGTCTCCGCATGTTGCGCGGCCTGCTGCTCGCGGGCGCTCTGAGTGCTTGAATGTCGGTATGATGCGCACGAGACTACGCAGTGCAACCGCGCGGACTCCTGCAGGGTTCGCCGGGCGTCAGGCGGAGCCGCGCGGCGAAGATTGGCGGTTCTGGCTGTGAGGTGGCCATGTTCAGGCTCTTGGCGGTGACTGTGCTCGTCGCGGCGACGGTGGCAGCCGCCGGCGCGCAGGAAGCCGAGAATCCGTTCACCGCCGGCCCCGACCGGCGTATGGGCGAAACCAGCTTCCGAGTGCACTGCACGTTGTGCCATGGCTACGACGCAAGGGGCGGCGGGGAAACCAACGGCCCCGACCTCACGACCGGGCGGTTCCGGCGTACCAGCACCCTGGCGGGACTCTTCGACGTGATCCGCAACGGCGTCCCGGGCACCGCCATGCTCGGAATCAACCCTGACGTGGCGGATCGCGTAGTCTGGCAGATCATCACCTACCTCGACTCGCTGACCCCGAACCCCACGGATGCGGAGCTGCCGGGCGACGTGGGCGCCGGACGCGCCCTGTTCGCCGGCAAGGGCAACTGCGCGACCTGTCACATGGTGGACGGCACCGGCGGGCGGCTGGGCCCGGATCTTTCCCGGATCGGGGAGCGGCGTGATCCCGACGAGCTGCGGGCCGACCTGCTGGATCCGGGCGCGGAGGTAGCGCCGCGCTGGTGGACGATGACCGTCACGCGCCCTGACGGCTCGGTCGTCGAAGGGCTCAGAATGAGCGAGGACACCTTCACGCTGCGCCTGATCGACGCCGACGAGCAGTTGTGGTCGTTCTCCAAAGGTGCGCTGCAGTCGTTCGAACGCGTCCGCACGTCCTCGATGCCGGGCGCCGGCGGCACGCTCACGGACGCCGAGGTGGACGACCTGATCGCGTACCTGTTCTCGCTGCGGAAGGAGAGCTGACTCATGAAGCGTTTGGCGATGGTCGCGGTGCTGGCCGGCTGCGCGCAGGCGGCCAGCGGCCAGGAGCCTGCGTCCGGCGCGGCACCGTCGTTCTCGCCCGTGACCTGGGAGCGGCTGCTCGACGCGGCGGACGAACCCCACAACTGGCTGATGTACTCCGGCACGTTCAGCAGCCAGCGCTTCAGCCGACTCGACCAGATAAACGCAGGCAACGCAGGCAATCTCAAGTTGAAGTGGGCCTATCAGATTCCCGTGATCGACCGGGCGGAGACCACCCCGCTCGTCGTCGACGGCATCATGTTCGTCACGGAGGCGCCCAGCAATCTCGCGGCGATCGATGCGGCCACGGGTGGCGTGTACTGGCGCTACGAGCACGAGCTCCCCGACGATCTCCGCATCTGCTGCGGCCGCAACAACCGCGGCGTGGCCGTGCTCGGCAATACGCTGTTCATGAGCACGCTGGACGCACACCTGGTGGCGATTGACGCGCGCAGCGGCAACCTCGTCTGGAACACCGAAGTGGCGGAGCATTCGCGGGGCTACAGCAAGACGGCGGCGCCGCTCATCGTGAAGGACAGGGTGGTGACCGGCATCGCGGGCGGCGAGTTCGGCATCCGCGGATTCCTCGACTCGTACGACGCCGAGTCCGGTGCACGCGAGTGGCGCACCTACACGATTCCCGGCCCGGACCATCCGGATAACCGGAGCTGGTCCGGCGATTCCTGGCGTACCGGCGGGTCGCCGACCTGGATCACCGGCTCGTACGATCCGGAGCTCGACCTCGTCTATTGGGGCACCGGCAACCCCGGACCCGACTACAACGGCGAGATGCGGCTGGGCGACAACCTGTACTCCGACTCAGTGCTCGCCCTCGACGGCGACACCGGCGAGATGTCCTGGTATTTCCAGTTCACGCCCCACGACGTCCACGACTGGGACGCGATCCAGATCCCGATCCTCGCCGACATCGAGTTCGACGGCCGGCCGCGCAAGGCCATGCTGTGGGCCAACCGCAACGCCTTCTTCTACGTGCTCGACCGCACGACGGGCGAGTTCCTGCTCGGCGAGCCGTTCGCCCGGCAGACCTGGGCCGAGCGGATCGACGACCAGGGCCGGCCGGTGCGGCTGCCCGACACGTTTCCGACGGAGGACGGCACGGTGGTCTCGCCTTCCGTCCTGGGCGGCACCAACTGGTGGTCCCCCGCGTACAGCCCCCGCACCGGGCTCTTCTACGTGAACGCCTTCGACGGCGAGGCGGAGTACTTCGTTCGCGAGGACGACTACCGGGCGGGCGTCCGCTTCATCGGGGGCGGGCAGCAGCAGGTATCGGCGATCGACAACTACGTCAACGCGATTCGGGCCATCGACCCGGCCACCGGCGAGCGGCGCTGGGAGTTCCGCATCACGCCGCAGTCGCGGGCCGGCGTCCTCGCCACGGCGGGCGATGTAGTCTTCAGCGGCGGCGTCGACGGCTACTTCTTCGCCCTCGACGCCGAGACCGGCGAGGAGCTGTGGCACATCCAGTTGGGCGCGCTCGTGCAGGCCGCGCCCATCACCTACGCCGTGAACGGGCGGCAGCAGGTCACTATTGCCGCGGGCAACGTGGTGTACACGTTCGGTCTGGACTGAGGTCTTTGCATGAAGCTCGACCGCCGGAACGCACGCCGGTCGCTGGTGGGCTCCCACGGCCTGTTCGTCGACGTGTTCCACCCCGTCCGGGAGGACTGCCGGGCGTGATGGGGGCCGGCTCGCGCGCGATCCGTTACCGGCTCTGCCGCACCGCCGTCGTCGCCGGCGCCTGGGCCGTGCTCGGGGCGGGCGGGCCGGGCGCGCCACAGGCTGCCGCGCAGCCGCCGGGGCAGCCCGCAACCGCGGCTCCCGTGCCGTCGCCCCGCAACGCCAACTACTCCATCGACGTCCAGCTCGACACGGAGACGCGACAGCTCCACGGCCGCCAGGTGTTGACGTGGCGCAACACGTCGGTCATCGCCACTGCCGAGCTGCGGCTCCATCTCTACTACAACGCGTGGAAGAACACGAAGTCGACGTGGATGCGCGAACGTCGGCTGCGGGCCGGTGGCCGCGGGCTGCGCGACCGCCCGGCATCCGACTGGGGCTGGATCGACGTGGCGGCGGTTCGCCTGCCCGGCGCGGGCGACGCGCCGGCGACCGATCTGACGAGCCGCATTTCGCATATCGCTCCGGACGACGGGAACCCCGACGACGAGACCGTGCTCGTCGTGCCCCTGCCGGAACGGGTTTTTCCCGGCGAGTCGATCGAGATCGAGATCGAGTGGACGTCGCAGGTCCCGCGTCCCTTCGCGCGCACGGGCGTCGTCGGCGACTACTACTTCATCGCCCAGTGGTTCCCGAAGGTCGGGGTGCTCGAGGACAGCGGATGGAACTGCCACCAGTTCCACGCAGCCACCGAGTTTTTCGCGGACTACGGCGTCTATGACGTCCGAATTACGGTCCCGGCGGGCTGGGTCGTCGGCGCCACCGGCGTCGAACAGAGCGTCGTCGACAACGGCGACGGCACGAGCACCCACCGCTACTACCAGGAAGACGTCCACGACTTCGCCTGGACCACGAGCCCCGACTTCCTCGAGCGGCGCGAGCGGTTCGAGCACCCGACGCTGCCCGCCGTCGACATGCGCCTGCTGCTCCAGCCCGAACATGTCGGCCAGGAGGCGCGCCACTTCGAAGCGACCCGGCAGGCGCTGCGGTACTTCGGCGAGTGGTTCGGTGCGTACCCGTACCCGCAGATCACGCTGGTCGACCCCGTGTGGCGCAGCCGCACGGGCGGCATGGAGTATCCCACCCTGTTCACCGCGGGCACGCGCTGGCTGGCGCCGGCCGCCGTGGGGACGCCCGAGGAGGTGACCGTCCACGAGGCGGGGCACCAGTTCTGGTACGGGATCGTCGGCAACAACGAGTTCGAGCACGCGTGGATCGACGAAGGACTTACCACGTTCGCCACCGCGCGGGTGATGGACGCGTTCTTCACGGAGCACCACCGCTCGACACGACTGTTCGGCGGGTTCGTGCCGTGGGTCTTCCGCCACGTCCCGTGGTCGCGCGCGGTCGACGGCAACCGCATGACCGGGTACCGCCGCAACGCGAGCATGGACGTCCCGGCCCGGCCCACGTACCGCTACTGGCCTGCCACCGCGAGCAGCATCTCCTACAACAAGACCGCGCTCTGGCTGCATACGCTGGAGCGCTATCTCGGCTGGCCCGTGCTGCGGCAGGGCATGGCCGCCTTCCACGAACGGTGGCGGTTCGGTCATCCCACACCGGACGACTTCTTCGACAGCATCAGCCAGGCGAGCAACGGCGACCTCGACTGGTTTTTCGACCAGGTCCACGGAACCGCCAGGGTCTTCGACTACGGCGTGCAGGCGCTGACGAGCCGGCGCGCCGACGGCCGGGGCTTCTTCGGCGCAGCCGGCGAGGCGAGCTTCGCCGAGCACGCGGACGAGGACGGATACGAGACGACCGTCGTCGTGCGCCGCTACGGTGAAGGCGTCTTTCCCGTCGAGGTGCTGACCGAGTTCGAGGACGGTCATGCGGAGCGGGAGCTGTGGGACGGCGCGGAACGGTGGACGTCGTACACCTACCGCCGCGACGCACGAGCGACGCAGGCCTTCGTCGATCCGGATCGCATCCTGTTGCTCGACGGCAACTACACCAACAACAGCCGCACGCTCGCGCCGCAGGCGACGGCGGCGGCGACCCGCTGGAGCCTGCGCTGGCTGGTCTGGCTGCAGGACCTGCTGCTCACGTACGGGTTCTTCATTTGATCCGCGCACTCTTCGACGGCATCGGGCGTGTCCTGGGCGCACCTGTGCTCGTGGCCGGCGTCTACCTGGTGACCCTGCTTCTGGCGGCGCCGCTCGCCCTGGCCCTGCATGACGCCATCGCAGCGCACCTGGGGGCGAGTGTGGCGGCCGACCAGGTGGCCGGCGGCGTGCACTGGGAGTGGTGGGAGGAGTTCCAGGCGCAGGCGCGGGGGTTCGAGCGCACCTTCACGCCGTCGATCATCGGCTTCGGCGCGGTCCTGACCAACCTGAGCGCGTTCGTCGACGGCGCCGTGCCCTCCGGCGGACTGGCGGTCGCCGTGGCCTTCTACCTGGCGGCCTGGACCTTCCTCGCCGGCGGCATCCTGGATCGCCTGGCGCGCCGCCGGCGGCTGGGGGCCGCCGCGTTCTTCGCCGCCTGCGGCACGTACTTCTTCCGCTTCCTGCGCCTGGCCGTCGTTGCGGGGCTGGTCTATTGGCTGCTGTTCGATCGGTTCCACACCTGGCTGTTCGAGGATCTCTACCGGGACGTGACGCGCGACGTCACCGTGGAGCGCACCGCATTCGTCATCCGGATCGCGGGCTACGCCGTGTTCGGCGCACTCGTGCTGCCTGTCAACTTGCTGTTCGACTACGCAAAGATTCGGGCCGTGGTCGAAGACCGCCGCAGCATGCTCGGGGCCCTGCTGGCAGCCGGCCGCTTCGTGCGCCGGCGCCCATTTTCGACCGGCGGGCTGTACGTGCTCAACGCCGGGCTGTTCGGGCTTCTGCTGGCGGGGTACGCCGCCGTCGATCCCGGTGTCGGCGCGCCGGACGCGACGTCGCAGTGGACGGCGCTGCTCGTCGGTCAGGCGTACGTGCTGGCACGGGTGGCGACCAAGCTGGTCTTTCTCGCGTCGCAGACCGCGTACTTCCAGGGCCAGCTCGCCCGCCCCGGCTACGTGGCCGCGCCGGACCCCGCACCACCCGCCGCGGAGACCCCCGCCGCCACCGCGCACGACGTCGGCCAGCCCCCTGCTTCCTGAGCTATTGCGCGGGCGGTTCGGCGCTTGGACCGGCGGCGGACCGTTGTGGTACAAGGGAAGCATGGTCGCGAATCGCGCGGGTCGTTCTTGTCCGGTGGAGGTCACCATGCATGTGCCTGGCAACCCGTGGCAACAGTCCCCGCTAAATTCGATGGGCGCTGCATCCCGCCTGACTGCGTTGCTCCTCGGTCGAAAAGACCCAATAGGCTCCGTCGTCGCGCCTGGGCAGGCGGGCGCCTCGCCCGTCTCGGTGCAACGCAGGGTTTCACCACGGGCTGCCAGCGTTCGAGCTGCGTTGGTTGCGTGCGTGCTGTCGAGTCTGTCGGCCGTGGTGCCGCCGGCGGCGGCGGGCCAGACCGCTCAGGAACTGGAACGCGACGTGCGGGAAGCCTTCCGCGGCGAGCGCGACCTGCGCCGCATCAAGGTGACGGTCGCAGGCAGCGAGGCCACGCTGACGGGTCTGGTCGAGTCCTTCTGGGTCAAGCACCAGGCGATCGAGCGGGCCCTCGACGTCGACGGCATCGAGACCGTCGCCAGCGAGCTGGAACTGCCCGAGCCCGAGGACGACAACGACCTGGCGCAGGAAGTCGCCAGGGTCGTCCAGCGCTATCCGCACTACACCATCTGGGACTTCATCAACGGCCGGGTACAGAACGGCAACGTCCGGCTCGCCGGGTGGGTGACGCCCGACCGCGACAAGAGCGGCGACCTGTTCGAGCGTGTGGCGAAGATCGAGGGCGTGCAGGACGTCCAGAGCACCATCGAGACCCTGTCGACGTCGCAGGGCGACCGTCGGCTGCGCAATTCCATTCTGCGCCAGCTTGCCCGCAACGTGCACTTCGAGCGGCTCGCGCGGATGCCGAACCCGCCGTTCCACATCGTCATCAACAACGGCATCGTGCTGCTCGTGGGCTACGTGCAGGGCCAGGCCGAGCTGATCGAGATGCAGCGCATCGTGGGCCAGACGCAGGGCGTGCTGCGCGTCGAGAACCAGCTCCAGACCATCCGCTGACCGTCGCCCTCACCGTTCAGGGCCGGTGGCACAAGTCCCCGCTGCATGCGACGGGCGCTGCATCCCGCCTGACTGCGTTGCTCGCCGGTCGAATAGGCCCAATCGGCTCCCTCGTCGCGCCTTGCCAGGCCGGCGCCGCGCCCGTCTCGGTGCGACGCCGGCTTTCACCAGCAGCTGCTAGTGATATTGCGTCTCAGTTACAGAAACGCTAGGATCTGTTTCCCATGCAGTTGGCGGTCGAGCCCCGGGTCACTCAGCAGCCGGCGCCTCGCGAAGGCCGGTACGTCTGCGCCTGCCTGCGGATCACCGAGCGCGAGCTGCTGGGTACGCTGGCGAGCACGAACGTGCGCACCCTGCAGGACCTGCGGCGCACCATCGGCGCCGGCGACGGCTGCACGGCGTGCCACCCCGCGCTGCAGCGCTACCTGGACACGGCTGGTCAGCCGTCGTGTCCGCCCATCTGCTCCGCCAGGTAGTTCTGGATGCCGACCTTCTCGATGCGGAAGAGCTGCGTCTCCAGCCAGTCGACGTGCTCCTCCGACTCGACGAGAATCGGCGCCGCCAGCTCGCGCGTGGCGTTGTCGCCCAGCCTCACGCACAGCTCGACCAGCGCGTTGTAGTGCGTGACGCCCTGCATCTCGAGCTTCAGGTCGTTCTCGAACTGCTCCTTCACGTCGGTGCCCACGCGGATGACGTCGTAGCGTGCGATCTCGGGCACCCCTTCCAGGAACAGGATGCGCTCGATCAGCTTCTCCGCATGCTTCATCTCGCCGATCGACTCCTCGTGGTGCTTCTTCGCCAGGTGGTGGAAGCCCCAGTCGGCGCACATCTTCGACTGGCAGAAGTACTGGTTGATGGCTGTGAGCTCGACCGTGAGCGCCCGGTTCAGTCCGTCGATGATCTCCGCTTGGCCTTTCACTGACTCCTCCTTCGCTGTCCCGCGGAATACCGCGTACTCTCGACGCTAGCACGCCGGCGGGGCCCGGAGGTGAGACTGAGACTCGGTCGCAGCCGAAAGTTCGGGCGCCGCACGTCGGACACCTCAAAAACCGATGACCAGCGCGGTACGGACGATGGTGTCGAGCCGGCCCTTGCGGACCTGACCCGCTCCGACGCGGATGGCCGCGCCGCCCGCGGCCACTGTCTCGAACAGCTCGTCCCCGCTACCTGCGACGCCGTCCGGGTCGACCAGCCGCGCCCGCGCGATGACGGCCACATCCTCGGGCGCCGGGTCGTTCTCGTACAGCAATTGCAGGCTGACCCGCAGGGCCAGGTGGCTGCCCAGGTCGACGCCCAGGGCGCCCACCGTGTTGAGCGAGTTGTCGGCGGCGTCGGTGAGGTTGACGTTGGCCGTCAGCTCGTGCTCGACAACCGTCGCAGCGCCCACCTGGTGGCGGTACTCCCAGCCTAGCCGGGCGCCGCCGAAGCGGGCGTCCTTGCGGGGATCGGGCGCCGCCTCGCGGCGGTCCGTGTAGCTGGCGGCATAGGTGGTGGCGAAACGCAGCGTCTCGCTATCGCGCCACACGTTGCCCACGCCCGCGAACGCGGTGTAGCGGCTGAGGATGCCGGCGTCCGTGTTACGGTCCCAGCTCCCCCCGGCATTCCAGAAGAAGCGGCTGCCGATCTCCACATCGTAGCGTCCGGAGACGAGGTAGTTCTCGACGTCCGGCTCCCGCTCCGGCTCGACCAGGCGCGTGCTCGTCGCGTCCGGAGACCCGTCGACCGGAAACCTGACTCCCGGCTCAACGAGCAGGTAGCGGTCGTCGGCCGTGCCGGACCGGATGCCGTTCAGCCGCAGCTGGAAGCGCGAGGACTCGCTGCCGTGGCGCAGCGTGTTGCCGAAGCCGAGCGTCCGGGCCGCAGAGTTGCCCGCGGTGAGGGCCAGACTGAGTTCGGTCTCGTTGTTCCAGCCGCGCGCCGGCGGCGGTGGCTCCTGCGCGCGAGCGGGGCCGGCGTGCCAGACGCAGACCAGGCCGAGCACCGCGACGAGGCCCAGGGGACAGTCTGACCACGACGTCGAGACGGTCGAGCGACCGGGAGGGGCGCTCCCGGAAAACGCCGGGCGGCCGACCACCGCTCGGGTCCCAGGCAGGCGTCGGGTAGCCCGCGGCTTCAGGGCGCCGCCCCGAGGCCCATCGGACAGGAGATGCCGGTCCCGCCGAGCCCGCAGTAGCCGCCGGGATTCTTGGCCAGGTACTGCTGGTGGTTGTCTTCGGCGTAGTAGAACTCGCCGGCCGGCCGGATCTCGGTCGTGATCGGCTCGAAGCCGGCCGCCGCGAGCAGCCGCCCGTACGCGTCCCGCGCGGCCTCGGCCGCCCGCTGCTGCGCGTCGGTCGCGCAGTAGACGGCCGAGCGATACTGCGTTCCCACGTCGTTGCCCTGGCGCATGCCCTGGGTGGGATCGTGGCCCTCCCAGAACACCCGCAGCAGCTCCCCGTAGACGACCCGGGCCGGGTCGAAGACGGCCAGCACCACCTCCGTGTGACCGGTCTGCCCGCTGCAGACCTCCTGGTAGGTCGGGTTCGGCGTCGTCCCACCGGCGTAGCCTACCGCCGTCGTGTAAACGCCGGGGACCTCCCACAGCTTGCGCTCCGCGCCCCAGAAGCAGCCCATCCCGAAGACCGCGCGCTCCAGGCCGCCCGGAAACGGCGGCTCCAGCGGCGTGCCGTTCACGAAGTGCCCGGCGGCCACCGGCATGCGCGCCGGCCGGCCGGGCAGGGCTTCGCCCGGCTGCGGCAGAACCAGCTTGCGGGGATCGATCAGGGTGTGCCACATGGCCGCAGGTGATTGATGGTAACCTGGTACATCACCATCAGGATAGCAGGCTGAAGCCGGGGAGGCAGTCGTGGGCCGACGATTCACCGCGAACATCCCGTCACAACGGATCACGCCGCCCGAGGTCTTCTTCAATCGGCGCAAGTTCCTGTCGGCCCTGGGACTGGGCGTGCTGGCGACGCCCTTCGCCGCGTGCGCCGCGGGAGCTTCCCAGGCCCGCGCGCAGTCGTCACTTCTGGAGGTGCCGCTGAGCCGCCCGGACGTCTTCCCGACGCAGCGCAACGCCGCCTTCGCCGCGCCGCCGGGGGCCATCGGCCGGCAGGCCATGACGCCGCGCGACGTGGCCGCGTCCCACAACAACTTCTACGAATTCCTCTCCGGCCGCGGCGGTCCGGTCTGGCAGTTCTGCGGCGACTTCGAAGTGGAGCCGTGGCAGATCGAGATCACCGGCGAGTGCAACAACCCGCTGACGCTCGATCTGGACGACCTGTTCGCCTTCGACCACGAGGAACGTGTCTACCACTTCCGTTGCGTGGAACGCTGGGCGATGAACGTGCCCTGGTCCGGCTTCCCGCTGCGCAAGCTGATCGAGCAGGCCGACCCGAACGCCAACGCCCGCTACGTCCGCTTCGAGACCGCCGTGAAGGAAGAGCAGATGCCCGGGGTGAGCGGTTCGCCCTGGTACCCGTGGCCGTATCACGAGGCGTTGCGCCTCGACGAGGCGATGAACGATCTGGCCCTGGTGGTCACCGGGGTGTACGGCGAGCCGCTGCTCCGCCAGCACGGCGCGCCGGTGCGCATCATCGTGCCCTGGAAGTACGGCTACAAGAGTCCGAAGTCCATCGCGCGGATCGAGTTCGTGCGAGACGAGCCGTCCATCTTCTGGCAGGTCCAGCCCCACGAGTACGGCTTCATCTCGAACGTCAACCCGAACATCCCGCACCCCCGCTGGCCGCAGAACATCTCCTACTGGCTCGACACGGAGGAGACGTTCGCCACGCCCATCTACAACGGGTACGACGAGTACGTCGCGGGTCTCTACCCGGACGAGCCGCGCACGCCGCAGCGACCCCTCCGACCAGGTCAGGCGGCACGCTGACGGCGGAGCCGGGGCCGTGCTGCTGCGTCCCGACGACGAGTACAACCGGCAGCTCGTCGCCAACGTCCACCCGCCCGGGTGGCAGAACCCGCAGCCGGCGGACCGCTACAACCTGGTGGTGATCGGCGCCGGCACCGCCGGCCTGGTCACCGCGGCCGTGGCTGCCGGGCTGGGCGCCCGCGTGGCCCTGGTCGAACGCCACCTGATGGGGGGCGACTGCCTCAACGTCGGCTGCGTGCCGTCGAAGGGCCTCGTCGGCGCCGCTCGCGTCTGGGCGGCCGTCGCCCGCGGCCCCGAGTTCGGGTTGCACGGCCCGGGCCCGCTGCAGCGCGACTTCGGTGCGGTCATGGCCCGCATGCGGCGACTGCGCGCCGGGCTGAGCGGCATCGATTCGGCGCAGCGCTTCACCGGCCTCGGCGTGGACGTCTTCATCGGTGCCGGCCGCTTCACGGGCCCGGACACCGTCGAGGCCGACGGCGTTCCGCTGCGCTTCAGTCGAGCCGCCGTCTGCACGGGCGCACGCGCGGCCGTGCCGCCCATCCCGGGCCTCGCCGAGGCAGGCTGCCTGACCAACGAGACGCTGTTCTCGCTGACCGAGCGTCCGGCGCGGCTGGCCGTCATCGGCGCCGGACCCATAGGCTGCGAGATGGCCCAGTCGTTCGCACGCTTCGGCACCGAGGTCACGCTGCTCGAGCAGTTCGCCCGCATCCTGCCGCGCGAGGACCCCGACGCCGCGGCCATCGTGCAGCGGCGCCTGGCGACGGACGGCGTGCGGCTGGCGCTCGACGCCCGCATCACGGAGGTCGCGCGCCGCGGGCAGGACAGGCTGGTGCGCTACGCCGCCGGGGGCACCGACCACGAGCTGGCGGTCGACGAAGTACTCGTCGGCGCCGGCCGGGCGCCCAACGTCGAGGGCCTCGGGCTGGAGGCGGCCGGCGTGGCGTACGACGCGGCAGGAGTGAAAGTCGATGCCCACCTCCGCACGAGCAATCCCCGGGTCTACGCCGCCGGCGACATCTGTTTCCCCTTCAAGTTCACGCACACCGCCGACGCGCTGGCGCAAATCCTGATCCGGAACGCCCTGTTCCCGCACCCCTTCGGTCTCGGCCGCGCCTCGACGGACTCGCTCATCATCCCCTGGTGCACCTACACGGAGCCTGAGATCGCCCACGTCGGCCTGTCCGAGGCCGACGCCAGGGCCAAGGGCGGCGCCGTGGAGACCTTCACGCAGCCCCTCAGCGAGGTCGACCGGGCGGTCCTCGACGGCGAGGGCGAGGGCTTCGTGCGGGTCCACCTGAAGCCGGGCAGCGACCGCATGCTGGGTGCCACGATCGTCGCGAGCCACGCCGGCGACCTGATCAGCGAGATCACCGTGGCGATGCAGGCCGGGGCCGGTCTCGGCGTCATCGGAAACACGATCCATCCGTACCCCACGCAGGCGGACGCACTCCGCAAGGTGGCGAACCGGTTGCGCCGGGCGCGGTTCTCGGCCGGTCAGAAGTCGCTGCTCAGCCGCTGGTTCGCCTGGACGCGCTGAGGAGAGCGCGTCGGTGGTCGGCGCGACCGTCGGACGGCTCGCCGGCTCGAGGTCGTCACACGCCCAGCAGGCGCGGCAGGGCGGCCACCGAGTCGATCACCGCGCTGGGGCGCACGCCCGCGGCCGCGACATCCCCGGGCCGGAACTTGCCGGTGCGGACGAGAATGCCGCGGGCGCCGGCGGCCAAGGCACCCCCGACGTCCGAGACGACATCGTCGCCGACGAGCGCCACATCGGCGAGCGGCAGGCGCAGGCCGGCGGCCGCGGTCTCCAGGAACGCGGCGCTCGGCTTCCCGACGGTTACGGCGGGCCGGCCCGCGGCGTACTCTAGGGCCGCGACGAACGGTCCGGCGTCGAGCACGAGCCCGTCAGCGGCCCGCCAGTAGCGGTTCTTCTGAAGGGCGAGCAGCGTCGCCCGGTCGCCGAGCTGGTGGAAGGCACGGTTCAGCCGCTCGAAGGTCCAGGCCGGCCCGAGATCGCCGACGACGACCGCTTCCGGACTGGACTCGTCGATGGTGAAGCGGGCGAACTCGCCCGCGGACGCGGGGGCGACGTGCAGCGCCACGGTGCGCACGGCGTGCGCTGCGAGCCACGCTGCAGCGGCGAGGGGGGCGGTGAACAGCTCGTCGGCAGCGACCGGCAGGCCCAGGCTCCCCAGGCGCTCGACCAGGGCCGCACGCGGCTGGCGGGTCGTGTTCGTGACGTAGCGCAGCGCGAGGCCCGCAGCACGCAGACGGGCGACGGCCTCCGCTGCGCCCGGGATGGGGCGGTCCGCCTCGTAGAGCGTGCCGTCGAGGTCGAGCAGCAGGCCGCGCACGCCGCGCAGCGCCGCGGACTGCGGGGTCACTTGTGCCCCGCGAGGGCGGCTTCGTAGGCCGCGCGGACGCGCGGCTCGAAGCAGACGAACCAGACCTGCTCTAGGGTCGGGGCCGACTCGACCGCCCGGCGCGTCTCGCCGACGGCGATGGCCGCGGCGCGCTCAGGGGGATAACCGTAGACCCCGCAACTGATGGCCGCGAACGCCAGCGTCCGCAGGCTGTGCTCGCGCGCCAAGCCGAGCGCGGAGCGATAGCAGGCAGCCAGCAGCCCGGCCTCGCCGTGCGTCCCGCCGCGCCATACCGGTCCGACGGCGTGGATCACGAATCGCGCAGGCAGCCGGTAGCCACGGGTCAGCCGCGCCTCACCGGTCGGGCAGCCCCCGAGCGTGCGGCAGGCCGCCAGCAGCCCGGGACCGGCCGCCCGGTGTATCGCGCCGTCCACGCCGCCGCCCCCGAGCAGCGTCGTGTTCGCGGCGTTCACGATGGCATCGACGGCAAGCGTCGTGATGTCGGCCGTGGAGATCCGCAGCTGCGCGCCGCCACCGGCTGGTCCGTCGCTCCCGGATACCGCCGGTGAACCGCTCGCGGACGCGGCGGGAGCGGGACTTGGGATAGGATCGGGCTCGCCATGCATATCGCAATCACCTACTGCACCCGCTGAAAGTACTTGCCCAGGGCTGCCAGTCTGGCAGCCGCGATCAAGGGCGCCGTCGACTGCGAGCCCGAGCTCATCGAGGGCACCAACGGCGTCTTCGACGTCGTCGCGGACGGCGGCCTGGTGTTCTCCAAGCACCAGGAGGGCCGCTTCCCCGAGACGGACGAGATCCTGGATGCCCTGCGCGCGTTGGCAGGCGCCGGCACCGGCTCCTGACCTGCCTGCGGCGGCGTCTGCGGACTTGCGGCCGGTCGGCGCGCAGCCGCGGGTCAGGCCTGCGGCGCCGCCGGCCGCGAGCCGGCGTAGCGGCGGACGGCCGCGACGATGTGCGCCGCCGAGATGCCGTAGCGCTCCAGCAACTCGCGGGGCTTGCCGCTGCGGGGCACGTCGCGCACAGCCAAGCGGCATACCGCGATGTCCTGCGCCGCGACCGCCTCGCTGACGGCGTCGCCGAGACCGCCGGCCGCGTAGTGGTCCTCCACGGTGATGAGCCGCCGCCCGGTGCGCAGGCCGGCGCGGACCAGGGTGGCCGCGTCGATCGGCTGCACCGAGTATGCATCGATCACGCCGATGCTGATCCCCGCCTGCCGCAACTGCCGGTAGGCCGCGCGCGCCTCGAACACGGTGACGCCCGCAGCGACGACAGTGGCCACGTCGTCCGCGCTCTCGTGCAGGATCTGCGAGCCGCCGATGTCGAAACGCTCCGCGTTCGTGTAGATGACCTCCGTCTTGGGACGGCTCGTGCGCAGGTACACCATGCCCTGGTGGGCGGCGGCGGCCGCCACCAGGCGCTCGCAGCTCACCGCGTCGCACGGGTACAGCACGGCGCAGCCCGGCACGCTGCGCATCATCGCCAGGTCCTCGAGCGCCATCTGCGACGGGCCGTCCTCGCCTATCGACACGCCCGCGTGCGAGCCCGCGAACTTGATGTTCGCCTTCTCGCCGCCTATGCCGGCCATGCGGATGAAGTCCGACGCGCGCGTCAGGAAGCAGGCGAAGGTCGACGGGAACGGAATCGCGCCGCGGCTGGCCAGACCGGCCGCGGCACCGGTCATCACCTGTTCGGCGATGTGCGTCTCGTAGAAGCGGTCGCCGTGTGCCTGCTCGAACTTCCCGCTGAAGGTCGAGTTGGCCACATCGGCGTCGAGCGCCACCACCCGCGGGTCGGCGGCCCCCAGCGCCGCCAGCGCCGTGCCGTAGGCCTCGCGCGTGGCCACCAGTGCGCCCGGCTCGTAGCGCGGCTCCGGCAGCGCCGGCCCGGCTGGCGGCGGCGGCGTTCGACGCACCGGCGGCGGCGGGATGGGCGGGCGGTCCGCACCGGCAACCAGTTGCCCCTCCAGCTCGGCGAGCGCGCGATCCAGCTCGGCGCCGCCGGGGATGGCCTTGCCGTGCCACCCGTCGCGGCCCTCCATCAGCGTGACGCCCTTGCCCTTCAGCGTGCGGGCCAGGATGACCGTGGGGCGTCCGGCCGTGCGGCGAGCCTCCGCCAGGGCATCCAGCAGGGCGCCGTGATCGTGTCCGTCAACCACCAGGGCGTGCCACCCGAAGGCCCGCCAGCGCCGCGCGTAGGCCTCCATGTCGTGGCCCCACTGGGTCGGCCGGCTCTGGCCGAAGCAGTTGACGTCGGTAATCACGCACAGGTTGTCGAGCCCGAACTTCTCCCCCGCCTGCGCCGCCTCCCAGACCGATCCCTCGGCCGACTCGCCGTCGCCGATCAGCACGTAGGTGCGATAATCCGAACCGACGCGGCGGGCGTTGAGGGCAATGCCGATCGCCGCGCAGATGCCCTGCCCGAGCGAGCCGGTCGCCACGTCGACGAACGGCAGCCGCGGCGTGGGATGCCCCTCCAGGTCGCAGTCGAGCTTGCGGAGCGAGCGCAGCGCCTCGTGCGTCAGGAAGCCGGCTTCCGCCCATGCGGCGTACAGCAGCGGCGCCGCGTGGCCCTTCGACAACACGAAGCGGTCGTTGTCGTCGTGCTGTGGATTCTGCGGGTCGAATCGCATCTCGGCGAAGAACAGGGTGGCGACGATGTCGGCGGCCGAACAGCAGCTCGATGGATGGCCGCTGCCGGCTTCGGATGTAGCCCGGACGGACTCGAGGCGGAGCCGGGCGGCGATGGTCTGCAGCGCGGGAACGAGTGACGACCTGTCGGGGGACACGACACCTCCGGTAGCGGAGTCTAGCACGCGGGCGCCTCGGCCCCGGCTACTCCTGAAGCTCCAGCGCCGCCAGCGCCCACGGGGCTGCGTCCACGCCCCGCCCGCGGGCCTCGGGCAGCAGCGACTCGAGCGTCGCCGCGGCGCGCGCCCGGAAATCGTCCGCGCCAGTCAGGCGACCCAGACGCGCCAGCACGCGCACCGCCGTGCAGTTGACGGCAAACGGCCGGAGCGGCTCCCGCAGCAGACCGACATCGTCGTCGGCAACCACCCGGTCGACGAAGCCGCCGCGCGGCGCATCCCACAGCTCGCGGAGGCAGAAGCGCATGAGCTCCTGCGCCAGGTCGAGGTACACGTCGCGCCCGGTGGCGCCGTACAAGTCGAGCAGCGCGTCGCTCACCGCCACCTGGTCGGCGAGCAGCCCACGCGCGATCTCACCATCGCCGACGGCGTGCGCGATGCCGCCGCCCCGCTCGTACGTCTCCCCGGCCACGCGCTCGAGCGAGTCGACCGCGAACTCGATCAGCGACGAATCGCCGAACACCTCGGCGGCGCGCAGCAACGCCGCGGCCGTGCGGGCGGTCCCGGCCGCGTACACGGAGCGGTCGACCCGCGGACCCCGCAGCCGACCCCGCGCGGCGATCGAGGCTGCGTAGTAGTCGTCGTCGGCGTACTGGCTGGCGAAGAACCCCCCGGCAGCGCGGTCCGCCAGCGTCCGGACGACGTACCGGAGGAGGTGCGCAGCCCGCTCCCGGTAGCGCGGCTCGCCGAGCACCCGCCAGCCCTCGAGCAGGAGATCGAGCACGCCGGCATTGACATCCAGCAGCTTCTCCACGTGCGGAGCCGTCCAGTCGCGCGCTGCGCAGTAGCGGAAGACGCCGCCGTCCACGTCGTCGTACAGGCCGCTCCAGCCGATGGCATCGAGCGTTCGCGACGCGGCCTCGCGAAGCGGCCTGCCGGCAGCCCCCGACCGCCGCAGCGCGAACCGCACCGCCGACGCGTGCACCTGCTTCGGCGCGGTGCCGAAGCCCCCGTGCCGCGGATCGAACCGCTCCAGGAGATGCTGCTCGAGCCAGCGCTCGAAGTCCGCAGGGCTGTCGCGCGATTCTGGCGCGCAATCGGCCGGCGGCTTGCGCGGCGAGCCGACCTCGCCGTGCCGGCGTGCGAACGCCGCGGCCACGCGCTCGAGCAGCGTCGCCATCCGGGCGGCGTCGACGTAGGTCTCGCCACCCAGCACGCGGCCCGCCGGCGTGAGGAACACCGTCGTCGGCCAGCCGCCCAGGTGGTAGCGCTCGCTGATGTCGGGGCGCCGGTCGGCGTCGACCCGCACGGGCACGAATGCACGCTCGACCAGGCGGCACACACCGGGATCCTGGTACGTCGTGCGGCCCATCTCGGCACTCCACCGGCACCAGGCAGCGCCGATGTGCAGCAGAACGGGCGCCTGCTCGGCCCGGGCGCGGGCGAACGCGGCGGCGCTCCAGGGCAGCCAGGCCACCGGGCCGCAGGCGCCGGCAGCGGCGGTGGGCTCCACGACGGCCGATTATAATCGGCGGCAAGCGCGGAGCATGGCACACCGGATCACTCTCATTCCAGGCGACGGCATCGGGCCGGAAGTAACCGCTGCGGTCGTGCAGTTGCTGGGCCGGTCCGGGTTGGACATCGAGTGGGACCGCGAGCTGGCGGGCGCGGGCGCGGTCGACCGCCACGGGGAACCGCTGCCCCGGCGCGTCCTGGACTCGATCCTTCGCAACCGGGTCGCGCTCAAGGGCCCGGTCGGCACCCCGATCGGCGCCGGCTTCCCGAGCGTCAACGTCGAGATCCGCCGCGCGCTCGAACTCTACGCGAACCTGCGGCCGGTGGCTTCGCTGCCGGGCCTGACCACCCGCTTCGACCACGTCGACCTGGTCGTCATCCGCGAGAACACCGAGGATCTGTACTCCGGCCTCGAGCACGAGGTCGTGCCCGGGGTCGTCGAGTCGCTGAAGGTCATCACCGCCCAGGCGTCCGAGCGCATCGCCCGCTTCGCGTTCTCGTACGCCCAGGGCCGGGGCCGCCGCCAGGTGACCGCCGTGCACAAGGCCAACATCATGAAGCTGGGCGACGGGCTGTTCCTCGATTCGGTCCGCAAGGTGGCGCAGGACCACCAGGACATCGAGTACGCCGAGCGCATCGTCGACGCCACCTGCATGCAGCTCGTGCTGGACCCGGGGCAGTTCGACGTCCTGCTGCTGCCGAACCTGTACGGCGACATCGTGTCCGACCTGTGCGCGGGACTGGTAGGGGGCCTCGGGCTCGTGCCGTCGGCCAACCTCGGCGAAGACCTCGCCGTCTTCGAGGCGGTGCACGGCACCGCGCCCGACCTCGCCGGGCAGGGCCTGGCGAACCCGACGGCGCTGCTGCAGTCGGCCCTGCTGATGCTGCGCTACCTGAACGAGGACGAGACGGCCGCCCGCCTCTTCACGGCGCTGGAGCGGGTGCTAGCCGATGGCCGGGTGCGGACCCCCGACCTGGGCGGCACCGCCACCACGCGCGAGTTCACCGATGCCATCGCGCAGCAGATGGAAGTCAGTCTGCCTCTGTGATGGCCGCCTGGATATCGACGTCGATGCAGCCCCGCACGGTGTTGTAGGCCGGGCAGCCAGCCGGGTGCCGGGCCACGGCCCGCTCGGCCGCCGCGCGCTTGTCGGGCGGCACCGCCAGCTGGTAGCGCACGCGCATGCGCGTGACGCGCAGTACCTTGTCGATCGCCTCGACGTCGCCTTCGACCGTGGCGGAAATGCGGTCGGGCGTGGCCGGTATGTCGCGCACCTCCAGTGCGCGTGCAAGGGTGCCGAGCAGTCAGGCACCCACGGCCGCGACTAGGTGATCGAGCGTCGCGGGGACTTCCTCGTCCGGCTCCACGCCGTAGAACTTCTTGATGCCGCCATGGACACCGAAGCGGATTGGCGTGTCGAAATTCTCGAGAAACGCCTCCCGGATGGGGCCCTTGACGCGCTCGATGCGCAGGCGACTCGTGTGCACCAGATCTCCCATGCTGCCTCCCTTCGACGCCCGGGACCTGCCCTCGACCTATCCTGCGGGGATGCTACAATCCCGGGTCATGCCGAAGTCAAGCCACGCTGCCGTATTCGCATCCGCCGTCACCCTGTCGCTGCTGGTCTGCACCGGTGCCACCGCCCAGCCGGAAGAAGGCCCGGCCGGCGTCGTGAACTACACGCGCGTGGATGCAACCGTCGCCTGCGCCGGGGCGACCCCGCCCGAGGCGATGGCCGAGCTGAAGGACCGCGGCTTCGCGGCGGTGATCAACTTCCGGACAGCCGGCGAGCAGGGCGCGACGGTCGACGCCGGGCAGGCGGCCGCCGAGGCGGCCGGGCTGAAGTACTACCACCTGCCGTTCCGGCAGGCCAGCGCCGAGGTGGCCGAGCAATTCCTCGAAACCGTGGCCGACCCGGCGAACCAGCCGGTCTTCATCCACTGCGGTTCGGCCAACCGCGTGGGGGCCATGTGGCTCATCAAGCGCGTCCGGCTGGACGGCTGGAGCCCCGACGAGGCGCTCGCCGAAGCCGAGCTGATCGGGCTGCGCAGCGCGGCCCTGCGGGAGTTCGCACTCGACTACGTCCGGGATGGCGGCTGATCGCCCGGACACGCTCGGCGACATGGGGCCGGACGAGTTCCGGCGCCACGGGCACGCTCTCGTCGACTGGATCGCCACCTACCTGAGCCGGACCGAGGCCTACCCGGTCCTGTCGCGCG
The DNA here is from genome assembly GCA_965221595.1 of Vicinamibacterales bacterium. Taxonomy (GTDB): domain Bacteria; phylum Acidobacteriota; class Vicinamibacteria; order Vicinamibacterales; family UBA8438; genus JAAXGX01. The sequence goes on from OZ244900.1 coordinate 3,622,230, forward strand.
CCGCGCCCGGTGACATCCGCGAGCGGTTGCCGGCCGCCCCCCCGCAGGCCGGCGCGCCGTTCGAGGCAATCTTCGCAGACTTCGAACGGCATCTGTTGCCCGGCATCACCCACTGGAACCATCCCGGCTTCTTCGCCTACTTCGCCATCTCCGGCAGCGGGCCGGGCGTGCTCGCGGAGCTGCTGTCGGCGGCTCTCAACGTGCAGGCCATGCTGTGGCGCACTTCACCCGCCGCCACCGAGCTGGAGGAAGTCGCTCTGGGCTGGCTGCGGCAGCTCCTCGGCCTGCCGGCCGCGTTCGAGGGGGTCATCTACGACACCGCCTCGGTGGCGACCCTGCACGCGCTGGCCGCGGCCCGCGAGGCGGCCCTCCCGGACGTCCGCGCCCGCGGGCTGGCCGGACGCCCCGGGCTAGGCCCGTGCCGGGTCTACGTGTCCGAGCACGCGCACTCGTCGATCGACAAGGCGGTGATGACGCTGGGCCTCGGACAGCAGGCGCTGCAGCGCATCGCGGTCGACACCGAGTTCCGCCTGCGGCCCGACGCTCTGCGCGCGGCCATCGCCGCCGATCGTGCAGCCGGTTGGACGCCGCTGGCGGTCGTGGCCACGGTAGGCACGACCTCGATGACCAGCGTCGACCCCGTGCCTGCGATTGCCGACGTGTGCGCGGCCGAGGGACTCTGGCTGCACGTGGACGCCGCCTACGCCGGCGCCGCCGCGCTCGTCCCGGACACGGCCTGCATCCTGGACGGCTGCGGGCGCGCGGACTCGTTCGTCGTCAACCCGCACAAGTGGCTCTTCACACCGTTCGACCTGAGCGCGTTCTACTCGCGGCGCATGGACACGATTCGTGCCGCGTTCGCGCTGACGCCCGACTACCTGGCGACGCCGGAGGCCGGGCGCGTCCGGAACCTGATGGACACGGGCGTGCAGCTCGGCCGGCGCTTCCGGGCGCTCAAGCTGTGGGCCGTACTGCGCTACTTCGGGGCCGAAGGCATCCGCGCGCGGCTGGCCGAGCACCTGCGCCTGGCGCGCCTGTTCGCCGCGTGGGTGGACGCCAGTCCCGACTTCGAGCGCCTCGCACCGGCGCCGCTCAGCGTGGTCTGCTTCCGGGTAAGGCCGCCGGGCTGGCGGGAGTCGGGGAACGAAGCCGAGGGCGGCCGCATCGAGCAGCTCAACGCCCGGGTCCTCGAGACGGTCAACGCGTCGGGCGAGGTCTTCCTGTCGCACACCCGCATCGAAGGACGCTTCGCGCTGCGCCTGGCGATTGGCCACATCCGCACCGAGCAGCGCCACGTCGAGCGCGCCTGGAGTCTGCTCCAGGCGGCGGCGTCCGACCACGGGGCGTAGCTTCCAGCAGACGGGGCTGCGCTATACTCGCCGGCCATGGACGTCGCGGTGGTCTCGCTCGGGGCGCTGGCGGTCGCCATCATCGTCAGTTGCACCATCCGGCTGCACGTCGGCTTCCTCGCGATTGCCCTGGCCTGGATCGTCGGCGTCTACGTGGCCGGAATGAGCCCGCGCGAGGTCATGGGCGGGTTCCCCACGCGGCTCTTCCTGACGCTGACCGGCGTCACCCTGCTGTTCTCGCAGGCGCAGGCCAACGGGACGCTCGACCGCATCGCGCGCAAGGCGGTGGAGTACTGCCGGGGCAACGTCGGCGTGATGCCGATGATGTTCTTCGTGCTCTCGTTCCTGATTGCCTCGATCGGTCCGGGCAACATCGCGACGGTGGCCCTCATTGCGCCGATGGGCATGGCGGTGGCCGGCCAGGTCGGCGTGCCCGCCTTCCTGATGGCCATCATGGTAGCCAACGGTGCGAACGCCGGATCGCTGTCGCCCATTGCCCCGACGGGCGTCATCGTCAACGGCGTGATGGCCGACATCGGCCTCGGCGGCTACGAGTTGCTGAGCTACTTCAACAACATGATGGCGCACGTCGTGATTGCCTTCACCGCCTACTTCCTCTTCGGCGGGTGGCGCCTGCTGGGCCGCTACCACACCGGCAGCGTGAGCATGCCGGGCGGTGCGGAAGGGGCGGCGGGCGATGCGCCGGCGGGCCGCGAGTTCACGCGGGCGCAGTTGCTTACGCTGGCCGTCATCGGCACGCTCGTGACAGGGGTCGTCTTTTTCGACGTCGACGTCGGCCTGGGCGCCTTCACGGCGGCCGTGGTGCTTGCCCTGCTGAAAGCCGGGGACGAGCTCGAGGCCGTCAAGATCATGCCCTGGCGCGTCATCATGCTCGTGTGCGGCGTGACCGTCCTCATCTCCGTCCTCGAAGCCACCGGCGGCCTCGACCTGTTCACGCGGGTGCTGGCCGGCATGTCCACGCCCAACACGGTGACCGCCGTCATCGCCTTCTCGACGGGGTTCGTCTCCATCTACAGCAGTACGTCGGGGGTGGTGCTGCCGGCGTTCCTGCCGACGGTCCCGGGCCTTGCCGAACAGCTCGGCGGCGTCGCGCCGCTGGCGATCGCCTCGTCGATGAACGTCGGCGCCCACCTCGTCGACGTGGCGCCGCTGTCAACGCTGGGTGCCCTGTGCATGGCCGCCGCCCCCGCCAGCGAAGACAGCCGCGCGCTGTTCAACAAGCTGCTGGCCTGGGGCTTCTCGATGACCGTCGTCGGCGGCTTCACCTGCTGGCTGCTGTTTACCGTGCTGCGCGTCGGCCTCGGCTGAACGGCGGTCCCTCCGGGTTATCCGGGTTGCGGTCCATCAAGGAGAGAGTCATGACGAGACTGAAGACGCCGAGTTGCGTGCTGCCGGTGATGCTGGGCCTGGCCGTGTGTGTGGGGCTGGCCAACGCGCCGGCCGACCTGCCGCAGATGGACGGCGTGCCCACCGCGGAGCCGGAGGCGGTCGGGATGTCCTCGGCGCGGCTCGAGCGTCTCGACCGGGTGATGCAGGGCTATATCGACCGCAACGAGGTCGCGGGCGTCGTGACGCTGGTTGCGCGGCGGGGCAAGGTCGTGCACTTCTCGGCCCTGGGACAACGGGACGTCGAGGCCGGCGCGCCGATGACCCACGACGCCATCTTCCGCATCGCGTCGATGACCAAGCCCATCGCGTCGGTCGCGCTGATGATGCTCTACGAGGAAGGTCGCTTCCAGCTGCGCGACCCGATCGCCCGCTGGCTGCCGGAGTTCGCCGACATGCAGGTGGCGCTGCCCGCGCCGCCGCAGGAGCGGCTGACCGGCCGCTACAAGACGGTGCCTGCCGCGCGACCGATCACCGTGCAGCAGATTCTGACCCACACCGCGGGTCTCGCGAACAGCTACCGCGGCCTCACCCAGCCGGAGTTCCTGGAGCTGGTGGCGCCGCGGAAACCGGGCGACACGGTGGATGGCATGCTGAAGCGGCTCGCGACGCTGCCCCTCAACTTCCATCCCGGGGACCACTGGGAATACGGCCGGGCCACCGACGTGGTCGGACGGCTCGTGGAAGTGATGTCGGGCCAGACCCTCGACGCGTACCTGCAGGAACGCATCTTCGAGCCGCTCGACATGGTCGACACGCACTTCTATCTGCCGCAGTCGAAGCTGGACCGGTTCGCCGCGCTCTACCGTCCGAACGCGCAGGGCACTATCGAGCTGTCGGAGGCGCCGACCGCGGAGAGCCGCTTCGTGGCCGAGCCGCACACCTACTTCAGCGGCGCCGGCGGACTCGTATCGACCGCCCGCGACTACTTCCGCTTCCACCAGATGATGCTGAACGGCGGCGAGCTCGACGGCGCGCGCATCCTCAGCCGCAAGACGGTCGAGCTGATGACCGCCAACCACACGGGCGACAAGGGCATCTGGCTGGCTGGGCCGGGCTACGGATTCGGCCTCGGCTACGCGGTGGTCACCGACCTCGGACCGTCCGGCACACCGCGCTCGGAAGGGTCCTACTACTGGGGTGGCGCCTACGGGACGATCTTCTGGGTGGACCCGTCCGAGGAGCTGATCGGCATCCTGATGGAGCAGATCCGGCCGTATACCCATCTCAACGTCCGGCCGGACCTGGCCACGATGACGTATCAGGCGATAATCGACTGAGCCGCAAACGGCGCAGCGGGCTGCAGCGGACGGTTCCGCCCTGTCGGCAGCGGTCGCAGGGTCCGGCGCCTCCTCCGTCGGAGGGCGGGCCGCATGAGGCTGCTCCACCTGTGTCTCCTCATCCGGCAGGAGAATCCGCAGCACTGGGCGCGGGTTGCCAAGTGGATGCGACACCTGTTCGACATCGACCCGCAAAAAAAAACCGGTCCAGAACGGAGCGCCTCCAGCTCAGCGACTTCACGGAGGAGTGCTTTCGCCGGCTTGCCGCACGGCTCGATCACGCGATGCTGTTTCGCAAGAGAGAACTCTACCGCCTCGTCGACTACTTGTCGGATGACGAGATTCCAGAGGAGGTAGGCACCAAACTCGACCTGCTCGATGACTTGTCCACGAAGGCGCAGCACGAAGGGGAAGAACACGAGATGACGGGCGAGGCACCTAACGGCGGCGGAACGAAACGCCGATGGTTGGAAGACGAACTCGAAGTGCTACTCGACGAAGAGGGCGGACAGAGCGTCGACGAGCAGGCGTTCGAGAATGCCAGGAAAGCGGCCCAGGACGTCGGGGCCGCGGTGAGGACACTCGAGGACGCCAACAGACGATCCGACCAGAAGATCGCCGACCTCTGCGGGGCTGTTTTCGTATACGGAGCCCTGTTTGCGGGAGTGCAGCTAAACCACGACATGAGGAGGGAGCTGCTAAAGAGGCGAGGCCGACCGGGCGATGACGAATGCGCACAGCGACTAGAAGCATTCCACGTCCGCCACGTGGAAATGCTGGCGGACGAGATCGAGGATCAGACGAAGGTCGACCGCATGAGGAAGCTTGTTCGGGGTACCCTCGACAAAGCCAGGGCGGTGAAACTTCTCGGACAAGTGTGGAAGTAACAGTCCGACGGGCGCACCGCTATACATCAAGGGCAAGCGTACAGGTCGGAATCCTCCCGATCCGGCAGCCACCTGGACTGTCTGGGCGCCGCGGTGCCCCTTGCTGCGCCGGTGTTGTCCGTCAGGCGTCGCCGGTGCTGACGTTCGCGCGGCGGCGCGGTCACGGCGCCCGACGAGGAACCTATCTACCGAGCCTTCGAGCTTTGCCATGCGATCGCGGTTCTCGGTGAGTCCACCACGCGGCAACGGCCACCGTGCGCGCATTTTGCCGAGATTTCGGCCTTGGCGAGCCCCTTAACTTTGGGCGATGGCGTCTTGGTTCAGGTTACGATACGCGCGGTTTGGTCGCCTCTCACAGTTGTCCCATGTCCGCTCATGGAGCTTCGTCGTCTTCGGCGATGCGTCTTCAGCGACTTGCTGAGCATGCTTGGTAGCGGCAACACGAAAGGGTGTGTCGAAGGCGACCTGCTTCCAGGTCGAACGAAGCACTAGTCGCGCCCACGGACGAACGCGGCGATCTCCGCGGCAACGCGTGCAGGCGCATCCAGGGGCAGGAAGACACTCGCTCCAGCCACCTCGACCAAGCGTGCGTCCGGGAACTCGCGGGTGAGATCCTGCGCGAGCTGGAGCGGAAACAACTTGTCTTCATTTCCCCAGACCAACAGCACCGGCGCCCGGAAGCCGGCGAACTTGCGGGTGGCCGCGAGCATCATCTCGGGCTTGCAGCCGGCCAGGAAGTCGAGGGACGCCCGCCGCACGGCCGCATTCCGTGCGAATGGCCCCACAATCCGTTCCTTCAGGTCGCCTGGCACCGGATTCGAGCAGGTCGGGCCGAAGAAAGCCGCATAGTCGTTGCGCGACATGAGACGCCCGAGCAGAGGACTGGCAAGCCAGGGCGCCAGGCGCGCGAAGTTCTGCATGGGCTGAAAGGCCTTGGGCGGAAACTGGTCGAACACGTCCGAGTTGGTCAGCACGAGTCGGCCTACCCGCGCCACGGCGGGATGCTCCGAGGTGATAAGGAGCTGGCAGATGCCGCCGCCGGAATCGTTTCCCACGAGCGTGACGTCCTGGAGGTCCAGGACTTCCATGAACTCGCAGACCATGTCGACGACACCCCGCGGCGAGAGATCAGCATCGCGCGGGAACGCCTCCGGCTGCGAGCCCAGGGGCCAGTCGGGCGCGATGCCGCGGAAGCCGCCGGGCAGCGCATCGATGACCCCTTTCCACAGGTGGTGATTGGCCCAGATGCCGTGAACGAACAGCAGGACGTCACCTGAACCCGTGTCCAGATAGTGGAGCCGCCCGCCCGATTTCAGAGTATGAACCTTCTGTTCCATGCGTCCCCCTGCCCGCGTCCCCAACGCCGCAGCCCGTGGGCCAAGGTCGGCGGAAGGGTCCCGGCGTGGCGGCGCCCCTTGCGGTGCCCGTCCTTGATGTCCGGGTCAGCCGGTACCGGCGTTCAAGCGGCGTCGCGGTCGCGGCGCCCGGCCAGGAACCCTTCGAGCGCGCCCTCGAGGTTCGCCATGCGCTCGCGGTTCTCCGCGAGCTCCTGGTGCACGCGGTCGAAGCGTTGGTGCATTTCGCTCGTCAAGTGCTCGAACCGGTTGTCGAATCGGCGGTTCGTTTCGTCGATCTGCCTATTGGTCTCATCGATCCGCCTGTTGGTCTCGTCGATCCGGGCTCCCAAGTCGGCCTTCAGCTCCTTCATCTGCGCGCCGTTGGCCTCGAACGGCTTGCCGATGTTCATCGTCAGGATGCGCAGCATCAGGCCCATCACCCCGACGATGCCGATTCCGGTTCCGACGAGGGATATGACGATCGCCGCTGTCTCGGTCACGGTGGCCCCACGATACCACCTCCCCGTCAGGAGCGTCCGACTGATCCGTGGTCTGACGGCGTGGGTCTCGGTTGTCGGGATCAGGCCGGTCCGGCTTCCGGTCATAGCCTTGACGCGGCATCCCTCGCGGCGACATTATCGACTCGCAGGGAGGTGCGGCGACCGGCATGACCGGAGACGACGCGCTGAACCGTCCCGTCACGCAGGCGCAGCTTCGCCGTCGTCGGCGGCATCGTCGCGCTGAACGCCGTCGATCTGCTCTGAGGGTTGTATATGGATATTCTCGGACTCAAGCCGGAGGTTCCGAAGGACCCGATCGGCCAGGTGCTCACCCGGGATGGACACCCGACGCTCGCGGTGATCGATCTCGGCAGGGAGGTGAGCGAGGCACTACGCGACTCGTGGCCGGCAACGCGCCCGTTCGAGTCGGGCGGCGCGATCGACAGCAAGTGGCTGCTGCCGATTCTCGGTGTCGGCGGCACGGCAGTTTCGTCCCTGTCTGCGGGGAACGTCTTCCTGGCGACAGCGAATCCCGCGACGCTGATGACCATCGGCGCCGGGGTGGGGTCGGCGGTCATGGGACCGAAGGGGATCATCGCGGCCGCTCCGTTCGTTGCGGCCAGCCAAGCGCTCCTGCCGGTCGTGGCGCCGATCATGCTCTTCATGACCGTGTCGTCGTTGACGACCGGCGCGCGGCTCGAACGCATGCACCGAGCGATCGGGGCGCTCTCCGAAGACTTGCAGCGCGTGCGCCATCTGATGGAAGTCGAGGACTACGCTCGGCTCGTGAGTGCGGCCGAGCATCTCGACGAGGTCGGCTCGGCGTTCGAGCACGCTCAGCGGTTCACGGACGCCATGAAGAATGAACTCGCCCTGGCCAGGAGCGAAGTCAAGCGACTGCGGCGCAAGTTCGGACACCTTGCCGTGAGGGAGCTCCGGTCCGAGCAGGATGCCAGGTTGGCCGTGTCCGACATCAATCTGTTCGTGCTGTCGAGCCTCATGGATCTCCGGGCGGATGCACTCCGTCTCCAGTTGACGCTCCAGGACAATCCGGACTTCGTGGAGCACCGCGGGGCCGCCCTGCTCACGAAAGTCGAAGAGTGCGCCGACACCTTCAGAAAGATGCTCGAGCGCAATCCGGTGGCGGCATTCCGGGACGAGCAGCAGCGGAAGCTGGATGAGCTCGGCCGGTTCCGGCGAGGGCTTGGAAGCGGTCGGCCCCTTCGGAAGACCATCGGGGCGGTCAACACCGTCCTGAACAAGGACTTCGCCCCTGTACGGTCGCGCCTGGAGCGGTGGATCAGCGAGTTCGAGGCGTCCGGCCCGGCGGCGCAGGAAGAGTCCATCGTGATCTACCAGGAGCGGGACGACGGGCGCGCCTTGAGGGCCCACCACACCCGCGACCTGCGCCTGGTGCAGGTCGCGGCCTGAGTACTGGCTGCGGTTCGCGGTGCTGCAGATCGGCCCCGGTCGGCCCGCTGCCGGTCTCTGCCTTGACGCGGCATCCTCCGCGGCGACATGATCGATTCGGAGCAGGCACGGTGACCGGCATGGCTGGAGACGACGTCATGAACAGTCCCGTCACGCAGGCGCAGTTCGAGGCCTTCCTCGCCGAGTTCCGCCAGCTCAGGGAGAACTCGGTCACGAAGCACGACGTGTTTCAGGTCGTGCTTCTCGTGCAGACCGCCTACTTCGCGGTCGTCGTCGGCACCATCGTCGTGCTGAATGTCGTCGACCTGCTCTGAGCGTCCCCCGGGGTCGGCGCACCCGCACCAGCGTCATTCACAGGAATCGAAATCCTGATGGCTGCGAATCAACTCGCGCAGGCCCGGGAAGGCTGGCCACTGATCGCTGCGACGCAGACTCCTACGGCGCCCGGAACGTGTCCGGCAGGATCGACTGGAACTGCAGGCCCCATCTGCCGTCCTGCTGCGTGATGATGAACAGCGACGGAACGGTGCGGTAGGGCGTGCCGTCCGGGCGGCGGCGGCTGAACACCACCTCGAAGTGCACCTTGTCGGCGGCCACCTGCAGGGGCTCGGCGCGATCGATGGTGCTGTGGTCCCAACCTTCCGTCTGCCGGAGACGCGCGAAGTCGGTCACGACGTCGGCGGGACCTTCCCGCACGGTGACCTGCCCGTTGCGACCCAGGCTGAGCCGCGGGTAGTTGCAGGCTGCGGCGATGGCCTCGTTGTCCTCGGCGTTCCAGGCGCGGAAGTACTCGTCGAGCGCCGCCCGTGCGTCTTCCAGCGGGTCCTGTGCCGCTGCCGACACCGGCACCGCCATGGCGACGGCGACGGCGACGGCGAGCCCCGCGACCAACCTGAGCTTGCCCATGGGATGGGTCCTCTCCTGTCAGAAGATGGCGACTGGTACCACGGTCGATCCGGTGGCGCCCTGGAGCTTGAGCGGCTGCACGACGAAGGCGAACTCGTGCACCCCGGCCGCAGCCAGCTCGTCCAGGCGCATGCGCTCGACGAGGTGGATGCCGTGGACGACGAGCATCATCTGGTGAATCGGCAGCGAGACATCCGGGTCGGGGTTGGGCGAGACCTCGATCGGCTGGTTGTCCGCGCCGAGCAGCATGGGATCGTGTTCCACGAGCCACTCGGCCGCCGCGACGCCGATACCCGGGTTCGTCGCCATGAAGCGCTCGGCGTCCGTATCCCAGAGCACGCCCCAGCCAGTGTGGATCAGCACGGCGTCGCCGGGCTCGAGGGCCACGCCCTGCCGGTCGAGCGCCTGCTGCAGGTCGTCGACCGTGATCTCGTAGCGGTCGGGCAGCATGTCGACGCCCTTGAGCGCCGCCACGTCGATCAGCACGCCGCGGGTCATGAGCGTGCCGACGTTCTCGACGCCCAGTCGCGTGAAGCCGTCGCGAGTCATGACCTCGTTCTGGTCGAAGCAGTTGTAGAGGCTGTCGCCGATGGTCTGGTGGGCGAAGCCGTCGAACTGCGTGCCCACCTGGCCCATCTCGGCGACGACGAGCTCCTCGTTCGAGGCGCGGCGGTTCGTGCCGGCGGGCGGGCCGGTCGGCTTCATGTAGAGGTCGAAGTGGCGGTTGCCGAGGGGTATCGCCCCGTGCAGCACCTGCCCGAGCTCGACCACCCGTCCGGTGCGGATCAGGCCCGCCGCTCGCAGCACGGTTTCGGGCCCCATGTGGTTGGCGGCACCCCGCTCGTCGCCCGCCCCCCACTTGCTGGGGCAGCGCTCGTCGGGCGGCGGCGGCGACCACGACTGCGCCGCGGCGGGTGCGCCGACCGCGAAGGTGAGCGCGGCCGAGGCGAGGGTGACGGCGGCCGAGGTAGTGAATCGCATGCCTTCCTCCCTGAATGGTCGGGCCCTGGCTGGCAGCCCGTGGCAATAGTCCCCGCCCATCGCGGTGCGACGCGGGGTTTCACCAAGGGCTGCTAGAGTCTAAACTACCCGGCCATTCGCAGGGGCGGGCGGCGTTTGACAGTCTCGCGGCGGCTGCACTAAGGTACGCGGCAGCATGCGGTGCCCAGACCACCATTCGGATCATCATCGGCCGCGACATGGCGGGCACAGGTGGTGCGCGTGAGCTGAGGCGAGAGAATCGGGATTGTTGGCGCACCACACGGCCTCGCCGAACATCCGGCGAGGCTTTTTTTGTTGCGCGCGGAGACCACGCGATGAACTTTTCGAAACTCGACGGGCTGATTCCAGCGGTCATCCAGGACGACGAGACCAACGAGGTGTTGATGGTGGGCTTCATGAACCAGCAGGCACTAGACCGTACCACCGCCTCGGGGTTCGCCACGTTCTTCAGCCGCACCCGCAACACGCTCTGGACGAAGGGCGAGACCTCGGGCAACCGACTGCAGGTGATACGCATCCTGACCGACTGCGACGACGACACGGTGCTGGTGCGCGTCAAGCGCCTCGGGGAGGGCAACGTCTGCCACACGGGGACGCGCTCCTGCTTCGTCCGCGATCTCGATGCCGCCGCGGTGAGCGTGTCATGAAGCTGCGGCTTGGACTCCCCAAGGGGTCGCTGCAGGACTCCACCGTGCAGCTCTTCGCACGGGCGGGCTTCAACATCTACATCAGCCCGCGCTCGTACTTCCCCACCATCGACGATCCGGAGATCGAGTGCACGCTGATCCGCGCCCAGGAGATGGCGCGCTACGTGGCCGTCGACGCGGTCGACGCCGGGCTGACCGGACAGGACTGGATTGCCGAGCATCAGGCGGCTACCGGCGACCGGGTCGTCACCATCGCGGACCTGATCTACTCGAAGCAGAGCTTCCGCAAGGTCCGCTGGGTGCTGGCAGTGCCCGAGGATGCCCGCTTCCGCACGCCGGAGGACCTGGAGGGGGCCACCATCGCAACCGAACTGGTGCGCGCCACCGAGTCGTACTTCGCTGCCCGGAACGTGCGGGTCAACGTCGAGTTTTCCTGGGGGGCGACCGAGGTGAAGCCGCCGGAGTTGGCCGACGCCATCGTGGAAGCGACCGAGACGGGCTCGACGCTGCGCGCCAACCACTTGCGCATCATCGACACGATCCTGGAATCGAACCCGCAGCTCATCGCCAGCGAGGCCGCCGCCGCCGATCCGTGGAAGCGGCAGAAGCTCGACAACATCGCGCTGCTGCTCAGGGCCGGCATCGAGGCGCAGGAGCGCGTGGGGCTGATGCTCAACGTGCAACGGGCCGACCTGAGCGGCATCCTGACCCTGCTGCCGGCGCTGCAGCGTCCGACCGTGGCGCCGCTGAGCGACGACGATTGGGTGTCCATCAACACGGTGCTCGACGAGCGCACCGTGCGCGAGCTGATCCCCAAGCTGAAGGCCGCGGGCGGCCACGGCATCGTGGAGTATCCTCTGAGCAAGATCGTGCTCTAGTCCGCCCGCGCAACGGCGCGGACTCGGCCCTGCGAACCGGTATGCAGGTCACCTCCTCTTCCAACGCACGCACCCGGCGGCGGCTGCTCGACCGGCAGCAGGCGTCCGACCCGGACGTGGCCCGGCGCGTCGCCCGCATCGTCGCGGGCGTCAGGCGTCGCGGCGACGCCGCGCTCGGCGATTACGTCCGGCGGCTCGACGGCTGGAGCGGGCCGCTCGAGGTCCCGCCCGACGAGATGCGCCAGGTCGCAGCGGATGTGCCGCCGGCCGTTCGGCGCGCCCTCAAGGCCGCCGCCCGGCACCTGCGGCGCATCGCCAAGCGGCAGGTGCCGCAGGGCTGGAGGGTGTCCACGGCGCCCGGCGTCGTCGTCGAGCAGCGCGTCACGCCGCTCGGGCGCGTCGGCTGCTACGTGCCGGGCGGACGCTACCCGCTGCCATCGTCGCTGCTGATGACGGCGATCCCGGCCCGCGTCGCCGGCGTGGCCGAGGTGATCGCCGCCAGCCCGAGCCTCGATCCGACCGTCTGCGCGGCCGCGTTGGAGGCGGGCGTGTCGCGGCTGTTCCGGATGGGCGGCGCGCACGCGGTCGCCGCGCTGGCGTACGGGACGGCGACGGTGCCGCGAGTCGAGAAGATTGTCGGCCCCGGCAACGTCTGGGTCGCCGCCGCGAAGGCGCTCGTCGCGACCGACTGCCCCATCGACTTTCTGGCCGGGCCGACCGAGATCGTCATCGTGGCGAGCGAGGGCAACGCGGCGTGGCTCGCGGCCGACCTGGTGGCGCAGGCCGAGCACGATCCGGACGCACGCGCCGTGCTGCTGACGCCCGCTGCGGACCTGGCGCGCGCTGTGGCGCGCGAGGTCGATCGCCAGCTCGCCGAGCATCCCGCGGCACGGCCGTCCATCGAGAGCCACGGCCTGGCGGTGGTCACCGCCAGCCTGGACGAGGCCGTCGAGCTGGCCAACGAGATCGCCCCGGAGCACGCGGTCTGCGACCTGGAGACGGTCGCGCAACGCCTCACGCGGGCCGGCACCGTCTTCGTCGGCGCCTACGGTGCGCAGGCGGCGGGCGACTACGCCACGGGTTCGAACCACGTCCTGCCCACCGGTGGCGCGGCCCGGTTCCGCGGCGGCCTCGGCGCGGCCGACTTCGTGCGCGTCGGCAGCGTCCAGCGCCTGACGGGCCCGGGACTCCGCCGGCTGGCGCCCACCATCATCTCGCTGGCCAACGCGGAGGGCCTGACGGCCCACGCGGCATCGGTCGCCGTCAGGCTGCGATGAGCGCGCCGGCCCGCCGCGCCCGGATCGACCGCCGCACCCGCGAGACACGCATCGCCCTGCAGCTCGACCTCGACGGCCGGGGAGAATTCGAGGTGCGCACCGGCATCCGCTTCCTGGATCACATGCTGGAGCTGGTGGCGCGGCACGGCGTCATGGACTTGACGCTGGACGCGCAGGGCGACCTCGACGTCGATCAGCACCACACCGTCGAGGACGTCGGCATTGCGCTCGGCGAGGCGGTGAGCCGGGCGCTGGGGTCGCGGCGCGGGATCAACCGCGCGGGCTACTTCGTCATGCCGATGGACGAGACGCTCGGCGTGGCCGCCCTCGATCTCGGCGGGCGCGTGCACACGGTCGTGGACTTGCGCGTGCGCGCGCGGCTCGTGGGCGACCTGCAGACCGAGCTGGTGACCGACTTCTTCGAGGGGTTCGCCCAGGGCGCGCGGGCCAACGTGCACCTCAAGGTGCTCTACGGCCGCTCCAGCCACCATAAGGTGGAGGCGGTCTTCAAGGCGTTCGCGCGCGCACTGCGCGTGGCCTGCTCGCGCGACCGCCAGCTCGGCGAGAGCCTGCCCAGCACGAAGGGACTGCTGTGAGATCGGCACGATGATTGCCTTGATCGACTACGGCGCCGGGAACCTGACGTCGGTCAGGAAGGCCCTGCGGCATCTCGGCGCGCCGTTCGCGACGCCTGGCTCGCCGGCCGAGCTGGCCGGCCTGTCGGCGGTCATCGTGCCAGGCGTCGGGAACTTCGAAGCCACGGCGGCCCTCGCACCGGACTGGCGCGCGGCCATCGCCGATGCCGTAGGACACGGCACCCCGTTGCTGGGCATCTGCCTGGGCCTGCAGTGGCTCTTCGAAGGCAGCGAGGAGGCCCCGCGCGTGGGCGGACTGGCGACGATGCCCGGCACCTGCGCGCTGCTTCGCGGCGACGACTACGACGGCTTCGGCCGGTTCAAGGTGCCGCACGTAGGCTGGAACAGCCTGCACCGCACGCGTGACTCGTGGCTGCTCGCGGGCGTGCGCGAGGGCGATCAGGTCTACTTCACGCACTCGTACGCCGCGCCGGTCACCGCCGATTGCGTGGCCTCGACGCGCTACGGCGTCGATTTCGCCAGCGCCGTCCAGCGGGACCACGTCGCGGGCGTTCAGTTCCACCCCGAGAAGTCGGGCGCGGTCGGCCTGCGCATCCTCGGCAATTTCCTCGCGCGGGTGCCGGCGTGAAGGCCGATCTTCCCGCGCGCCTGTGATTGCGATGCTCTCCAAACGCATCATCGCGTGCCTCGATGTCCGCGACGGCCAGGTCGTCAAGGGCATCAATTTCGAGGGGCTGCGCTCGGCCGGCGACCCGGCCGCGCTGGCGCGGCGCTACAACCGCGAGGGCATCGACGAGGTGGTCATCCTCGATGTCACCGCGACCATCGAGAAGCGCAAGGCCATGGCCCGCACCATCCGGGCGGTGGCCCAGGAGATCTTCTTGCCGCTCTGCGTCGGGGGCGGCATCAACGACGAGGCGCACGCGGACGCGGCCATCGAAGCCGGCGCCGACAAGGTGAGCCTGAACACCGCCGCCATCGCCCGCCCCGAGCTGCTGACGGCCCTGGCCCGGCGCTACGGCAGTCAGGCCGTCATCGTGGCCATCGACGCGAAGCGCGAGGGCGGCGACTTCCGCATTTACGTCCGCAGCGGCCGGCAGGCCACGGAGCGCGACGCCGTCGAGTGGGCCCGCGAGGCGGCCGACCGCGGCGCGGGCGAGGTCCTGCTGACCTCGATCGATCGCGACGGGACGAAGAGCGGGTTCGACTGCGAGCTGACGGCGGCGGTCTCCGAGGCCGTCTCCATTCCGGTCATCGCCTCCGGCGGGGCCGGTACGTTCGATCACTTCGTGGACGTGTTCAAGGCAGGCCGGGCCGACGCCGCGCTGGCCGCGTCCATCTTCCACTATGCCGAGCGCGCGGTCGTCGACCTCAAGCAACACCTGGCAGCGCGGGGCATACCGGTCAGGCACTGACGCCTGCGATGCTCATACCTTCCATCGACCTCAAGGGCGGCCAGGTCGTGCAGCTCATCCAGGGCGAGCGGCCCGCCCTTGCGACGGACGACATCGCGGCCTGGGTGCGCAGGTTCCAGGGCTTCCCCCGCGTGCAACTCATCGACCTCGACGCCGCCCTGGGCTCCGGCACCAACGACCCGCTCGTGCGGCACATCGCGCCGCAGCTCCCCTGCCGCGTCGGCGGCGGGATCCGCAGCGTCGAACGTGCCCGCGCCGTGCTCGACTACGGCGCCACGGCGGTCATCGTCGGCTCGTCCCTGTTTCGCGCCGGCCGGCCCGATCCGGCCTTCGCCGCAGCGCTCGCCGCGGCGGTCGGACGCGAGCGGATCATCGCCGCGGTCGACAGCAAGGGCGGCCAGGTGGTCGTCAAGGGCTGGACGCAACGGGCGGGGCTGACCGCGGTGGACGCGGTCAGGCAGCTCGAGCCGTACTGCGACGAGTTCCTCTACACGCACGTCGACAAGGAGGGGCTGATGCAGGGCACGGACCTGGACGCGATCATGGCGGTGCGGCGCGCGACGAGCCGGCGGCTCACGGCGGCCGGCGGCATCACGACGCAGGCCGAGATCGACGCGCTCGATGCGGAGGGGATCGACGCCGTCGTCGGCATGGCCATCTACACGGGCCGGCTGCCGATCCCGGACATGTCCGTAGACTGAACGATGCGCGGCACGACGGGGATCCGGCGCCCGCGGCCCGGCGGCTGGGTGTGGCTGCTGGCCCGGCTCGGGGTGCGCACGTTCTATCGGATCGAGCGCATCGGGGAGCCGCTGCCCGCGGGCGCGCTGCTGCTCGTCGCGAACCATCCCAATACGCTCCTGGATCCCGCGCTCATCCAGGCGACTGCCGGACGCCCGGTCCGCTTCCTGGCCAAGTCCACGCTCTTCGCCGGCCATCTGCTGAGCCCGCTCATCCGCCGCTCCGGCGCCATCCCCGTCTATCGGAAGATCGATCCCGGGGCGGACACCGCCCGCAACGTGGAGATGTTCGCAGCCGTCGCGGCGGCCCTGCGGGGCGGCGAGGTCGTCTGCCTGTTTCCCGAGGGCATCAGTCACTCCGGCGGGCGGCTCGAGCCGCTCCGGACCGGCGCCGCCCGGATGGTACTGACCAGCACCGCCGCCGGCCACCCAGTAACCATCGTGCCGATCGGCCTCAACTTCGACCACATCGCGAGGTTCCGCTCACGGGTCACCGCGGTCTTCGGCCGGCCGTTCGATGCCGGTGAGTACCTCGCGCTGCATGCCGCCGACGATGCCGCCGCCGTGCACCAGTTGACCGCGCGGATCGCGCAGCGCCTGCGGCGCCTGATGGTCGAGGCGGAGCCGCATCACGACCTGCCGATCGTCGTGCGCATCGACCGCCTCTACGCCGCGGCGCGCGGCGTCTCCCGCGACCCGCGCGAGCAGCTCGCGCGGCGCCGGCTGATTGCCGACGGCATGTTCCGGCTCCGGGAACGGGATCCGGAACGCCTGGCCACCATCACGACGCGCGTCAACGACTATGACGCCAGCCTCACCCGCTTCGGGTTGCGCGAGGGCGACGTAGGGCGCCGCATCCCGTTTGCGACCGCAGCTCGCTTCGTGGCCCGCGAGGGGCTGCTGGCACTGGTCCTCGCACCCCTCGCGCTGGCGGGCCTCACGGTGTTCGCCGCGCCGTACTGGGTCACCGGGCGGATCAACCGATGGACGTCCGATCTGGAGAGTCGTGCCACCTGGCAAGTGATCGGCGGGGCCCTGATCTACGGTGCGTGGATTGGCGCGCTGGGCGGCGTGGCCGCGGCCCGGATCGGTGTGGCCGCCGGGGGCGCCACTACCGCCGGCCTGCTCGCCCTCGCTTTCGCCGGGGTTCACGCTGTCGAACGCGAGGCGGCCGTGATGCGCACGGTGCGCGCCTTCTTCGCACTCCGCCGGACGCCGCCGGCCGCCCGCGCCGCGCTGCGCCGCCAGCGCGCCGCCCTGGCGGCGGTCCTGGACCAGACCCACGAATGGCTGGAGTCCGGCGCGTCCGGAGCGCCAACGGCCGGGACTCCGTGCCGCGGCACGGCGCGGAGTCCTGAAGGACTGGCTGGACGCCCGACGGAGCCGCCAGGCGCCGCTGCGGCGGACTAGTACCAGTACTAGTCGAGAGCGCCCAAGCTGAGAAGGTTGGCGAGGAGCTGATAGGCGCCCGCGGTGCCGGCCGGGAGCTGCCGCCAGAGTCCCAGACCGACGTAGAGCCAGCGCCCGCGGCCGTGCCGCGTCTCGACCAGCGCGCCGCGTTTGACGCCCGGATTCCACTCGAACGAGTCTTCGAGCTCGACCAGATCCACGTACGCCGGATCCTTCTCGCCCAGGAAGTACAGTCCCCGCTCCTGGACCCAGCCGCTCCACGTCCGTGCGTCCACCGGGTTCGGCCACGCGAACACCGAGTGGTCGTGCGCGAGAATGCGGACGGGCGCCGCCTCGTCCGTCACCCGGTTGCGGCTGACCACCGCCGGATGGGGCCCGTACTGTGCCCGGTTGAAGTCGAACCGGTTGTACTGCACGATGGCCGTGCCGCCGTTCGCCACGTACTCGAGCAGCCGGTCGTTGTTCGCCCGCAGGTCCGGGCGGCTCTCGTACGCCCGCACGCCGGTCACGATCACGTCGAAGCGGCCGAGATCGCCCCAGGCCAGGTCGTCGGCATCGATGAGCTCCAGCCGGGGGCCGAGCTGCTCGATGGCCGGCGGCACGGCATCGCCGACCCCTTCCACGTAACCCACCAGCAGATCGGGTGCAATCGACACGTCGATGAGCTTGAACATGCCGGCGGCGGGGCGGCTCATGTGCCGGCGCTCGGTGTGCGGATACTCCACCACCTGATAGCCGCGGTCGTAGCGCCGGCCGGCGTGCTCGACAACCGCCGCCACCCGGTACTCCCCGGCGGGCGCACCGGCCGGGCGCACGCTGAAGCGGACCGTGCGCGACTCGTCCTCCCGCGAGAACGGCACCTGCGCCGAGGCGGGCGTCGCCTCCCAGCCCGCGGGCAGATCCAGCCTGACGGTGCCTGCGCCGGCAGCCGGCCAGCGGTTGCTCACCGTGACGCGCACCTCACGGGCTGCGGTGCCCGTCGGCACGACCGCAATCGCGGGTGTCATCGACACGGCGAGGCGCGGCACGACGTGCAGCGCCATGCGCTTCTCGCCGATGATGACGTCGTCGGCGTAGCGGTACTCGACAGGATGTTCGACGGACAGGCGTGCGCCCGCCAGCTCGAGGTCGAACGTCGCGCGGAACGGGGTCGGGCGGAACGGCAGGCCGAACGGCACGTCCGGATCCAGTGCGTAGCGATCGGCCCCCTCCACGCGCCGCCAGTGGATGTCGGTCGTCGCGGCGTCCGCCGGAATCCCGACCCCGCGCTCGCAGGCATAGACCCCGCCGGCGCCCAACGCCCCCGCATCGCACGCGACGGCGGCCCCATCGAACCCGGTCCACCGGACGCCGCGCAGCGTCACGGCGGCAGCGCCGCGGTTGGCAGCCAGCGCGGTGACGGTGACGCTCTGGCCCGGCGTCACGACGCCGTCGTCGGCCAGCACCTCGAAGCGCACGCCGTACGCCAGCACGGCGGCTCGCTCGAGTTGGCGCTCCTTCAGCGCCAGGCGGAAGTCGATCTCCCGGCGGGCGCCCTCCGCGAGCCGCATCTCCGCGAGATCCGCACGCAGCGCACGCACTGCCTGCAGGCCGGCCACGACCGGCTCCCGTGCACCGGCCATGCCATCCGCGTGGAAGCGCTCGAGTGCCTGGCGGGCGTGCCCGGCCAGCACGGACAGGCCGGCTGTCAGGCCCGCGGGCGGGTCCGCGCCCGCAAACCGGGCCAACCCCGGAATCGATGTATCCACGCCGGCGAACAGGGACGACTCGGGGGCGCCGGCGGGGCCGGGCAGAGTCGTCTCCGCCAGCCGGTACTGCCCGCCGGCTGCTGCGGCCGGCAAGGCAATGAGCTGCGACATGCCCTGGCACTTGTGCATGCTCCGCGCGCGGCTCCCGATCTCCGCGTATGTCGCCCCGAGCAGCGGGTCGTAGCTGCCGAGATCGACGGTGGCCAGACCGGGGTCCGAGGCCGGCTGCGGGTCGAACCCCGGCGGCGTGGCGCCGATCCCGAACGGAAACCCGACCCGGAAGTAGAACTTCGCGGCCTGCCACGGATGCAACCCCGCCGCGATCTGCTCCGGGAAGCGGGCCGGGTCGGCAGCAGCGACAAACGCCTCGCGCGCCAGAATCGCGGACGCCTGGTGGTGCTGTCCACCGAACCGCCCCTCGGGACTCATGGCGGAGACCACGTCCGGGCGCACCGTGCGGATCATGCGCACGAAGTCGCCGAGAATCTCCTCACGCCCCCAGCGGGCGAACGTCTCCTCGCGGCTGAACGAGTAGCCGAAGTCGATCGCCCGGGTGAAGTACTGCTCCGCGCCGTCGAGGCGGTGTGCCGCGGCCAGCTCCTCCGTGCGCAGCACGGCCAACGCCTCGAACAGCTCGGTCCCGATTTCGTTCTGCCCCCCGTCACCGCGGGTCGCGGTCAGAAGCACGGTCCGATGGCCCTCGCCCTTCGCGAGCCGCGCGAGCAGCGCGTTGTTCTCGTCGTCCGGGTGGGCCGTGATCATCATGTAGGTGCCCACGGTGTTGAGCTGGCGCAGCGCAACGCCCAGCTCGCCCCGGCCCGGAGCCGACGGCAACGGCTGGCCGGCTGCGGGCGGAGTGGCGGGATGCGCGAGCGCGAGCAACGTGGCCAGGGCGGCGGCCGCCGGCGTGCGTTGGATCGGCATGGGTCCGAGTATAACTTCCGGCAGGCGGCGCCGTGGTACGGTGCAGGTGCCTA
Source organism: Vicinamibacterales bacterium (assembly GCA_965221595.1). Lineage (GTDB taxonomy): Bacteria > Acidobacteriota > Vicinamibacteria > Vicinamibacterales > UBA8438 > JAAXGX01. The sequence goes on from OZ244900.1 coordinate 3,642,017, forward strand.
CACGGAGGCGACGGGAGACGCGTCGCGGGCGAGCACTTCCTCGTAGAGCGCCTCGTAGCGCGGGACGATCTCCTCGGCGCAGAAGCGCTCGTGCACCGCGCGGAGGGCGCCTTGCGTCACGCGACGATGCAGGTCCGGATCGGACAGCAGGCGCACCGCGCTGACGGCCATACCCTCGATATCGTCCGGATCACGCAGAAAGCCCGTCTCGCCGTCGGCAATCACCTCGGGCAGGCCGCCGACGCGCGACGCGACTACCGGCACTTCGCAGGCCATCGCCTCGAGCGCGGCGACGCCGAAGCTCTCCTGTGACGATGGCAGCAGCAGGAGATCGGCAATCGACAGCAGCGGCACCACGAGCTCCTGTTCACCTAGCGGCTCGACTTGGTCGGCCAACCCGTGCGCCCGCGCGCGCCGGCAGGCGGCGGACAGATCGGGGCCGTCGCCCACGAGCAGCAGCCGGGCCGGCATCCGGTCGTTAATGCGGCGGAAGATGTCGATGACAGCGTCCACCCGCTTGACCGGCCGGAAGTTCGAGACGTGAATCACCAGCTTCGTCGCGGGGTCGGCACCGCGGTAGCGCGCTCGCAGGCGCTCGTCGAGCATGCGCCGATGCTGCTGGCAATCCAGAAAGTTCGGGATGACGCGAATGTCGGCGCGCACGGGCAGATGCCGGTACGTATCGTCGCGCAGGCTCTCGGAGACCGCAGTAACGCCGTCCGACTGGTCGATGGAGAACGCTGCGGCCTCGACGTACGATGCGTCGTTCCCGATCAGCGTGACGTCCGTGCCATGGAGCGTGGTGATGACGCGCGGGACGCGACCGTTGCCCGACGCGCCCAGGATTCGCCCGGCCAGGTACGCCGCCGTCGCGTGGGGAATCGCGTAATGCGCATGCACGACGTCGAGACTGCACTGGCGTGCCACCTCGACGATCTTGCTGGCCAGCGACAGGAGGTACTGGGGCTCGCGAAAGAGCGGGTAGCCCGGCGTCCGGACTGCGTGGAACGCGAGCCCGGCCTGGAAGTCACCCAGCCGCACAGGCGGATCGCTACTGAGGAGACGTACCTCATGGCCGCGGCGTGCCAGCACCTTGGCAAGCTCCGTCGCCACGATGCCGCTGCCCCCGACCGACGCATAGCACACGATCCCGATATTCATGTACGGATCGCGGACTGCAACCTGCGCCGTTCCACGGCGCCGACCCCTACGTGGTGCCGAACGTCAGCCAGGTTCCCTTCAGGCCGATCTGTCCGACGCCGGGCCGGGTCCAGTCGCACACGCCGTCGGGAAAGATGCCGCGCAGCCGATCCAGGTCCTCGGGACTGAGACTCACGGCGTAGTCCGCGGCGTCCACCGGCTTGAGCTGACATTTCGCGATGTCGCTCGCAAGGGGAGCGCCGGCCACCTCGCGCGGCGACGGCGACGAAGGATACAACTCCTCGCAGCGTCCGCTTCCGCGCACCTGCGGTTCGTCGATCTTCCGCGGCTCCGCGTCGCGCGACCAGCAGGCGTCGTTCAGCCCGGTCGGCTTCGCGCGCGCGACCCTGTCCGCCGGCGGGTCGGACGACTTGTCGGCCGCCAGGTTCTCGAGCCACCGATCCATGTCTCGCAGCGCGCCGCGCAGCACAGGGCTCGCGCTGCTGTAGAGCCCGTAGCGCGAGTCCTCGACCAGCATGACGTGGTTGTCTATGCGATCGTTCGCCTTGCGCAGCCGCTCGCGCATGGAGAACGAGTGGTAGCGCGTGTGCACGTCGCCGTTTTCCCGGTCGTCGCTGTAGGCGCGGTAGTCGATGATCGGAGTCGTCGCGAGCCCGCCGCCGCCGCTCGTCAGGCGCCCCGTCTCGTAGGCAATCCGGAGTGCCTCCGGGTCCGCCGCGGTGCGGGCGGCCTGGAACCGGCCGTCGCCGTCGAACCCACCGATGCCGGCGTTCAGATCGAGAAACTGGGCAACAGTGATCGCACCGTCGTTGAGCGCCTGCAGGCCGTACTGCACGCCGACGTTGTCCAGCGTCCGCCGCGCGAAGCCGCTGGCCGCGTCGCGGCCGTAGATGTTGACGTAGTGCTCGTACACGTCGCAGCGCGCGCCGGTCGGGTTGTCCGTCGGATGGTACTCGAGCCCCTCGGGCAGCACCTCCGGGCAGAACTCGCCCACCGTTATCCGGCCCGCGTTGATCGACACGTTCGGCATCGTCGCCAGCACGAGGAAGCCGGCGACGGCCCGCTGCTCCGCTGGCGTGAACTCGGCAGCCCCCGCGTTTGCGAAATAGTGGTTCAGCAGGCGCGCATCCGTGATCATCGGGATGGTGCCGAAGCCGACATCCGGGAAGCTGCAGCCGGGGATGATGCCGTCGAGCAGCCCGGGGTAGTTGTCTGCGATCTGGTGGTTCTGATACGAGCCGCCTGAACACCCCCAGCCGATCGTGTAGCGCGGTGCGCCGTAGGCCTCGATGAAGCGCTCCTTGACCATCATCATGGTCTCGGCCGCCAGCACGTCGTTGCAATTGTTGCCGTAGACGTTTAGGCTGGCCGACGCCACGGCGTAGCCCTGGCCGAGCATCGCGTCGTCGGTGACTCCGCCCGTGCGCGGCCCCTGCCTGAACCAGCCCCGCACGCAGCCGCCGCCGAACGTATAGATCAGCCGGCCGTTCCAGCCTGCAGGCGGCGTCCACGGATCGGGCTCGGCATCGGCCGCCGGATCGTGCAGCAGGGCAATCTGGTAGATCGCGCGGTTGATCGTGCCCGTCTCGATGCGCACGACGTACGGCACCTCAGCGCCGGTCAGCGTCTCCGTCACGGCCAGGTCCGCGGGACGGGCAAGCGGATCGGCCAGCGGCTTCAGCTCGTTGTCCGTGGTGGAGCGGTAGGCGTAGTCAACGCGCCGGGCGACGGAGCAGGCGTCGTCGAGCGCCGGTCCCAGCGTCTCGCCCGACACCAGCTCGAACTGTTCGGTCTCGCAGATGAAGGGCTGCTCGTGCGGGCCGGAGAAGACCGGCCCCTCGAGCGGATGGTCCACCAACGCCAGCGCGGCCAACGACGTCCCGTCTGCAGCCGCCAACGCCAGCGCGGCACTGCCGGACAACCCGCCGACGAGGCCGACGAGACCACCGCCGGCGGCGGGCCGGAAGGCGCCGGTGACATCAACGCCGTCGCGCGTCACGCGCAGCGAGGACAGGTCGGAACCGGATGGAACGCCGACGGCCACCAGGGCGTTGCCGCCGGTGACCATGTCCGGACGGCTCGACAGAACCCGTAGCTCGTAACCCTCGCCGGCGCCGTCGTCGCCGCGGACGATGCACGCGCCGCTGCCGGCCGCCAGCGCGGCGGCCAGCGCGACCCGCGCCACGACGCCTCCTCTGCTTCCCGTCAGACAGACAGACACCATGACGTCACGCCCTCCTTTGTGCCTTTCACGCGGCCGCGCCCCGAGCCCCCGGCGTTCGCTGGCGGGGACCCCACAGCCCCGCGCCGCTACCGTTCGGTCGGGTCGCGGCCGTCGAGCGGCGCCCCGGTGCCCGACGAGCCCGCGAAGAGCTTCGTCCCGTCCGGCAGCGTCACATCCCGCCCGTTCGCCCGCAATCCGCCGTCGAGCGCCTGGTAGCCCTCGATGAGCACCGGGGTCCCCGGCGCCACCGAGTCCTTCCGCCAGCCGCGCCGCACCAGCGCCCCCGGCGGGCCTGCCTCGACCATCCAGCTGTCGACCGTCCCGTCGTCGTTCGTCACGTCGACGTGCATCCAGGCGTGCGGGTTGATCCACTCCATCTTCGTGATCACGCCCTGCAGCCGCACCGGCTTCGTCGCATCGAACTCCGCCGAGAACGCATGATGACCCAGCGCTGGCACCGCCGCCGCCAGCAGCGCCACCCCCACCAGACTCGCGATCGTCGTTCGCATCGAGCTTGCCTCCTGCTTGTTGACGTCCCTCTCGCGCCGCACGGCGGCGCCTACTTCGACTCGGCGGCCGCCGCGCGCTCCTTGGCGCGCGCGCCGCTCAGCATGTTGAACATGCCGTAGTTGCCCTCGTGACAGGCATACTCGACGAGCTCGTACTGACCGTCGTCCCGCTTCATCGGCAGCATGCCGGTCCAGGGCCGCGTCCAGACCGCGGGATCGTCGACCGTGAACTCGTACTCGATCGTGTCCTCGTCGACGCGGGTGAACCGCTCGGTCAACCGCATGTTCGCACTGGTCCCGTGGAACGAGTCGGGCCGGCCGTTGAAGTTGGCGACCTCGACGACCAGCGTGTCGCCCTCCCAGCGGCCGACCGAATCGCCCAGCCACAGGGTCAGGTCCTCTCCGAGATGGTCACGGCCGTCGGTGGGAATGATCCGCGTCTCGTGAATCATCTCCTTCGTCACCGCGACGTACCCGGGACCCTGCACTATCTGCACGCCGTTGTTGTAGCCGTTCGGGACCATCAAGGCCGGGAGTCCCCGCGTGATGCAGCGCTCCCAGGAGCCGAGGTCCTCCGGGTTTTCGGCAGCCAGCTCCACGGCCCGCCGCTCCGCCAGCTCGACCGGCACGCGCTCGCGGGCCCCAGGTGTCATCGGCGGCAGTTTGCCGTCCGGAGGATCGATGATGACTGCCACCTGTCTCGACGGCGCCGTCTTCACGAACCCGAGCGCCGTATCCCGCCATTCGCGATCGTAGCCCCAGATGCCGCGCAGCGTCGCCCGTTCGCGCCGGGCGAGCGCCTCGTCCTCGGTGAGCAGGGTCTTGCCCGCATCCTCGTCGGCGCGTTCGAATGGAATGCCGTGCGCATCGTTGAGGGTCCAGATCCCTTGCAGGTCGGGCGCACCCCACGGGGTGCGGGGCGGTTCGTATGGGGCCCGCGCCCCTTCGTCGGCGGCCGGCGACTGGCCGGCGGCCAAGGCCGGGACGAGTAGCGTTGCAATGAGCGCCAGCGCGCGATATGCCATCTGACACCTCCTGGCTGCGAACGTCATGGCTGCACGACCTCGACGCGCACGTTCTCCGGGCTGAACACGAAGCCGTACTTCGCCACGGTCCGGCCGTCCTGAATCTCCCCCCGGATGTCGGCGCCCTTCGCCGCGAGGTCCGCCATCGCGGCCTCGATATCGGGAACCGCCCATCCGAGGTGGTCGATGGCCCGCCCCTGCGTCGCCGCGGGCGGGTTGTCCTGCGCGGACACCAGCAGCCAGACCGTGTCGTACAGCAGGCCGTTCAGCCGGCCCCGCATGCTCGCCCGCTCCCCGCCGAACATCTTCTCATACCAGTCGAGCGCCGCGTCCGGGTCGGCCGAGCTCAGATGGATGTGGTGGAACCCGAGATACTCCGCATCCTCGACGAGCTCGATGCGGGTGCCCCACGGGTCGAAGACGAACGCGATCTTGAACAGCCCGGGTATGTCGCGTACGGTCGCCCCGTCGTCGAACCGCTGCAGCCGGACGCCGAGGCCCCCGACGCCGACTGCCTCCAGCTCGGCCATCTTCGCGGTCAGGTCGGTATACGACAGGCCGATGTGATTGACCCCAGTGCCCACGCTCCCGCCCCTCGCCGGGCGCGACAGGAAACCGAGGATCACCGATCCGAAGCGGCAGGCGTCGTCCCGGTTCGGGATCGGCTCGCAGTCGAGATAACGGATGTACCAGCGGGCCGCCTCGGTTGCATTCGGCGATGCGATGTGCACGTGGTGATAGTCGGCCGCGCGCGCGGAGCCGGGCAGGCCCAGCGACAACGCGAGCAACAGCGCCGGCGCGCTCCGTCTGCAGGTCATGACACCACGCCTCGCTCAGCGAGGCTCCCGGCGCAGGTGACCGTAGAGCAGCTCTTCCGAGAACTCCACGCACTTGAACTCCAGGACTCGTGCATTCTCCTCGAGCAGGCGGTACAGCGTCAGCCGGATCGTCCAGGGCCGCGTGTACACGTTCTCGTCCTCCAGGGTCGCCTCGTACCTCATGTGGTTCGGGCCAATCGGCGTGTAGCGCTCCTGCACACGCAGCGCCGCGCTGTGGAAGTTGCCGGCGCGGTCGAGCCACGCCTCGCCGTTGAAACCCTCGACGTCGACTACGAGACTCTCGCCGTCCCAGCGCCCGTGGGAGCGCCCCATCCACGAGTCGATCGGCGGCGGCTCGGGCTCGTCCTTGTCCATGTGGATGGTCCGCACGGCTTCCGCGTAGCCGTAGGCAATCAGGATCTTGTCGGTCCCCTGCACGATCTGGAAGGGATAGGGCAGGTAGGTGGCGCGTGGCACGCCCGGCATGTAGCACTTGGCCTCCGGATCCTCCGTCAGCCGGTTCTCGAAGTTGGTCTGCTTCTGCTCGACCGCCCAGTCCTGGTAGGGGATCTCGTTGTCCACGACGATGCCCTGCCCCGGCGGAACCGCGCCGATTGCGCCGCCCACCGGCAGCCCGGGATAGGCAGGATGGTCCTGGATGTCCCAGTGCGCCGTGCCGATGGTCTGCCAGATCCCGTTCAGGTCGGGCACGCCGTCGGCCGTTCGGGGCGCCGTGTAGGTGGAAGACTGCCCGGCAGCCGGCCCGGCAGCCAGCAGCACGACCACACCCGCCGCGGCCACCGCCGGCAGCGCGCCTCGCAACCTATTCTGCATCTGAACGATCTCCTTTCGCGCCGACCCGCGCGGCGCTGCGTATGAACCCACGCGACAGCGCGGGTCGGGACAGGCCACCCGCCGGCCGCCCCGGCCAGCCTCCGATGTAAACTGGAAGTTGTATGGAGAACTCGTTTCGCGCCGGGCCACCCACCCTCATCGCTGTCCTCCTGATCGCGGCGCCGGCCCTCGCCCAGCCGCCGCTGGCCGAAGTGGCTCGCAAGGAGGCGGCGCGCCGCGCGTCCATCAGCGAGAAGTCAAGATTCTATACCAATGACGACCTCACGGGCGGCTTGCGCCTGACCGCCGCCGCACCGCGCCGCCCGGTGGCGGAATCCGGCGACCCGGCGCCGCCCACGGGCGCGGCGACGAACGAAGCCGTCGGTGAGCCGCGCGACGAGGCCTACTGGCGCGACCGGATCTCGGTCGCGCGCGACGCCAGGCAGCGGGCCGAGCTGCTCGCCGAAGCCCTGCAGAACCGCGTCGACGGCCTGCTGGCCGCGTTCACGGCGCGCGACGACCCGGCCCAGCGCGCCGGCCTCGAACGCGACCGCGCCGAGGCCCTGTCGGAGCTGGAAGCCACCCGCACCGAGATCGACCGGCTCACGGGCGAAATTGCCGCGATCCGCGAGGAAGCCCGCCGCGAAGGCGTCCTCCCCGGCTGGCTGCGCTGAAACCGCCGGACCGCAGGAACGCGTCAGTCCGTCATCGACCACAGCCGCTCGAAGTAGCCCCACAGGTCGAGCGTGAGCACCTCCTCGCCGGCCGGCGTCCGCGGCTGGGGCTGGCGGAAGTCGTCCGGCGTTTCGGTCAGCCAGTGCATCAGGCCTTCGTGCAGTTCGGGCGAATAGGGAGCCTCCACCTCGTACACGCACAGGTAGCTGAGCGGCGCGCCGGCCAGCTGGCGCTGTGGCGCGTAGCGCGTCGAGGCCCGGAAGTGCGGCGAGCGGGCCACGTCGATCATGTGGTTGTCGGTGTACCACGCGTTGTACTCCGCATCGTGGCCGAGGTCGGTCGGGTGCGAGAAGACGAGCATCGTGGACTCCCGCGCCTGCCCCGGCGGCGCGGGCTCGCCGTAGACCCCGATGCGGGAATAGGTCGCCGAGCCGACCACCGTGACGCCCTCGATGGGCGCGGGCGGGTCGGTTGCGGACGTCCCACCTTCCAGCGGGTAGAGACCAGCGTAGAAGGGCGTCCGCAGCGGCACCGCGGGCTCCTGCTGCTGGCGCAGCTCGAACACGCTGGCGCCGGTCGCCCCGCCCGCGGCGAGCAGCGGTGCCGTCCGCTGCTCGCGGTAGCGTGCCAGCGCCGCCTCCCCGTCAGCGGTGAACAACTCGACCAGCAGGTGCGGGCCGGCCGCCGCACGATCCGCCGCCGGGTCCGCACCGGCAGCCGGCAACGTCTTGCCCGAGTACTCCAGCATCTGTCGCGTGAGGTCCTGCGGGTACGAGATGCGCACGTCGGTGATCGACCCGTCCGCGCCGGTGACCGGCTCGAGCCTCGGCATCACGAAGCCGGTGTACGAGGGCAGATCAACCGCCGCCACGCGCTCGAGCACCTCGTCGCGCAGGGCCGGATCGAAGCGGATGCCGTAGGACTCGAACAGCGCCCGGGCGGCGTCGTAGTCGCCCTCCGACTTGATGCGCTGCACCTCGGCCAGCAGGCGGCCAACCCCGTCGCGAAACGCCTGCGCGTCGGTTACCACGTGGTACGTGCGGCCGTCGCGCCGGCGCACCTCGACGGCGTCCGTGTTGTCGATCAGCCAGTGGACCACCATCTGCCGGTTGCGCATGTGATCCTGTTCGAGCTGGTCCCCTTCGCGCACGCGGCGGAGTTGGAGGATGGCGTTGCGGGCATACGCCTCGTATTCGGCGAGCGCGATGTCCGGCTGGTCGGCGGCGTCGACGATGCCGATCTCGGCCAGCCGGGGGTCGGCAATGAAGTACAGCGCGACGAGGTCGGCGCGGGCCTCCTCCAGGGCGGAGTACTGCTCGCGCAGGAACGGTTGCGCGTTGCCGCCGAGGTGCTCCGCAAGCTGGCCGGACGCATGCCCGATCACCTCGTGCATGTTCACGGTCAGGTCGCCGGCCAGGCTCCCCCACTGCTCGGCGCGCGCGGTCTCCGCCTCGTCCCAGGTGAACTCCGCCCGGTAGGCCGCCGGCTGCGACAGGTCGTAGGCTGCGATCACGTTCGAGAGCGAGATCGACTTGCTGCCGTACTCCTCTCGGACAGTCTGGTCATTGGGCAGGTTGATGCCGATGGGCGAGATCGGCCCCGCGTCGCCGATCTCGATGACGACGTCGATGGCGTTGGCGGTGATGCCGCGGACCCCTGCCTTGCGGTATTGCGGATCCCAGGGCATGTGATCCTCGAACCACTGGGCGTGCTCGGCCAGGGTGCGGATAGCCTCCGTCTTCTCGCGGTTGACGTAGTAGACGAGCGCCTCCCACGCGCCCTTGACACCGCGCGCATCCATGTAGACCTCGGTGAAGCCGTTGATTGTGTCTACGGGCGACGCCTGGTCGGCCACCCACGCAATGTCGTAGGCGCGCCGGTCGCCGGGCTCGCCGGTGCGGTACCACTGGACGAGCGCCTCGAGCGCAGCGGCCATCGGCTCGGTCGCGAACGGGATCGCGGCCTCCAGGTGCCGCACCACTTCCGTGAGATCCTCGGCGTAGCGGCCGTCGTCCGCTATCCGGTACACCTCTTCCTCGAGGCCGCCGTCGCGCTTGACCAGGCGGGAGTTGAGCGCGTAGCGCTCCTCGAATCCTTCGAGGTCGGCCATCGAGACGCCGTCGTACAGGTTGTTGGCGCTCGATAACAGGATGTCGCCGCCGTCGGCCGGCGTCTTGTTGGTGAGGATGGGATCGATGGTCGCGTCGAAGAACAGCGGCTCCAGACGGGCCAGCAGAGCCTCGAGCGTCTCGCCGTCCGCGGTCGGGAACCGCGCCCCGGCGGCCGCGGCCGCCGCGGCCGCGGCACGGAATGCCGCCGGGTCCAGCTCGAGGACGAACTTGCGCGCGGTGAGGTTGTTGTACGGTCCCGTATTGATCCAGAACAGCTTCGTGTAGCGGTGGATGGCCGCGAGCGCGTCCCCGTCGACCGCCGCGCCGTGGATCAGGATCTCCTCGAGCACCTCCCGCATCTCCAGGTTGTGCTCGTAACGCTGGTCGTAGAAGATGTCGCGGCCGGCCAGCGCGGCGTTGTAGAGGTGCCAGATGAGCACCTTCTCGCGCAGGTCGAGCGCCTCGAAGCCGTCGGCGTAGATCTGCGCGACGGCGGCTTCGCCGATCCGCTCGAGCAGGTGCCGGCGGGGCGGCGTTTCGACGTCCGCGGCCGGCGGCGCCTCGGCGTCGGGCGCCGTAGCCGGCGGCGCCTCGACGTCGGGCCCGGCGGGTGGCAGCGGCGCGGCGGCGGAGGCAGCCAGCGCGGGCGGCGGCTCCGCCGGATGGAGGTACGCCGCAGCTGCGAGGGCCAGCAGGCTCAGGGTCACGAAGACGGGGACGACCGTTCGCGGACGCGTCATCGGGGATCCTCCAGTGTCGAGCGAACCGCCACGGTAGAATTGGAGCGCTTCGCAATTATACCGGCGGGAGGATTGCCATGAGTTTCTGCCCCGAACCCCACGGCGGCCGGCTGCGGCGACGCGTGCGCCCAGTCCCCCCGCTGCTGGCCGCGCTCGCCGCAGCGCTGTGTCTCGCGGCGAGCGCGACGCCGGGCGCCGCCCAGCAGCGCGAGCTGACGCTCGCCGACATCTTCGACCCGGCCCACCGGGTCGACTTCGACGGCAATCCGCCCCGCGGTCTCGAGTGGCTCGACGACCACCACTACCTGCAGTCCGCGGGTCAGGGCGGCCCGCCGCTCAAGGTGGATGCAGAGTCGGGCGCCGGTGCGCCGCTCTTCGACGCAGCCGCCCTGGAGGCGGCCATCGCCGACGTGCCGGGGATCGACGCGGCGCAGGCCGGCCGGCTGGCGCGCAGCCGCCGTCACCTGCTGAACGCCGGCCGGACCGCGCTGGTCTTCGACTTCGACAACGACCTGTACTACCACGAGCTGGGCGCCGCGCAGGTGACCCGCCTCACACGCAGCCCGGAGGCCGAGCAGGAGGTGTCGTTCAGCCCGGACGGGCGCCTGGTCGCGTTCGTCCGCAACCACGATCTCCACGTCGTCGAGGTCGACCGGCCGCAGGCGCGTGCGCTCACCACCGACGGCAGCGACGTAGTGCGCAACGGCGTGCTCGACTGGGTGTACCAGGAGGAAATCTACGGCCGCGGCAACTTCCGCGGCTACTGGTGGAGCCCCGACTCGACGCACATCGCGTTCCTGCGCCTCGACGGCGCCGAGGTGCCGACGTTCACGATTGTGGACCACATCGAGTACCACCCCGAGGTCGAGACGTGGTCGTACCCCAAGGCGGGCGATCCGAACCCCGTCGTCCGCCTCGGCATCGTGGGCGCAGCGGGCAGCGACGCCGCGTGGGTGGATCTGGCCGCCTACACCGGCAGTCAGCCGCTGATCGTCAGCGTCGGCTGGACCCCGGACGGCGGGCGCGTCGTCTTCCAGGTCCAGGATCGCGAGCAGACCTGGCTCGACCTCAACGTCGCCGACCGGCAATCTGGGCATCCCACGACGCTGCTGCGTGAGACCACCGAGGCCTGGGTCAACGTCAACGGGCCGCCGCGCTGGCTGGCGGACGGCTCATTCCTCTGGCTGAGCGAGCGCTCGGGCTGGAAGCACCTGTATCACCACCGGGCCGACGGCACGCTGGTGCGGCAGATCACGCGCGGCGAGTGGGAGGTGCGCCAGGTGCACGGTGCCGACGAGGAAACCGGGTGGATCTACTGGTCGGGGACCGAGCGCAGCCACATCGGGAGCGATGCGTACCGCGTGCGGTTCGACGGGTCGGGCCTCACCCGTCTGTCCGTGCAGCCCGGCACGCATCGCGTGCAGTTCAACCCGGGCTTCACGCGCTACATCGACACGTGGAGCAGCCTCGCCGTGCCGCCCCAGGTGCGGCTGCACGCGGCAGACGGCACCGAGCGCCGCGTCATCGACGCGAACGAGGCCACCGTCCTGGCCGAGTACGACCTGTCGACGCCGGAGCTGCTGCAGGTATCGAACCGCGACGGTTTCCGCATGGAAGCCGTGCTGATCCGGCCGCCGGACTTCGACCCCGCGCGCCGCTACCCGGTCTACCAGCACGTCTACGGCGGCCCGCACGTCCAGCGGGTGCGCGACGTGTGGAGCGGGTCGACGTACCTGTTCTGGCAACTGCTGGCCCAGCGAGGCGTCATCGTGTGGGTGCTCGACAACCGGACGGCCAGCGGCAAGGGCGCCGTGTCGACCTGGCCCGTCTACGAGAACTTCGGGGCCAGCGAGCTGCGGGACATCGAGGACGGACTCGACTGGCTGGTGTCGCAGCCGTACGTCGACCCGCACCGCATCGGCATCGAGGGCTGGAGCTACGGCGGCTTCATGGTGAGTTACGCCCTCACGCACAGCGACCGCTTCGCGATGGGCATCGCCGGCGGGTCGGTAACCGACTGGCGCGACTACGACACCATCTACACCGAGCGCTACATGCGTACGCCGCAGAACAATCCGGAGGGCTATCGGCGCAGCGCCCCGCGCTTCGCGGCCGGCGACCTCAACGGCGCCCTGCTGCTCGTGCACGGCACGCTGGACGAGAACGTCCACATGCAGAACACCCTGCAGTTCGCCTACGCGCTGCAGCAGGCCGGCAAGCGCTTCGACATGATGCTCTACCCGCGCTCGCGACACCGGCTGGGCGGCCTCGACCTCGAGCTGCACCGGCACACCATGATGCTCGACTTCGTCATGAGGCACCTGCAGCCGGAGACCGCGGCGGCGCCCGCCACGTCGGCAGACGCCGGGGACTGAAGCGGCCGGCGCAAGCGGACGCTCACTGCAGATGGCGGCCGCCGTCCACGCGCAGCGTCTCGCCCGTGATGAAGTCCGTCTCGATCAGCGCCAGGACGGCCGTGACGAGCGCCTCATCGCCGCCCCAGCGCCCCAGCGGCGTCGCCCGCTCGACCGCTTCCACTTCCTGCGCCTGCATGTCCGCCGGCGGACGGATCGGCCCCGGTGCAACGGCGTTGACGAGAACGCCGTCGCCGGCCAGCTCGAGCGCAAGCGCCTCGGTGAGCGCGATGACGGCCGCCTTCGCGACGTAGTAGGGCAGGTAGCCGGGGTAGCGCGGCCGCCCGCTGCGCGCGATCCAGTCGGAGACGTTGACGATCCGACCGCGGCCGGCAGCGCGCAGGTGGGGGATCGCGGCCAGCGCGCACAGGTAGGCCCCGCGGGCATCGACAGCGAGCGCCCGGTCCCAGGCAGACTCGTCCAGTTCGGCCAGCGGCGTCGCGACGTAGGCCGAGGCCATGTTGATCAGGATGTCGAGCCGCCCCCGGGCCGCTACGGTCTCCGCGACCAGACGGCGGCACTCCTCGGCGTCGCTCAGGTCGGCCTGCGTGGTCCGCAAGCGCGCGGCGGCGGCTCGCGGCAGCGCCGCGGGCGCTGCCGCGAGCCGCCGCCGACACGAGAGGTGAACGTACGCGCCGCGACGGGCCAGCTCCGCCGCCACGGACAGCCCGACGCGCCGCGCGCCGGTGACGATTGCGACCTGGCCTGTCAGGTCCATGGCGGCCGGCGGGCCGTCACTCGGTGCTGGACTTGCCGGCGCCGGGCACGCGGGGGTTCAGGATCTCGTCGATCAGGAAGACGTCGGTCAGCAGGGCCCGCAGATGGATCAGCGCGTTGAGGTTGTCGATCATCTGCGAGCTGACGGCCGGCTGGGCCTGCACCATGCGCACGGCAGCCAGAGCGTCGGCGGCGTCCCGCCCGAGCACCTCGATGAACGGCTGGTACCGCGCCCGGGCCTCGTCACCACGCGCCGCGACAACCGACGAGAACAGTTCGGCGAGCACCGTGAGCGCAGCGGCCAACCGTTCCAGGAACTCGCGAACCTGCGCCGACGACTTGGACGCCTGCTCGCCGGACACGCCCTGGGCCGCGTAGGCGAGGCAGAACTCGTAGCTCTCCTCGATGGCGTCGATGCGAGCCTGCAGCTCGGCGGCGGTGCTCACCCCTTGTTGGATTCCCGCGAGACGACCCAGCGGTCGGGGTCGTGGTGCTCGAGATACCGATCGCGGTCGACGTAGCCGAGGATCATCGACTTCGTGAGCCAGAACTTGTCGGGCCGCACCGCGAAGTAGACGTGCGTCAGGGTCAGGGTCACGAACAGGACGCCGCCCAGGCCGTGGATGACGTACATGAGACCCCAGGTCTCGTCGGCGAGCAGATAGGCGTTGCGCGGCCAGAACATCGAGTCGATGCGCAGCATCAGCACGACGCCCGTGCCGATCACGGCCAAGCCCGCCAGGGTCACGGCCAAGTGGTACAGCTTGTGGTCCAGCGGGTACTTGCCGTGCTTGCGGATCGGGGCGGTCTGCTGCCCGGCCTGCCGGCGAATGCGGTTCCACGCTTCGGCCAGGTCGCTCGGCAGAATCCAGATGGACCAGAAGTCGAGGAAGAACGTGGCGTGGACCATGTGATAGACCACAGACACGGTCAGCAGCACGCCCGCCACCCAGTGGATGGTCAGCCAGGGGAACTGGATGCCGACAATCGGGAAAAAGCCCGTGACGAGCAGCGCGATCATGGATGCTGCCATCACCCAGTGGAAGTACCTGGCCGCCGCTGTGTGCCGCGTGATGCGCGCCGGCACGTCGGCCGCGGCCCCCGACTCGGCGCCGGCGCCGGCGCCATTGGCGCGGGCCAGCCGGGGCAGCCAGACGACAGCGTAGACGATATGGAAGGCGATGAACGCGACGGCCGCCCAGAAGGCCAGGTAGAGCAGGTCCCAGGAGACGCGCACGAGCATCTCCTGGCCCCACGGATCGGTGCCCCACTGGAAGAATTCCATCCTATGCCTCGCCGCCTCGGACCGACCGGGTGACCAGATTGCGCAGCAGTGCCACCTTGTAGCCGTTATGCGCCAGCGGCCGGACACCGGCAGTCGCAGCCTCGCCCGCCTGCGCCGCGACCTCGTCCGTGAGCTGCCGCCCGCGCACGGCGTCCTCGGCAGCCTGCAGTCGCAACGGCGTGGGGGCCACGCCGTTCACCGCGATGCGGATGTCCTCGACCACGCCGTTGGTGATCCTCGCCGCGGAGGCAACGCTCGCCAGCGCGAAGTCCCACACCGCGCGGTCCCGGCTCTTCTCGAAGTAGAACCGCGCGCCGGCCCAGGTCGCCGGCACGCGGACGGCGGCCAGCAGGTCGCCCGGCTCCAGCACGGTCATCCGCATGATGTCCACATCCGGGCCGACGAAGAAATTCTCCGCCGACACCGACCGCGTGCCCGCGCTGCTGCGGATGTCCATCTCCGCGTCGAGCGCCACCAGCGCTGGGGCGGTATCCGACGGGTTGACCGCCACGCACCGGCTCGCGCCCAGGATGCAGTGCTCACGATTCATCGCCGTCGGCGTGTCGGCATAGCAGATGTTGCCGCCGGCTCGGTAGCAGTTCCAGCCGTCACGGTAGTACCAGCAGCGCGTGTCCTGCACCAGGTTCCCGCCGAGCGTCCCCTGGTTGCGGATCTGCGGCGAGGCGACCAGCCCGGCAGCCTCGGCCAGCAGCCCGTACCGACTGCGCACGTCCGGGTGGCGGACCACCTCGCGCAGCTTCGCCATCGCCCCGATCGTCAGGCCGCCGCCCGTCGCCGAGCGAATGGCGCTCAGCTCTTCGACGCCCCCGAGGTCGACCACCGCCGCCGGCCGCTTGACCCGATCCTTGAGCCAGTCGAACGAATCGAGCCCGCCGGCCAGCACCCAGGCCTGCTCCTGGTACTGATCGAGCAGACCCAGCGCCTCGTCGGTCGTCGTCGGCTGAAACAGTTGAAACGCCGGCATCATGTCGCGAATCACGGCCATCTTGTTTCTCCCTCAGCAGATCCGATCAGACGTGCGCCGCCAGATTCGAGAAGGCCGGAGGCAGGTTCTCGATCTTCGTCAGGATCATGTCGGTCATGACCGGGGTGCGGTTGAAGTACCCCTCGCCCAACGCATCCGCAATCGCGCAGAGCACGGCGCCCGACCCGGCGCCTTCGGCGGTCTCCCCGATCCCCTTGGCGCCCATCGGGCTGAACGGATCCGGCTTGTCCTGCGCCACCCACTGCATCGGCTCCTCGTGCGGCACGTCGAGCATCGTCGGCGGGCGGTTCGAGTAGAAGCGTTTCGACACCTGCAGGCCCCAGCGGCGGTCGTAGGTCCACTTCTGGCCCAGCGCCGCGCTGAAGCCCTGGATGGCGCCGCCGTGGAGCTGCGCCTCCAGGGTCCGCGGGTTGATCACGGTCCCGACGTCGGTGGCCACCCGGTAGTCCTTGAGTGCCACGGCGCCGGTCTCCAGATCGACCTCCACCTCCGCAAAACCGATGGCGTGCGAGATGACCCGCCCCCCGAGGGGATAGTTGTCGCGGGCGACGCCCATCAACCCCAGACCAGCCAGGGCCGTCGCCGCGGTCACCGTCACCGGGTTGAGGTCCTCGGGCAGGTCGTGGCCGTCGAATCGGCCGCCGAGCTCGATGGCCCGCTGCGCCGCCTGCGCGAAGCCGAGGCCCTGCCGCGGATAGTCACGCCGGAAGACGCGCCCGTCGGCGACGTCGTAGTCGTCCGGAGAGCCGCCCAGTGCGCCGGCCGCAATCTCCTGCAGCTTGCGCCTGGCATCCTCGCCGGCTGCCAGGTTCGCCCGCGTATGGGCGTGGGTCGTCGTGCTCCCGGCCTGCACCGTGCTCCAGGGCAGGTGCTTGCTGGTATCGCCCCAGATCACCTCGGCCTGATCCCAGTCCGTCTTGAGTGCCTCCATCGCGGCCCGGGCGGTATCGAATACCGATCCGGTCCCGAGGTTGCCGACGCCCTGGTGGATGTAGACCTTCCCGTCCGGCCGGATCGTGAGCAGGCCGTCCATGCCCCATGCGCCGGCGTTGAACGAGCTGAGCGCGACGCCGATGCCGGTCACCTTCGAGCCGTTGCGCCGGCCGCTCCGCGCCCGCATGGCCTGCCAGTCGAAGGTCGACTCGCCGATGTCGGCCGCTTCGCGCACGAACGCGCTCGACACGTTGCCCTGCTCGCCGTTCGTCGGCCGACCGAGCTTGGCCTGACCCGCGGGGGCGTTGATCCGGATGAGCTCGAGCGGGTCGATGCCGAGCTGATTCGCCGCCTTCTGCATGATCGGCGCCATGATCGACACCGCTTGCAGGCCGCCGGGCGCGCGCTGCGCGGAGCGCGGCGGCGTATTGGTGTACACCGACAGGCCCCGCAGCCGGTGGCTGAGCGGCTGGTACATGAGCGAGGCCTGGTCGGCCGCGTTCATGAAGTCGGTGGAGAAACCGTACGGGCCGCCGTCCTGGACGAAGAACATGTCCATGGCCGTGATGCGCCCGTCGCTGCGATAGCCAATCTTCACACGCCCCTGCAACCCCGGCCGGGCCCGGCCGATGAAGTGCTCCTCCTGGCGGGTGATGCGCATCATCACCGGCTTGCCTGCCTTCTGCGACAGCAGGGCGGGCAGGCGCATCTGGACGAAGCCGGCAATCTTGCTCCCGAAGCCGCCGCCGCAGTACTCCGAGACGAGCACCAGATCCTCGGGCGGAATGCCGATGCCGCGCGCCGCTGGGCCGTGCGTCCGCAGCGTGCTCTGCGTCGAGACGTACAGGTAGCACTTTCCGTTCTGCCAGTACGCCATCGCCGTGCGCGTCTCGAGCGGCTGGTGGCCCATCGACTGGTGGAACACCGTCTCGTCGAGCACCAGGTCCGCCTCGGCCAGGCCGGCCTCCACGTCCCCGACCTCCCACTCGTCGGTGATCGGGCCGTCAGTCGGCATCTCGCCCCGATCGATAGCAGCCCAGTCGACGCCGTCCCACTTGATGGTGGCCAGCTCGTTGTTCGCCATGGTGTTGCCGTCGAGGCGGGCATCCGGCCCTCCGGGCCGCAGGCTCTCCAACGGATCCACGGCGAACGGCAACGGCTCCAGATCCACCCGGATCCGCTCTATCGCATCGGCCGCCGTCGTCTCGTCGACGGCCGCCACAGCCAGAATCGGCTCGCCTTCGTACACCGGCTCGTTCGTGAGGCCGGCCTCGTTCGGCGCGTCGACGGGCGGCAGGTCGTCGGCGGTCAGGATGACCTCGACCCCCGGCATCGCCTCCGCCGCGCTCGTGTCGATGCTGCGGACTCGCCCGTGGGGCATGGGACTCGGCAGCAGCTTCGCGAACAGCATTCCGTCGGCGCGGAAGTCCTCCGCGTACTTCGCACGCCCGGTCACCTTGGCGACCAGATCCGCCGTTGAGTACTTCTTGCCGATCAGCTTGTAGTCAGCCACGTCAGCCCCTCCGCGTATACTCCGCAGCACGCAGCGCGACGTTCAGGATCTTGTTGTAGTCCGCACACCGGCACAGGTTGCCCGAGAGGAAGTGCGCTGCCTCTTTCCGCGTCGGGTTCGGATTCTCCTCGACCATCGCCACCATGTTCATCACGAACCCGGGCATGCAGAAGGCGCACTGGAAGCCCTGCTCGTCCACCACGGCCTGCTGCACCGGGTGCAGCGTGCCATCGGCCGCCTCCAGGCCCTCGATGGTCTGCACCGCCCGGCCCCGGACCTGATGCGTCAGCATGGAGCAGGCGTAGTGCGGCACGCCGTCGAGCAGCACGGTGCACGCGCCGCACTCGGCGCGGTCGCAGCCGATCTTGGTGCCGGTCAATCCCAGCTTGTAGCGCAGTGTCGTCGCCAGCGTCTCTTGCGGCAGCACGTCGACGCGCCGCAGCAGTCCGTTGACCGACAGTGTCACCAGGCGCTCGACGGCACCCGGGGCCTGCGCCCGGACTACCGTGCCGTTCTTGAGTACGTAGCTCGCCGCCGAGACGCTCGCGCCCGTGGCAATCACACCCTTGATGAAGCTGCGGCGCGAATGACCTTGCTCGTCCGCCTGCAGTCGATCCAACCGTTCCGCGTCGCTCATGAGACGCCCTCCTGATAAGCCGGTTCAGTCTATCACGGAATATCCGGCGGCCTGGGCCGGTCCCGGGAACCTGCGACCGGTGGATTGCGTATTGATTCATACGTATGATTGAAACGAGCGTTTGACCTGGGAATCCTGGAGGTTGTGCGAATGGCGGCAGACACGAAGGCGCGGATTCTCGACGCCGCGGAGCGCCTGTTTGCCGATTCCGGATTCGCGTCGACCTCGCTCAGAGACATCACCGGCGAGGCCGACGTGAACGTCGCATCCGTCAACTACCACTTCGGCTCGAAGGAAGCGCTGCTCAGCGCCATCCTGGAACGGCGTTTCCGGCCGATCAACGACCAGCGCATCGCGCTGCTCGACGATCTGCAGGCGCGCGCGGGCGAGCAGGGGCCGGCGCTCGAGGACATCGTGGCGGCCTTCGTGGGCCCGCCCTTTCACTCGTGGGCCGAGGCAGGGAGCGGAGGACCGAAGTTCCTCAAGTTCATCGGGCAGATCCACTCGCAGGCGGACGAAGAGATCCGCGCAGCGTTCGCGCGCCAGTTCGATGGGGTGCTGACGCGGTTCACCGCCGCGTTCGAGCGCGCGCTGCCGAACCTCGATGCCGGCGAGGTCACGACGCGGGTGCTCTTCATCATCGGCGCGATGGCCCACGCCATGACCTGGGGCGAGCAGATCGTCGCGCGGGCGCCGCGCGGGTTCTGCCATTCCGAACAGCTCCTCGATTCGCTGATAGCATTCGCCGCCGCCGGAATGGCAGCCGACCGGATCCCGGCGGTGCACGTCCCGGCGGCGGTCGAGGGAGGGCGCCGGTGATCCGCAGCCTGGCCGCGTTCGCGTTGTGCGCCGCCGCCGCAGGGTGTGCGACGGCACCGCCGGTTGCAGTACCCGACATCGGCGTGCCCGCACCGCCGGCCTGGACCGCCGCCGACACGCCCGCCGGCCGCGTCGCGACCGACTGGTGGAGCGACTTCGGTGACGACGGCTTGGCGACGGCCGTCGAGGCCGCGCTGACGGGAAACTTCGACCTGCAGGCCGCGGCGGCGCGGCTGGAGATGGCCGCCGCCGACGCCCGGCTGGCCGCCGCCGAGCTGTGGCCCTCCGTGGACGCGAGGTACAACGGCGCACGCCAACAGCAGAATTTCGTCGGCCTGCCGATTCCCGGCGCCGAAGACCAGGTTCTGAGCACCATCTTCACGAATCACGGCGTGTCGCTCGACGTCTCGTGGGAGATCGACCTGTGGGGCCGACTGCGCGCGGCGAGCCAGCTCGTGCTGGCCAACCTGCAGGCCTCGGCGGCGGACCTGCGCGGCGCGCAGCTCTCGATGGCCGGGCAGACGGCGAAGGCATGGTTCGCGGCGGCCGAGGCGCAGCAGCAAATCGACCTGTCCCGCGAAACCGTGGAGAGCTACCGCGACTCCGCGGACCAGGTCCGCGGGCGCTTCGAGGCCGGCATCCGGCCGCCGCTGGACCTGCGGCTCGCGCTGCTGAACCTGGCCAACGCCGAGGCGGCGCTCGATCAGCGGCTGCAGCAGTTCGACGCCGCGGCGCGCCAGCTCAAGGTGCTTTTGGGCGAGTATGCCGACGACGTCATCCATGCCCCGCTTGCGCTGCCTGAGCTGACGCCAAGCGTTCCGGCCGGGCTCCCGGCCGACCTCGTGGCGCGGCGGCCCGACCTCGTGGCCGCCGAGCGCCTGCTGGCTGCGGCCGAGGCGAACCTGGGGATCACGCGGCGGAACCGGTTCCCCGACATCGCCCTCACGGCGACCGCGGGCACTGCCACGAACGCGCTCCGCTCGCTGGTCGACGGCGACTTCAGCGTCTGGAGCCTGCTGGCCAGCGTGACCGCGCCGCTGTGGCAGGGCGGCCGGCTGCGCGAGGAAGTCAACCGCGCGGAAGCCGAGAGCGCGGAGGCGCTCGCCACCTTCGCGAACGCCGTCCTGGCGGCGTACGCCGAGGTGGAGACCGCCCTGGCCGCCGACGAGTTCCTGCAGCAGCGCGAGCGGCACCTCGCGGCCGCGGTCGAGCAGGCACAGGCCGCAGCGGTGCTGGCCTACGAGCGCTACATCACGGGCCTCGACGCGTACATCACGGTGCTCGACTCGCAGCGCTCGGCCTTTCAGGCGGAGGGCGAGCTGATCGTCGCGCGCCGACAGCGCCTCGACAACCGGGTGGACCTCTACCTGGCGCTGGGCGGCGGCTTCGAGCAGCTCGATTCACCGTTCAGCCTCGGAGACATCGAGGCCGGCGTCGACTGAAGGTGCAACAGATGAAGAGCAGATCCGTCCGCGTACTGCAGGCCGTACTGCCCCTGGCGTTGCTGGGTCTCGCCGGGTTGGCGGCCGTCACCATGATTCGGAATCGGCCGGTCGTCGAGACCCGGCCGCCGGAGATCGCGCCCCCCGGCGTGCGGGTCCACGTCGTCGCGCTCGAGGACGTGGCGCTGTCGGTGACGAGCGAAGGCACGGTCCGGCCGCGCACCGAGAGCGAGCTGGTGCCGGAGGTCTCGGGCCGCGTCATGTCCGTCGCGCCCTCGTTCGCCGAAGGCGGGTTCTTCGAGGCGGGCGACGTGCTCGTGACCATCGATCCGTTCGACTACGAGCAGGCGGTCGTGGCCGCTCGGGCGCAGCTCGCCCAGAGCCGGCTGCGCCTGGCCGAGGAGGAAGCCGAGGCCGAGGTCGCCCAACGCGAATGGGATTCGCTCGGCCAGGGCGACCCGCGCGAGCTCACGCTGCGCAAGCCGCAGCTCGACGACGCGCAGGCGTCTGTCGCGGCCGCCGAGGCGAACCTGGTGCGGGCGGAGCGCGACCTCGAACGCGCGCGGATTACGGCGCCGTACGCCGGGCGGGTGCGCCGCAAGGGCGTCGACGTCGGGCAGTTCGTCACCATGGGCAGCTCCGTCGCCACCATCTACGCGGTGGACCGCGCAGAGATCCGCCTGCCGCTGCCGGACAACGAGCTGGCCTACCTGGATCTGCCCCTCTCCTACCGGGGCGCGCGGAACCGGCAGGGCCCGGGCGTCACGTTGCGGTCGACCTTCGCCGGCGAGACGCACGCCTGGAACGGCCGCATCGTGCGCACCGAGAGTGAGATCGATCCAGTGAGCCGCATGGTGCACGTCGTTGCAGAGGTCGACGATCCTTACCGGCCGGGGTCGGTGCCCGATCGGCCGCCGCTGGCAGTCGGGATGTACGTCGACGCGGAGATTGAAGGGCGCCGATTCCGGCAGATTGCGGAGGTGCCCCGCTCCGGCCTGCGGGGGCGCAGCCAGGTGATGGTGGTCGACGGCGAGGGCCGCCTCCGCTTTCGCGACGTGGAGCTCCTCAGGATGACGGCGGAGTCGATCTACGTGCGCTCGGGACTGGCAAACGGCGAGCGCGTCGTGATCTCGACGCTCGACAGCCCGACCGACGGCATGCGGGTGCAGGTGACGAACCCGGCACCGGACCAGCTCGCTGAGCGCGACCGCGAAGGCGCTGCCGGCACGGGCCCGCCGGCGCGCCCGGCCCCTCCCGCCCCGGCACCGGCGAGCCCGGCCGCGACTCCGCCCGCGGCGGCGGCCGATGCGGCGCCCGGCGGGGCGGCGTTGCCCGCGGCGCCCACCGGGGCGACGGCCGCGCGGGACCCGGCGCCCCGGCCGCCCCGCAGCCAAGAGCCGCTGCGGCGCGTTGCCGCACGACCGGCGGCGATGACCGCCGGGGCGGCTCCGGACGCGCGCGCGGTCGCGGTGCTGCCCTTCACCGACATCAGCGAGGCAGCGGCCGACGCGGACCTCGGTGCGACGCTGGCGGAAGGCGTCTCCGACGAGATTGGCAACATCGACACCGTGACGGTCTCCCCCGCCGTAGCGGGTGCCAACTGGGTGGTGGGCGGCGCGGTCGAGCAACTCGATGACGCCGTGCAGGTCACGGCCCGCATCGTCGAGACGCGCGCCGGCTCCATCGTGCGGACGGTGAGAGTCGACGGAGCCGCGAGCGAGCTCGCGCGGCTGCAGCAGGCCACGGCAAGGGCGGTCGCGCGCAGCCTCGCCGACGCTTTGGACTTGACGGGCGCAGCGGCGACCCGCGCCGCGATCGAGGCTGCCCCGCCGGCGGCAGCCGGCGCGGCGGTGCGGGTGCGCCCGTTCGCCAACCTGAGTCAGGCCCCGGCGGACGCGGCGCTGGCGCGGGAGGTCAGCGAGGCAGTGGTTGCGCACCTGAGCGGGACGGAGACGTTCACGGTCGTCGACTCGGCGGACGCCGCGCGCTGGATCGTGGCGGGTGGCATCCAGCGGGTAGGCGACCTGCTTCGGATCACGGCGCGTCTCGTCGACGCACGCGGAGGTGCCGTCGTGCGGGCCGTGAAGGTGGACGGATCCGTCGAGGAGCTGACGCGCCTCCAGGACGAGGTGGCGTCGGCGATGAGCAGCGGCGTGCGCGAGGCAGCCGGCGCGTAGCCGGCCGGCCCGCATACCCCCCACTCCGCCCCGCGGAACGGAACGAGCAAATGAACGGAACTATCGCGTGGTTCGCCCGCAACCCGGTCGCGGCCAATCTCCTGATGGTGTTTCTGGTCGCCGGCGGCTTTCTGGCAGCGACGCGGGTCACGTCGGAAGTCTTCCCGGAGATCACGCTGGACCGCATCCTCGTCGAGGTCCCGTATCTCGGCGCCGCGCCCGAAGAGGTAGAGGAAGCGGTCTGCGTGCGGATCGAGGAAGCCATCCAGGGCATCGACGGCGTCAAGCAGATCGTCTCGACCGCGTCCGAGGGCATGGGCAGCGTAATCGTCGAGATCGAGCTGGGCGCCGACGTGCGGCAGGTGCTCGACGACATCAAGAACCAGGTCGACGCCATCGACACGTTCCCCGAAGAAACGGAGAAACCGATTATCCGCGAGATGATCTCGCGAGAACAGGTCATCGATCTGGCGGTGTCCGGCGCGGCGGACGAGCGTGCGCTGAAAGCGACGGCCGACAGGATTCGGAACGAGCTGTCGCTGCTGCCGGCCATTTCGCTGGTGGAGATCGCCAGCGCCCGGCCATACGAGATCTCAATCGAGGTCTCGGAGGCGGCGCTGCGCCGCCACGGGCTCACGTTCGACGACGTCGCCGATGCCGTGCGCCGCTCGTCGCTCGACCTGCCGGGCGGCTCGGTACGGGCCGCGAGCGGCGAGATACTCCTGCGCACCATCGGGCAGGCCTACCGCGGCGACGAGTATGCGGAGCTCGTGCTGCTCACGCGGTCCGACGGCACCCGCCTGCTGCTCGGCGAGGTGGCGACAGTCGTGGACGGCTTCGCCGAGACCGATCAGTTCGCCCGCTTCGACGCCGAGCCGACGGTGCTGGTTTCGGTGTTCCGGACCGGCGACCAGAGCGCGCTCGAGATCGCGCAGCTGGTGCGCGAGTACGTGGACCGCACGCGGCCGAGCCTGCCGGAGGGCCTGTCGCTCACGATCTGGCAGGACCAGTCGACCGTGCTCGACACGCGGCTGACGACCATGTTCCGGAACGGGCTGGGCGGGTTCGCCCTGGTGTTCCTGGTGCTGGCCCTGTTCCTGGAGCTGCGGCTCGCGTTCTGGGTCAGCCTGGGCATTCCCATCGCGTTCCTCGGCGCCATCATGCTGATGCCCGGCCTCGACGTGACGGTGAACGTCATCTCGCTGTTCGCCTTCATCCTCGTCCTGGGCATCGTCGTCGACGACGCCATCATCGTCGGCGAGAACGTCTACGCGCACCAGGAACGGCACGGCGACGGGCTCCGCGGGGCCATCGAGGGCGGCCGGGAGATCGCCACTCCAGTGGTCTTCGCTGTGCTGACGACCGTGGCGGCGTTCATGCCCCTGCTGTTCGTGCCCGGCCTCATGGGCAAGATCTTCCGCATCATCCCCCTGGTAGTCATCCCCTGCCTGCTGTTCTCGCTCGTCGAGTCGCTGTGGATCCTGCCCGCCCACCTTTCGCACATCCCGGCGCGGCGGCGCGAGGGGCCGCTGCGCCGCTTCCAGCAAACGTTCGCCAACGGTCTCAAGCAGTTCATCCAGCGGGTGTACAGACCGGTCCTGGAGCTGAGTCTGCAGTGGCGCTACCTGACGGCTGCAGTCGGCGTGTCGACGCTGATCCTGACCGGGGGCATGGTGCTCGGCGGGTGGACCAGCTTCCACTTCTTCCCGTCGATCGAGGCGGACTTCATGTCGGCCTCCATCACCATGCCGCAGGGCACGCCGGTGTCGGACACCGCGGATGCCGTGGGGCGGCTCGAGGCAGGTGCGGAGCGCCTGCGGCGGGAGCTGCGGGAGGAAACCGGCACCGATTATTTCCGGCACACCTACACGGCGATAGGCGACCAGCCGATGGCGGCGCGCGAGGGCGGCCCGGCGGACGGCCTCGTGAACACGTCCGCCGCGCACCTGGGCGAGGTCACCATCGAGCTGCTGCCGTCGCAGCAGCGCGCCTTGTCGAGCGAGCAGCTCAGCAACCGCTGGCGCGAGGTTACCGGCCCGATCCCGCAGGCGGTCGACGTCAGCTTCAACGCGTCGATCATGCAGCCGGGCGACGACATCGACGTCATGCTGGTCGGCTCGGACATGGAGCGACTGCGCGCCGCGGCGGACGACGTCAAGGCCGAACTGGGCGCCTACGCCGGTGTCTACGGCATTGCCGACTCGTTCCGGGCCGGCAAGCGGGAGATGAAGCTGGGCATCCGGCCGGCCGCTGAGACACTAGGTCTCACGCTGGAGGACCTCGGCCGCCAGGTGCGCCAGGCGTTCTACGGCGAAGAGGCGCAGCGGATTCAGCGCGGCCGCGACGACATCCGCGTCATGGTCCGCTATCCGGCCGACCAGCGCCGCTCGCTTGGGGACCTCGAGAACATGAGGATCCGGACGCCGGGCGGCGGCGAGGTGCCGTTCAGCCAGGTTGCCGCGGTGGAGCCGGGGCGCGGCTTCGCCTCCATCAAGCGCGTCGATCGCAACCGGGCCGTGAACGTGACGGCGGCCGTGGACGAGACCGTCACCTCCAGCGGCACGGTCGTCGCGGATCTGCAGACCCGCATCCTGCCCGCGGTGCTGCCGCGCCATCCGGGCGTGTTCTACGTCTTCGAGGGCATGCAGGCGGAGCAGGAAGACGCGGTCGGCGGGTTGCAGGCCGGTTTCGTCGTCGCGCTGCTGGCCATCTTCGCGCTGCTGGCCGTGCCGCTCAAGTCGTACCTGCAGCCGCTCATCATCATGAGTGCCATCCCGTTCGGCCTAGTCGGGGCGGTCTGGGGCCACATCATCATGGGACTGAACGTCACCTTCATGTCGATGTTCGGGCTGGTGGCGCTGTCGGGCGTGGTGGTGAACGACAGCCTCGTCATGGTCACCTTCATCAACCGCCGGCGCGCGGTGCACGCCGACCTCGGTGCCGCCATCCGGGATGCGGGCGTCGCGCGCTTTCGGCCCATTCTGCTGACGTCGCTGACCACATTCTTCGGCCTGGCGCCGCTCATGCTGGAACGGAGCGTCGACGCGGCCTTCCTCCTGCCGATGGCCGTCTCGCTGGCCTTCGGGGTCATCTTCGCGACGTTCATCACGCTGGTGCTGGTCCCGACGGCCTACCTGATTGTCGAGGACCTGCGGCGGCTGGCGGGGTGGAAGGCTCTGGCCGGGCGCGAGCCGGAGGCGGCCGGCGCCCCGATTGGACCGGAGGCGGCGTCGTCGGAGACTTGACGGCGCGCTGCGTGGGCGGGTTCAGCTCGCGCCCACGACCTCGGCAACCACGCGCTCGGCGAGCGGCGGGCTGATCCCGCATGAGGCATCGTTGATGCGGCACTGCGCCAGCGTCAGCGCGCAGCCGCACGGACAACCTTCCTCGTTGAGCCGCTGCAGCACGCGCTCCTTCTGGTCGGCCGTCAACTCGGACAGGTCCAGCCCGGGGATGCTGGTGGCATGCGCGGCGTTGACGAGGCGCGTCGCGTCGTTGCCGTCGATGAGCTCGACCGCGACCGTGGTCGAGAGCGACGTGAGGTGGCGGACCTCCTGCTCGAACACCGCCGGGCTCACAAGGCCGACGTGCGTCTGGACGATGCGGCCCTGCGGATCGACGATGAACGACGTGGGGAGCGCGAACACGCCGGGGAACTGCCGGTTCAGCTCAGGGGTCGCCATGACGACCGGATAGTTCATCCCTGCCGCGCGGGCGAACGCGGCGACGTTCGCCGGGTCCCCCTCGTCGGTCGAGATGCCGACGACCTGGAGCTGGTCGGGATAGCGCGCCTGGAGCTCGATCAGATCCGGAATCTCTTCTCGGCAGGGTCCGCACCAGGTGGCCCAGTAGTTCACGAGGGTGACCTTGCCGCGCCAGTCGCTCATCGACAACGTGCGGCCGTCCAGCGTCCGCATCGCGACGTCGGCGACCGGCACCGGCTCGCGCAGCAGCTCGATGGTCGCCCCGGCGGGCATGTCGAAAAGCGGCTCCGGGCCGTCGGCGACCACGTCGGGCGCCTCTCCGACCGTGCCGCACCCGGCCACAAGCACGCCGGCGACGATCCCGGCCAACACCGGCTCCGGACGCAACAGTCTCATCGGCTCCCCACCCTTCCGCGTCGCCTCATTCTATTGCGATCCGGCCGGCGGGGCCTACCAGGGCTTCCACGAACTAGAGAATCGGCCGGTGGCGGCATGGTGTGTTCCGGGACAGGAGAGGATCGGTTACCCGGCCGCGTGGATCACCGCGACAAGCGATTCTACCGCTATCATGGGCGCCAGGCGACTCGACACGCGGTGGCGGAGGCCGGGGCCGGTCGCCGGCGCGAGGAGTGCGAGCAGGCAGGGGAGGATGACCAGCAGTCCCGATCCGGCCGAGCCGCGGATCCGTACCTGGGTGTGGGCGGTCTACGTCCTGCTCTTCGCGCTGTCAGTGCCGTGGTATCTGCCGGCCGGCGGGCCGTTGCGCCTCTGGTTCGGGCTGCCGCACTGGGTTGTCCTGTCGTTGTCGGCCTGCCTGGCGGTGGCGCTCTTCACCGTGTATGTCGTCGCACGCCACTGGCCCGCGCCCCCCGCGGCGCGGGACCTCGACGACCCGGAGGGGCCGCGGTGAACACGTCCCTCGCGCTCGGCGCCGGCGTGGCGGTCGTCGCCTACCTGGCGGTGCTTATCGGCGTCGGCTACGCGACCCGAAGGCGGAGCCGCGGGGCGGACCTCGGCGAGTTCTACCTGGCCGGACGGAACCTCGGCGGCTTCGTCCTGCTGCTGACGCTCTACGCCACGCAGTACAGCGGCAACACGCTGCTCGGCTACCCGGGCGAGGCGTTCCGGCTCGGCTACGCGTGGGTGATGAGCGTCGGCTTCATGATGGCGATCATCGTCGTCTACCTCGTCTTCGCCCCGCGCCTGCAGGCCGTCGCCCGGCGGCATGCATTCGTCACGCCCGGCGACTGGATCGCGCACCGCTTCGGGTCGCCGCCGCTGACTTTGGTCGCCAACGTGCTGCTGGTGGTGGCCATCTCGAACTACCTTCTGGCGCAACTGATGGCGATGGGCCACGTAACCGAGGGCCTCTCGGGCGGAGTCGTGCCCTACTGGGCAGGCGTGGTGCTGCTGACCCTCGTGGTCATCGTCTACGAGACCGTGGGCGGCATGCGCGCCGTGGCGTGGACCGACTGCGTGCAGGGGATCATGCTGCTGGTCGGACTCGCCGGCCTGCTGCTGGCCGTCGTGCCGACCCCCGCCCATCTTGCCGAGCTGACGGTGATCGTTGCCGCCACGGCCCCCGACAAGGTGGCCGTGCCCGGCTGGGACGTCTCGCGCAACTGGTTCAGCACGCTCCTTCTCATCGGCTTCTCCGGCGCGGTGTATCCGCACGCCATCCAGCGCATCTACGCGGCCCGCGACGCGGCCACCCTCAAGCGCGCCTTCAGCGTCATGGTGTTCCTGCCGCTGGTGACAACCGGCGTCATGTTCATGGTCGGCATTCTCGCCATCGGCGAGCTGCCGGCGGGCGGCGACGCGGATCAGGTGATGCCGGCCCTGCTGACCGCCTGGAGCACCCGTTCGGTGCTGCTCTTCGGGCTCTGCGTCATGGTGATTACGGCGGTCGTGGCGGCGGTCATGTCGACGGCCGACTCGGTGCTGCTGAGCCTCTCCTCGATCCTCGCCAAGGACATCGTCGGCGCGACCCTGCTCCGGGACGCTTCCGAGGACCGGCTCACGCGCGCGGGCAAGCGGCTCTCGTGGGGCGTCGTCGGCGTGCTCGTGGTCATCGCGCTGTCCCCGCGCGTGACGCTTTGGGGCCTGACCGAGATCAAGATGGAGATCCTGGCACAGGTGGCGCCGCTGTTCGTCCTCGGCGTCACCTGGCGCCGCCTGTCAACGCCCGCGGCGCTGGGTGGGATGCTGACCGGCTGCGCCACCTACGCCGGCCTGCTGCTCGCCGGCCGGCCGGAAGTGTGGGACGTGCACGCGGGCATCGTCGCGCTCGGCGTCAACGTGGCCGTCTGCGCGGGCGTCACGCAGTGGGGGCCGCAGCCCGCCCGGACCGCCGAGCGTACCGGCAACGCCGCGGCGCTGCGACCCGCCCGCGGGACTCAGCGGTAGCCCAGCTCGACGGCCGCCACGAGGGCCAACCCTGCCACGAGATACAGCTTGACGAGCAGCGGCAGGACGAAGGCCAGCCAGCGCTGGTAGGGAATCCGGGCCAGCGCCAGCATCCCCATCAGCAGCGCGTTGGTGGGGACCAGCAGGTTCGTGAAGCCGTCGCCGAACTGGTAGGCGAGCACCGCCGTCTGGCGGGTCACGCCGGTCAGGTCGGCCAGCGGCGCCATGATCGGCATCGTCACGTACGCCTGGCCGGACCCGGACGGGACGAACAGATTGCATATCGTCTGGACCGCCAGCATGCCGACGGCCGCGGCGTGAGCCGGCAGCGCGCCCAGCGGCGTCGCCAGCCCGTGGATGATCGTGTCGATCACGCGCGCGTCCGAGAGCACGACCTCGATGGTCCGCGCGAAGCCGATGAGCAGCGCCGTCGCGGTCATCTCCCCCGCGCCGGCCAGGAACGCGCGCGCTGCACTGTTCGGGCCGAGGCGTCCGATGAGCGCGGCCAGAAGCCCGATGCCCAGGAACACCGCTGACAGCTCGACGAGGTACCAGCCGCGGGCCGCCACCCCGTAAACGAAAAGGCCGATGCCGCCCATCAGCACCGCGACGACCGTCGCGCGCCGCGCCGTGAACCGCACGCCTGCGGGCGGTTCAAAACCGGCTGCGTAGTCGACGTCGGCCACCAGACTCCGGCCGGGGTCGCTGCGCACGCGTGCCGCGTAGCGCAGGAGGTGCTGCACGCCGACCGCCAGGCAGATGACCAGCAGCGCCCAGCGCACCCCCTGCCCGGAGGTGAGCTCGAGGCCCGCGATGTCCTGGGCAATCAGCACGGTGAAGGGATTGATGGCGGCGCAGGCGTAGCCGACCGCAGCGCCCACATAGATGATGCCGACGGCCACCACGGCGTCGAGCTTCAGCGCCAGGCACATCGCCACCAGGATCGGCACGAAGGGCATGTACTCCTCGGCCATGCCGACCGTGGACGAGCCGACCGAAAACAGCGCGGCCATGCCGGCCACCAGCCACGCGGGCCGGGCGCCCAGCCGCGCGATGGCCCAGCCGATCACCGCGTCGATGGCGCCGGTGGCCCGCACGACGCGGATGACGCCCCCGACGAGGAAGACGAAGAAGATGATTGCCTGCGCCGCGGCCAACCCGGCCGGCACGGCGGTCAGGAACGCCAGGGGCGGCAGCGGATCCGCCTCCACGACGTGGTAGGTGCCCTCGACGACCTGCCGACCGTCGCGCTCGAACTCACCGGCCGGGATGACGTAGCTCGCGGCCTGGGCGAGCAGGATCAGCAGGAAGATGAGGACAATCGAGTCGGGCAGGCGGCGCGCGGCGGAGTCCGGAGAACGCATCCTTGTCTCGACGGGGCTGCGCCCCGCACCCCCGGCGTCCGCTTGCGGGGACCCCATAGCCCCGCGCCGCTCCCGCCGAGGCGCGCCGTGCGCGCCCTGCGGTCTGCACGGTGCCATGGCTCAGACCGCTCGCAGCGCAAAACGGCTGCGCCCCGCACCCCCGGACGTCCGCTTGCGGAGGATCCCATGGCCCCGCGCCTCGGCGTGGGCCTGCACCGCTGCCGCGGAGCAGACGCGAGGCTAGCGCGTCGGATCGTCCGAGACGCGCACGAGCAGTTTGCCGAAGTTCTTCCCCTGCAGCAGGCCCTGGAACGCCGGCACCGCCTGCTCCAGGCCGTCGACCACGTCCTCCTTGTAGACGATGTCGCCGCTCCGGATCCACGCGCCGACGTCGCGCAGGAAATCGGCCTCGCGGTCCATGTGGTCGAACACGATGAATCCGCGGAAGGTGAGGCGGCGCACCAGCGTCAGACCCATCACGCGCGGTACGAGATTGGGGCCCGGCGGCGGCTCCGTCTGGTTGTAGTTGGCGATGCGCCCACAGATCGGGACGCGGGCGTAGGTGTTGAGCAGCGGTAGGACCGCGTCGAACACCGCCCCGCCGGCGTTCTCGAAGTAGACGTCGATGCCGTCCGGACAAGCCGCCCGGAGCGCGTCCGGCAAGGCCTCGTCGAGACGGCTCACGCAGGCGTCGAAGCCCAGCTCGCGCGTCACGTAGTCGCACTTCTCCCGGGCGCCCGCAACGCCGACCACCCGGCAGCCCTTGATGCGCGCGATCTGCCCCACCACCGCGCCGACCGCGCCGGAGGCGGCCGAGACCGCCACCGTCTCGCCCGGCCGCGGCTGCCCGATATCGAGCAGCCCCACGTACGCCGTGTGCCCGGGCATGCCGAGGACCCCGATTGCCGTCGAGATCGGGGCAGCGGCCGGGTCCAGCTTGCGGACGCCCTGGCCGTCCGACAGCCCGTAGTCCTGCCAGCCGTTCGAGCACAGGATGAAGTCGCCGGCCTGGTAGCCCGCGAGGTTCGATTCGACCACCTGCGCCACGGTGCCGCCCACCATGGTGCCGCCGACGTCCACCGTCGGCGCGTAGCCCACGCTCTGGTTCATGCGGCCGCGCATGTAGGGATCGAGCGACAGATAGATGGTGCGGCTGAGCAGCTGCCCGGGGCCGGGCCGCGGCACGGGCACCTCCACCAGCTCGAAGTCGCTCGCCCTGGGAGCCCCTTGCGGCCGGGCGGCAAGCGTGATCCGCCGGTTCCGATCGGGCATGACGGCCCCAGTATAGTCGACCGCCCGACCGGCCCCGGGAGGCCCCGGGGCGCGCGCCGAGGGGACGAGCTACGAACCTCGGGACGCCTTCCGCTGGATCTTGGCCCACGTATCGCGCAGGCCGACGGTGCGGTTGAAGACGAGCCGCTCGCTCGACGAGTCGGGGTCGACGCAGAAGTAGCCCTGGCGCTCGAACTGGTAGCGGTCGCCGCCGCGCGCCGCCGCCAAGCTGGCCTCGACTCGGCCGCCGGTCAGGACTTCGCGCGAGGCCGGGTTCAGGCAGTCCTTGTAGTCCTGCCCCTCGCCGACGTCCTCGGGGTCTTCCTGCGTGAACAGGTGGTCGTACAGCCGCACGTCCGCCGGCAGGGCATGGGCCGCGGAGACCCAGTGGATGGTGCCGCGGACCTTGCGTCCGTCGGGGGCGTAGCCGCCACGCGTCGCCGGGTCGTAGGTGCAGCGCAGCTCGGTCACCTCGCCGCTCGCCGGGTCCTTGACGACGCGGGTGCACTTGAGGAAGTAGGCGTACCGCAGCCGCACCTCCCGCCCCGGCGCCAGCCGGAAGTACTTGCGGGGCGGATCCTCGCGGAAGTCGCTGTGCTCGATGTACAGCACGCGGGCGAAGGGGACCGGCCGGGTGCCCGCGGCGGGGTCCTCGGGATTGTTGACGGCTTCGAGCTGCTCGACCCGATCCTCGGGGTAGTTCTCGATCACCACGCGCAGCGGCCGCAGCACGGCCATCACCCGCGGTGCCGTCCGGTTCAGTTCCTGCCGCACGGCATCCTCGAGTTGGGCGATCTGCACCAGGCTGTTGGCCTTCGCAATGCCGATGCGGTCGCAGAAGTCGCGGATGGCGCCCGGGGGGTAGCCGCGCCGGCGCATGCCCACCAGCGTCGGCATGCGCGGATCGTCCCAGCCTTCCACGTGTCCACCCTCGACGAGCTCGAGCAGCTTGCGCTTGCTGAGCACCGTGTGCGTGACGTTCAGCCGCGCGAACTCGATCTGCCGCGGGGGCGATTCGAACGCCAGGCGCTGCAGGAACCAGTCGTACAGCGGGCGGTGATCCTCGAACTCCAGCGTGCACAGCGAGTGGGTGACGCTCTCATACGCGTCCGACAGCGGATGCGTGAAGTCGTACATCGGGTAGATGCACCAGCGGTCGCCCTGGCGGTAGTGCGGCGCGCGGCGGATGCGGTAGAGCGCCGGATCGCGCAGGTTCATGTTGGACGAAGCCATGTCGATCTTCGCCCGCAACGTGCGGCTGCCGTCGGGGAACTCGCCGGCCCGCATGCGCTCGAACAGGTCCAGATTTTCGGCGACCGGGCGGTCGCGGTAGGGACTGTCACGCCCGGGCTCGTTCCAGCGGCCGCGGTAGCGGCTCACCTCCTCGCCCCGCAGGTCGCAGACGTAGGCATGGCCGCCCTCGATGAGCTGGACCGCGCACTCGTAGAGCCGGTCGAAGTAGTCCGACGCATAGTAGAAGCGCTCCGCCCAGTCGAAGCCCAGCCAGCGTACGTCCCGTTCGATGGCCCGGACGTACTCCTGGTCCTCCGTCTCCGGGTTGGTGTCGTCCATTCGCAGATTGCAGAGCCCCCCGGTCTCCTGCGCAATCCCGAAATTGAGGCAGATCGCTTTCGCGTGGCCGATATGCAGATACCCGTTAGGCTCCGGCGGGAAGCGCGTGTGCACGCGGCCGCCGTGCCTGCCGGCCCGCCGGTCGTCGTCGACGATCTGGCGTATGAAATCCAGCCCAGCGCCCGGGCTGCTGCTGCTTGCGTCGTCGTGCTTCATGCACACTCCGTCTCGGCCTCGGCGAGCCGGCCCAGCGCCCGGTCGATGCGAGCCAGACAGGCCTCGCGGCCGAGAATCTCCAGACACTCGAACAGGCCGAACCCCACCGCCTTGCCGGTCACCGCGACCCGCACGGCGTGGATGATGTGCCCGATGGCGATCGCCTCCGCTGCGACGAACCGCTGCATGGCGTCGTGCAGCGTCGGCGCGTCGAACGGGGCGACAGCCGCCAGCACCGCCCTGAACCGCACCAGGCGGTCGGCCGCACCGTTCGCCCGCAGGCGCTTGGCGAAAGCTTTCTCGTCGTACGGAAACGCGTCGTCCGGGAGAAAGAACTCCCGGTAGCCCAGGATGTCGCCGGCCACCTTGAGCCGCTCGCCGGCCGCCGCGACCACGCGCGACAGCCGGTCACGATCGACAGGCGACGGCGGGTCGGGCAGCACGCCGCGGCGCTGCAGGAACGGCGCTGCCGCCGCCGCCCGCGCCGCGAGCGGCAGCCGCTGCATGTAACGCTCCTCGAACGCCAGCAGCTTCGGCGGGTCGAAGCTGGCCGCCGCCTTGTTGACCCGCTCGAGCGTGAACTGCTCGATCATCTGGGGCACCGTGAACATCTCGGTCCGATCGTCCAGCGACCAGCCCAGCAGCAGCAGGTAGTTGAGCAGGGCTTCCGGCCGGTAGCCGACGTCGCGGTAGAACGCGACGACCAGCGGGTTGAACGACTCGACCGCGACCGGCTCGCCGAGCGCTTCCCTGATGGCGGCGCCGTGCGCATGCAGCTTCCGGAAGTCGGGATGGCGCAGGTAGGTCCCCACCTTGCGCTTGCTCAGCTTCTCGGCGCTGCCGGGCTCGGCCACGTAGGGCAGGTGCGCGTACGCGGGCAGGTCGTAGCCGAGGCCGCGGGCGATGAAGATCTGCCGCGGTGTGTTCGAGAGGTGCTCCACCGCGCGGATCACGTGCGTGATGCGGAAGTCGTGGTCGTCGACTGCGCTCGCCAGGTGGTAGAGGCAACTGCCGTCGGCGCGCTGCACGACGTGGTCCTGCTCGAGCGCCCACTCGAACTCGACCGGCCCGCGCACCAGGTCGTCGAACGCGCACACGCCGGCGCGCGGCATCTTCAGGCGCACCACCGCGCTGCGGCCCTGGGCCTCGAACGCGGCGGCCTGCGCGGGCGTCTCGGCCATCCAGCGCCGGCTGTAGATGAAGCGCACCTTGCCGCGCTGCGCCGCTTCGCGCTCGGCCTGAATCTCGTCCGCGCGCGCGTAGTCGCGGTAGGCGTGCCCGCCGGCGAGCAGGCGCTCGACCGCCGCCCGATGCCGCGCCTGGCGGGCCGACTGGAAGTACGGCGCGTGCGGCCCCTCCACCTCGGGTCCCTCGTCCCAGTCGAGCCCCAGCCAGCGAAAGCCGTCCAGGATGGGCTGCAGAGCCGCGGCGAGGTTGCGCTGGCGGTCGGTATCGTCGATACGCAGGATGAACTGTCCGCCGTGGCGCCGCGCGAACAGCCAGTTGAACAGGGCGGTCCGCACGCCGCCGATGTGCAGGTAGCCGGTCGGGCTGGGCGCAAACCGCGTGCGGACGCTCACGCCCACCCCTGTTGTATCATCACGCGTCATGAAGCTTAACAGCCC
Organism: Vicinamibacterales bacterium; assembly: GCA_965221595.1. Taxonomy (GTDB): domain Bacteria; phylum Acidobacteriota; class Vicinamibacteria; order Vicinamibacterales; family UBA8438; genus JAAXGX01. The sequence goes on from OZ244900.1 coordinate 3,677,216, forward strand.
GTGGCAAAAGTCCCGGCTGCATTCGACGGGCGCTGCATCCCGCCTGACTGCGTTGCTCCTCGGTCGACCAGGCCCGACAGGCTTCCTCGTCGCGCCTGGCCAGGCGGGCGGTCCCATTCTCGCGTCGTTGTTCGCCGTATCGACTGTGGCGGCGGCGGCCCTGGCGGCGCAGTCGGGCGCTGCGCCGCGCATCGAAGGCGCGGCCATCGACGTGCCCGGGCACGGGCGGATGAGCTACACCATCTCGGTGCCCCGTGACGTGCGGGAAGGCGAGCCGCGCCCGCTCGTCCTGGCGCTGCACCCCGGCGGCGGCAGCGTGGGCGGGCCCTTCCTGTACCAGATCGTCGAGCCGGCCCTCAGGGACTGGGGCGCCATCATCGTGGCGCCCGACTCGCCGAACCGGCGCTGGTCGGTGCCGTCGGCCGAGGAGTCGGTTCTCTACCTGCTGGACGACATCCTCGCGCGCCACGCCATCGACCGCGAGCGGATCCTGGTCACCGGGTTCAGCATGGGTGGCGCCGGTACCTGGTTCATGGCCACGCACCACGCGGAGCGCTTCTCAGGCGCCATCCCCATTGCCAGTGCCCCGCGCGACAACCCGCTGGACCGTATAGGGTCGATGCCGGTGCACGTGATCCACAGCCGCGACGACGAGCTCGTGCCCATCGAGCCCGCCCGTGAGGCTGCCCGCACGCTCGCGGAGCTCGGCCACCCGGCGGAGTTCACGGAGTTGACGGGCGTAGGCCACTACACGATGGGCGGCTACGTCGAGGCGCTCCGGCAGGCCGGCGCCTGGATGCAGGCGCAGTGGGACCGGCGCTGACGCCGGCCGCCGGCCACAGGCTGCCGACGGTGGCCGACCCCGCAACCCGGAGCTATACCGCTGGAACCGGGAGACCTACGACCGCGCGGTCGAGGCAGGCATCTTCGGTCCCGGCGACCGGATCAGCCGTTCAAGGCCCGCTCGGAGGTGTCGGTGGCCATGCAGGCCTCGTCTGATCAGCGAAGGGGTTGATCACGCGCAGGCCATCATAGTCCTGTCGGTCACTCAAGTCCTCGGAGTACACAGCGTCGCACCCGCAGACGTGCGCGGCGGCAAGAATCGCCCCGTCCCAGTACGACAGCCGAAAGCGCTGACTGAGCGAGACGCCTGCGCGAAACACGGCGAGCGTGACGTCCTGCACCGGAAACTCCTGAATCGACTCGATGAACCGCAACGCCTGCGAAGGCTGAGTGGGACGGACTCGCAGCGTAGATCAGAACGTTGGTGTCAACGAACCGCATTGCGGTCGTGCAAGGCGTTCCGACTGATGTTGTCGGCCGCTCTGAATCCGCTGCGCGTCGAGCGGATGTCTTCGAAAACCTCGTCCAACAAACGCCCGCGGCGTTCGCACTCGGTCTCCCCGGCCGGCTCGCGCGCACCGTTTCCGACGGCGCGATCGCGAACGAGACTATCGAGGAAGCCCCGTACGAGTGCCGACACCGAGGTGTCCAGCTCCGCCGCACGAATGCGGGACTGCCGATACGTTTCCTCGTCCACCGACACCGTGATGTTCCTCATCGACACAGCTCCACAGGTTTCGGCGTACCACAGCCACCGGGCGGGGCGTCGCCGGGCGCCCATCCTCCTCTGGTGGCAGCGGGGTTGCCGCGGACGTACAGATCGCGCAGCACGTCGTCGGCGACGCCCCAGATGTAGTTGACGATCCAGTGCAGGTCGGTGTTGCTCGTCGTCATGGGATTTCCGGCCCGTCAGCGGCCGGAGCTTGCACGCTTGCTTGCACTCGCGTGCAAGCGTCGGAGAACTTGCACGCGCTCTTGCATCGGCGCTAAGCCACGCGGCTACTCCCGCGGACGGTAGGTCCGGCTGAACCCGTTGCGGCTGTTCGTCACCGTGAACGAGCCGTCGCGGCGGGCCGCGACGTGGATTGCGTGGGCGGGTCCCATATGGATGGTCCGCCCGTTCGGCGCGGGCGTGCCCTCCTCCAGGTTGGCGATGAACTGCTTCGGCGCGTTGTGGGCGTCGCCGCCCGGAATCGAGTAGTGGTTCTGCCAGAGGTGCTCGAGGCTGTCGGCGGCCGCGAGGATCTCGAAGGTCTGCACGGCCCCGCCCTTGCGCGGCCCGTTGTTCATGACGGCGGCCCGCGGCTCGATGGCGTGGACGAGCGCCTCGGAGCCGGACGTTTCCGAGCCGTGGTGCGACACCAGGTACAGGTCGATGGCGCCGATCTTGTTGTCGGGGCACATGAGCGCGTGCTCCCGGTTCCAGTTGAGGTCGCCCATGATCACGCTGCGAAACCGGCCGAAGCCGACGAACGTCGCGATCGACTGGTCGTCCTCGGCGTTGCCGTAGCGGCTGGTGATCTCCTCGCCCTGGAACGTGAAGCCGTCGCAGTGCGGGTTGGCGCTGCCGGCGCCGGCGAGCGGCACGTCGAGCACCGCCCCGGCGGAGGCCATGATCACGACGTCCAGGCCGGCCAGCGGCAGCGTGTCGCCCGGCGCCACCGCGCGGTGCACGCCCCGGCTGCGCAGCGCGGTGTAGGCGTCGAACGCCGCCCGTTGCCGCGCCCCGGTGTCGACCGTTTCCCCATGGTCGATGAAGCGGCGGATCGGCAGGCGCTCGGCGAGCTGCAGCGCGCCGCCCATGTGGTCGGTGTGGAAGTGGGTGACGAGCAGGTAGTCGATCTGCGTTACGCCCGCCGCGCGCGCCACGGTGGCGATGCGGTCGGCGTCGCGGTACTCGAGGCCGGGCCACCCGGCGTCGACGAGCAGCGATTCGCCCGCGGGGCTGACGAAGAGCGTCGCCTCGCCGCCCTCGACGTCGATGACGTAGATGTCCAGCGTCGCGCCCGGATCGCTCTGGGCGGTCGGCAGCGCCGGGCTCAGCACGAGACACGCCGCCACCACAGTGATGATGCGCATGGCAGACTCCCGGAATTCGGACTTCACGACGCCGGCTCGCCATCCGCCGGCGCCCGGCACACCCGGCCGCCGGCGCCCGGCTACGGCACCGGGAGCAGCGGCGCGACGCCCGCGGGCAACTGTTGGTCGAAAGCTGCGAGCACCGCGGCGTCCGCGGCGTGCGCGCCCATCAGGCCGACGAGGTCCACCAGGTCTCGCACGCCGAAGGCGCGCTCGGCGCGCGCGTACGTCTCCGCGCTGACGTTGTGGTCGCCGAACAGCTCGCGGCCGAACGCGATCAACGCAGCGTCCTTCTCGGCTACCCCGTCCAGCGGCCGGTTGCGGCGCACGATGTCGATGAGCCCGGCCTCGAGACCGGCGGCGCGCGCCCGCGGCTCGTTCACGGTCCAGTCGTACTGCGAGTCGTGGGCCCAGGCCGTTACGAGAACCGCGAGCTGCATGAGCCGCCGTCCCACCCGCGCCTCCAGGGTGGCCGGCCCGTCCCCGTAGCTGCGGATGACGTTGGGACCGATGCCCGAGGGCGACAGCATGCGGCCGTAGAGCACCGACACCGACGCGTGGCTCTCCGGGCTCCGCAGGGGCAGTCGGCTGCGCGAGTCGGGATGGATATCGTCCGGATGGGTGAAGGGCAGCGGCAGCGACTGTCGCCAGCCGGCCGGCATGCGCTGGTTGAAGCCGGTGAGCGTGGCGGCCGTGCTCGCGTAGCGGCCCATCACGTCGATGACGTCGACGAGGTTCGTCTTGCCCAGCAGCGCCAGGGCCCGCGCGTAGGTGTCCGCCCCGAGGCGGCGCGTGCCGAACAGCTCGCGGCCGACCTCGACGATGATTGCTTCGCGGTCGCTCAGCGCGGTCAGCGGCTTGCGGTGGCGCACGACGTCGATGATGCCGTCATCGAGCCCAACGGCAATCGCCTCGAGCTCGTGCAGCGCCCACTCGTACGGCTGGTCGTACTCGCGCGCCGTCGTCAGGATGGTCAGCTCCGTCAGCTGTCGCCCCATGGGGGCGTCGAAGCGCAGGTTCGTCCCCGACCCGTGCAGCCGCAGTGCGGCCGCGCCGCCGGGGGCGCGGCCCGTGCGCTCCACGTGCGCGTCGTACGCCGCGCGCCGGGCCGGATCGAGCTCCTCGCGGTCGATCGGTGGCAGACGGCTGCGCGACACCGGGTGCACGTCGTCGGGCACTCCTCCGCTGCCAACGACGGCGATGCCCTCGATCTCGACGAGCGCGCCGTCAGCGAACAGCGACTGGATGCCCAGCAGCGTGGCCGCCGGCACCGTCTCGTCCGGGAAGCCGTGCGCCTTGCGCGCCGCGTCGACCACCGCGAAGTCGCCCCGGCGGTACTCCGGCATGTAGATGACGACCTTGAGGAGGTCCTCCGGCGCCGCCCCCGCGGCCGCGAGGCGCCGCCTGAGGTTGGCGTACACCTGGTCGGCCTGGCTCTCGAGCGGGTCGCCCGGCACGCCCACCTGGCCGGAGACCTGGACGACCTTGGGCCCGGTGCCGCGCGCGCTCACCGCCTGGGTGAAGCCGGTGGCCGGATCGATGAACGCCCGCTCGACCTCGCGGCCGTCCGTCCCGACGACGGCGATGCCGTCGATCTCGATGCGGAACTGCGGGGCCGCGAGCGCAGGCACGCCCAGGAGCGTGCTGGCAGGCATGTCCGCGAGCGACAGGGCCTGCTCGCGGCCCGCGCGGTACCCGGCCAGATCGGTCTCCGGATTGAAGTCGACGATGTAGGTGGTGGCCTTGACGAGGTCCGCCAGCGAGGCCCCGGCCTCGGCGAGCCGCGCGCCGACGCTCTCCCAGACCGTGGTCGCCTGCGCCGCCAGCGTGTCGCCCGTGCCGACCTGGCCTGCCACGTAGACGGTCCGGACACCGTGGGCCGTCACGGCCACGGCCCCGCTGAAGCCGTTCGCCGGCGCGAAACGCTCGATCTCCAACGCGGCTCCCGGCTCGGCCACGACGGCAATCGCCTCGATCTCCACGCGCAGGTCTTCGGCGGCCAGCGCCCGGACCCCGATCATCGTGCTCGCCGGCCAGTGGCCCGCGGCGGGGAACGTGGCCAGCCGGACCTCGGAGATCACGCCGTACTGCGCTGGCTCGAAGTCCTTCACGAAGATGCGGATCTTCACGACGTCGGCCGGCGTGGCACCCGCCTGCCCGAGGCGTCGCACGACGCCCGCGAACGCCGATTCGACGTGCTCCCGGAAGGTGTCGCCGCGGCCGACCTGGCCGGAAACGAAGACGGTCTTGACGCCCCCGTGCGTCGTGGTCACGACCTGCGTGAAGCCGCCGGCCGGGTCGATGTAGTCGACCTGCGCCGCCGCGGCGACCGGAATCGCGCACACGGTCAGGTAGACGAAAAAGAAGAGCCGGAGTCTGCGCGCCATGGTCATTCCTCCAGGAACTGCGGCCGATCCGTCGTCCAATCGACGGGAAGGTGGGCCACCAAACCACCGGCCCCCTCGCCCGACGCGAGGGTCCTGCAGGCTTGGAGCCTACTCCCCGCCTGCGGCGTCCTCGGCCCGCGACCCCGTCATGATGTTCAGCAGTCCGTAGTTCCCCTCGTGGCACGCGAACTCGTACATCGGGCCGTCCAAGCGTGTGTACGGCAGCGCGCCTGACCACGACCGCGTCCAGGTCAGCGGATCGTGGACGGTGAACTGGTAGTCGAGCGTGTCGGGACCAATGCGCGTGAAGCGCTCGATGACGCGCGCATGCTCGCTGAGCCGGCCCCGCGACAGCGAATGCTCCGGGCGGACCCAGCGCCGGATGAACGGTTCGCGCAGGTTGGTGGTCTCGACGACCAGCGTGTCGCCTTCCCAGTGTCCCCGCGAGCTGCCGGCGAACTGGCTGATGCCCGGCGGCAGGTGCGGGCGGCCGTCGAGGAAGATGACACGCCGGTCGTGGATGTGCTCCTGCAGGATGGTCACGGCCTCGGGCGTCTGCAGGAAGTGGTAGTTGTTGTTGTAGCCGGTGGGGATCGAGGGAATGCCGCGGTACCACAGGCAGCGCTCGCTGAGCCCCATCTCCTCCGGCCCGTCGGCGGGCAGGCGGCCCTCCTGCACCTCGGTCAGCCGCAGCGCCTCGGGCGACATGATGCGCGCGAGCGCCGCCGGGGTGAGCGGCGGCAGGCGGCCGTCGGGCGGATCGGTGACCAGCGACGTGCGCATGGTGCGCACCACCGACGTGCTCTGCTCGGTCCAGTAGCTGTTGTAGGCCCCGACGTTGCCGCCCACCGGCAGCGTACCGCTGCGCACCGTCGGCGCGTTCTCCTGGTCCACGCGCTCCTGCGCCCGCTGCTCGAGCGCGGCCACTCCCTCCGCATCCAGGAACGCCTGGTCCGCGAGCTCGGCCGGGCGCTCCAGCGGGGTGATGGTGCCGTTGTTCCAGATGGCCTGCAGGTCCGGATGGCCCCAGGGCGTCCGCGGCAGAACCCAATCCGACGGCTGCGCGGGTTGAGCCGTGACAGGCGGCGGCGCCAGCGAGACGACAGCGAACACGGCGGCGATTGCCCCCGCGACGCCAAGCAATCGATACCTCATCTCACACCTCCCTGGCCGGGACGTCGTAGCAATCAGGTGCATCATAATCGGGAACCCGAACGGAATGTCGCCGGCGCCGACACCGGGCGGTTGACATTCCGGGATGCCCGTGTCGAAATCGGGATGCACGAGCGCCGGGTTCACTCTTGCGGCGCAGCGGAACCGGTTCCGGAGAGGCGGATTCAGGGAGGAGAGAGATGACGAGAAGAAGGTCGACACTTCTCGGCCAGGTTGCCGGTGGCCTCGCTGTCTGCATGCTTGCGCTGCCGTCCGGACCGGGTGCGCAGCAGGTGGACGTCGCCATCGACGACGACGACATCGGCGGAGTCGTTAGCGGACCTGACGGACCGGAGGCAGGCGTCTGGGTGATAGCCGAGACCATGGACCTGCCGACCCGGTTCAACCGCATCGTGGTCACCGACGATGCGGGCCGCTACGTGGTGCCGGACCTGCCTGACGCGGCCTACGAGGTCTGGGTACGCGGCTACGGACTCGTCGACTCACCCAGGCAGCAGGCCGCGCCGGGGACCCGCCTCGATCTGACGGCGGTACCGGCACCCGACGCGCAGGCTGCCGCGCAGTACTACCCTTCCGGCTACTGGTACTCGCTGCTGGAAGTGCCGGGACACGAGGAGTTCCCGGGTACCGGTCCCGAGGGCAACGGCATCTCGCCGAACGTGCCGAACCAGGCGGCATGGCTGCGCGGCCTCAAGTCCGGCGGGTGCACCGCCTGCCACGGGCTTGGGAACAAGGCCACGCGCGAGGTTCCTTCGGAGCTCGGCGAGTTCGACTCGCTCGTGGCGGCCTGGGATCGCCGCATCAAGTCCGGCCAGGCCGGGGTCAGCATGAGCAACGGGCTCGACCGGATGGGGCGTCGCCGCGCGCTGGAGATGTACGCCGACTGGACCGGCCGCATCATGGCCGGCGAGGTGCCACCGGCACCGCCGCGGCCCCAGGGAACGGAGCGCAACGTGGTGGTCACCCAGTGGGACTGGGCCGATCCCACCGCCTACCTGCACGACGAGGCTTCGACCGACAAGCGCAACCCGACAGTGAACGCCAACGGCCCCATCTACGGGGCGCTCGAGGCCAGCGCCGACTACGTGCCGGTGCTCGACCCGGTGCATCACACCATCTCCGAAGTGGCGGTACCGGTGCGCGACCCGGACACCCCGCTGGCAGCGGGACCCCCGCTGGCAGCGTCGCCCTACTGGGGGGACGAAGCCATCTGGGACAGCCGCTCGAATGTGCACAACCCGATGCTCGACCAGGATGCGCGCGTCTGGCTGACCTCACGCGTGCGGGGTCCCGAGAACCCGCCGCTGTGTCTGGAGGGGTCCGACCACCCGTCGGCGCGCGCGTTCCCGAACCCGCGCGCCAACCGCCACCTGGCGGTGTACGACCCGGCTACCGAGGAGATGACCCTCATCGGCACCTGCTACGGTACGCACCACTTGATCTTCGCCGAGGACGACGACAACACGCTATGGACCAGCGGCGGTGGGCAGGTCATCGGGTGGCTCAACACCAACCTGTTCCTCGCGACCGGGGACGAGGAGGCGGCACAGGGGTGGAGCCCGCTGGTGCTCGACACCAACGGCAACGGCGTCCGCGACGAGTGGGTCGAGCCCGGCGAGCCCGGTGACCCGGAGAAGGACACCCGCATCCGCTCAGGCTTCTACGGCGTGGCCTACAACCCCGTCGACGGCAGCATCTGGGGCTCGTCGCTGGGCATGCCTGGCGCGGTGCTGCGGTTCGATCCGGGCGACAATCCGTCCGAGACCGGCCTGACCGAGTACTACGAGGTGCCGTTCCGGAACCCCGGCGCCGAGGTGCAGGACGGCTACTCGCCGCGCGGCATGGACATCGACCGGAACGGCGTGGTGTGGACCCCGCTGGCCAGCGGCCACCTCGCCAGCTTCGACCGCCGCAAGTGCACCGGGCCGCTCAACGGACCGCACGCCACCGGCCAGCACTGCCCCGAAGGGTGGACACTGTACCCGGAGCCGATGCCGCAGATGAAGGGTGTCACCGCGTCGGGCAGCATCGAGGGCAGCTACTATACGTGGGTCGACCAGTTCGATACGCTGGGCCTGGGGCGCGGCGTGCCCATCAACACCGGTAACGCGGCCGAGGGGCTGCTCGCGCTGCGCGACGGCGAGTGGGTCGTCCTGCGCGTGCCGTATCCGCTGGGGTTCTACACGAAGTGGATGGACGGCCGCATCGACGACCCCGACGCCGGCTGGAAGGGACGGGGCATCTGGGCGACCTGGAGCACGCGGGCGCCGTTCCACGCGGAGACCGGCAAGGGCACCCCGAGCAAGGTCGTCCGCTTCCAGCTCCGTCCAGACCCGCTGGCGAAGTAGACCGGCAGCACCGGGTGTCGTCGCGCGGGCCGACACCCGGCGCTACCCGGCCCGCGCCGCGCCGGTGAAGCGGGCCTCCAGCGCCCGGCGCGCCTGCACGGCGGGCAGCGCGGGATCGAGCTCCACGTCGTCCCGGCACACGACCTCGCCCGCGGCGACGGCGCGCTGCAGCGTCGTCCCGTGCGCAAGCCCGATCGGCAGCGCGCCGCGCGCCAGCGCCGCGGGCGCCGGCAGCAGCTTCCCGTACACGGTGTAGCCGCCCTCCCCGTCGAGCGTCTCCCCCGCCGCCAGATCCCGCTTCGCGGTCGCCGCCACGTCGCCGACGAAGTCCCGCGGCGCACCGGTTGGCCGCCCGAGGAGGCCCGCGGCCAGAACCGACACGTTCAGCTCCAGGCCGATCAGGTGGAACGGCTTGTACATCGCCGAGTAGCGGCCGGTGTCGTCGGTGTTCATGCCGTACTGGCGAAAGCAGGCGGCCGCGTACTCGTTGGGCGCCTCCACCACGACGTAAACGCCCCAGCGCAGGTCGTACGGCACCGGGCGCCCATCGCGCTCCAGCGACGACACCACCTCGACCTGACCCTTGTGATGGAGTTGCCCGCCGACCGCGGCGGGCCGCAGCACGTGGGCCAGGTGCTCGCGGCTGCAGGGCGGGAAGCGCAGGCCGTCCGGCGGCGGCGTGAGGCCGGTCGCGTTCGCGATGGCGGCCATCTCGATCGCGGACTTGGTCCCGTCGAGGAACGAGTTGAACATCCGGCTGTTCATGCCCGCCGCCCGCGCCTCGGCCGCGGTCAGCCCGTAGTGCTCCCAGACCGTGTCCGGGGTCGAGGCATGGTACGCGGGCAGGTACTTCGTGCCCTTCCCGGCCGCCACCACGTCGAATCCGCAGGCACGCGCCCACTCCACCAGCTCGCAGGTGAGCGCCGGCTGATCCCCGTACGCCAGTGTGTAGACGACCCCCGCGGCGCGGGCCTCGGCCGCCAGCAGCGGCCCGGCGAGCACGTCGGCTTCGACGTTGACCATCACGATGTGGCGGCGCGCCGCGCGCGCCGCGCGGGCATGCAGGATCCCCGCCGCCGGGTCCCCGGTCGCCTCGACCACCACGTCGACGTCGTCGGCCCGAACGGCGTCGAGCGCGGCGGCGGTGAACCGTGTGCGGGCGATGCGCGCCTCGTCCCAGCCGACCGTGCGGCACGCGCTGCGGGCGCGGTCGGGGTCGAGGTCCGCAATGACGCGCACCTCAAGACCCGCGGTCGTGGGCGCCTGGCTCAGGAACATCGAGCCGAACTTGCCGGCGCCGATGAGCGCGACGCACACCGGCCGGCCCGTGCGCGCACGCTCCCGGAGCTGCTCGAGGAGGTACATCCGCCTTCAGGCCGGCGCGCCGGCCTGCACGAGCTCGGTGAGGCAGTCGTCGGGCAGCGGCTCGATCGGCGTGAAGTCCCGGTGCGCGATCCACTCGGCGCGCTTGAACCGGCGGATGTGATTGTCGACGTGGCAGAGCGAGAGATAGACGATGCTGCGGCTGAACGGGCTGATGTTCGGCGGGCTCGCGTGGACGAGCGTAGAGGCGAACACGATGATGCTGCCCGCGGGCCCGGTCGGCGCCACGCAGCCGCCGCGCGCGGCGAGGCGCGTTACCGTAGCGCGATCGAGCGTCCACAGCGGGTAGCTCGTCGTCTCCAGATCGTGTCCGGCCTGGAAGACGCCCTGCTTGTGACTCCCGGGCAGGAACAGCAGCGGCCCGTTGGCGGCGGTCACCTCGTCGAGGAAGACCGCGATGTTCATCGCCCGCGGCGCCGGCATCTCGTCGTCACGGTGCCACGTGCCGAAGTCCTGATGCCACTGCCAGATCTCGCCGTCGAACGCCGCCTTGGCGTTGACCTTGTACTGGTGCATGTAGACCGGACCGTCGACGAGCTGCATCACCGGTTCGACCAGGCGCGGGTGGCGTCCGAGGCGGCGGAACGCCTCGTGATACGTGTGCGCGGCGAACGCGGTGCGTGCGACGCCGGTCGACTCGCGCCACACCTCCTTGCGGTCCAGTGCATACACCTCGTCCGCGGCGGCCCGCAGCAGCGCTGCCTCGGCGGGCGAGAAACGCGCCGGGAAGAACAGGTAGCCCTGCTCGTCGAACCGTGCGAGCTCCGCGGGGGTCAGCTTCATGACCGTCCTCCTCGCGACCGCCGGCGCGGCGTCGATCGATGCCGTACACTGCGGTCATGCCGAGCGCAGCAACCGCTACCAAGTTTACGTGGAACGACATGCCGAAGGAACACGTCACCAACCGCACCGACGACTACTTCCAGGACCAGTAGGCCGCGCGTACGGTGGACGGCCCCCATGCCGCGACTGACCGACTACGGCGTCCTGACGTTCGACTGCTACGGCACCCTCATCGACTGGGAGAGCGGCATCTGGGACGCGCTGCAGCCGCTCATCGTTCGCAGCGGGCGCACCGACGTCGCGCGCAAGCCGGCCCTGCAGGCCTTCGCGCGCTGCGAGAGCCGCCACGAGCAGGCGGCGCCGGCCCTGCGCTATCCGGACGTGCTCGCGCGCGTGCACCGCAGCGTCGCCGAGCACTTCGGCCTCGAAACGAGCACCGAGCTCGACGCGGCGTTCGGGGCGTCGGTGCCGCACTGGCCCGCATTCCCGGACACGGCCGACGCGCTGCGGGTCCTGAAGCGGCACTTCCGGCTCGTCATCCTCTCCAATGTCCACCGCGACGGCATCGCCGCGTCCAACCGCAAGCTGGGCGTCGAGTTCGACGCCATCTACACCGCCGAGGACATCGGCGCCTACAAGCCCGCGGACGCCAACTTCGAGTACCTGCTCGCGCAGGTGAAGACGGACCTCGGGATGAACCGCCGCGACATCCTGCACACGGCGCAGAGCCTGCACCACGACCATGCCCCGGCGAACCGCTTCGGCCTCGCCAACGCATGGATCGACCGGCAGCGCCTGTCCGAGGGCGGCGCCTGGGGTGCGACCCGCCAGGTCGAGACCCGGCCATCGACCGCCTTCGTGTTCTTCTCGCTGGGGGAAATGGCCGAAGCCGTGTCTGCGGCGATTCACCAGTAGCCGGCTGCGAGCCTTGGCTGCACCTGCCAACGCACCCTGCCGGAGAATAACGCTGCCGCCGGGCCCGTGCCGGTGGCGCGCTTGCCGACAGGTAGCGAGTCTGGCCGCTGCCATCACCCAGCCGTGAAGCGGTCCATACGGAGTCTCCGCCTGGCGGCAGATCGAATAGCATGAGGTGTGGAGGAGGCTGGTCGCAGCAGGACTTCGGTATGGACGCGACTGCCTGGACTGTCGCGGGAGCTGCCATCGCCATTCTGGTCGCGCTCGCCACGTCGTTCCGAAGCCTGCGGCACGAGCTGCGCGCCCAGGGTCAGGACCTCCGCGAGCGAGGCGACGCCCAGGGCAAGGACCTCCGCGAGCACATCGACGCCCAGGTGAGGGACCTTCGCGAGGACATCGACGCCCAGGGCAGAGACCTCCGCGAGCGAATCGACGCCCAGGGCAAGGAGATCAGCCAGCTGCGCGAGCGGATGGCGCGCCTCGAAGGCCTGCTCGAAGGTCTCCGCGAGGCCATCACCGGCAAGCGCGTCGCGTAGCAGCCGGCGCCGGGCAGGCGCGTCGAACCGGCCGCACGCGCTCAGTACTGTGCCTCGACGGGTTCGAGCCGCAGCACGGCGCCTTCTGTCGCGTCGACCGTGAGGTACAGCAGCCCGTCGGGTCCCTGCTTGACGTCGCGGATGCGTCGCTTGAGCTCGTGCAGCATCGTCCAGTCTCCCGCCCGTTGGGGGAACCCGGCCGGATTCAGGACGATGCGGTGCAACTGGCGCGCGCCCAGGTGCGAGCCGGCACCCAGCGCACCCACGAAGATGTTGCCCTTCCAGGTGGGAAAGCGGTCACCCGTGTAGATGGTGATGCCGGACACGGCCGGCGAGGGGCTCCAGAACAGGAACGGCTCCTCCATCCCGTCGCGCTGACGGTCGCCGGATCCGATCGGTTGGTTGGCGTAGCCGCGGCCGTATGACACGACCGGCCAGCCGTAGTTCCTGCCGGGCCGGATGATGTTGATCTCGTCGCCCCCCATCGGGCCGTGCTCGGTCTCCCAGATCTCCCCGGTCTCCGGGTGCACGAACAGCCCGACCGCGTTGCGGATGCCGAGTGCGTAGATCTCCGGCCGGTAGCCCGACCGACCCACGAACGGATTGTCCTGCGGGACTGTGCCGTCGTCGTTCAGACGCAGGATCTTGCCGCCGTGCGTGGCGGGATTCTGCGGCTGGTCGCCTCTCGGCATGCCGATTGTCATGATGATCGTGCCGTCGCGCGCGAAGGCGATGCGCGATGCACACGCCATCCCGCATCTGGCGTCGGACACGAAGACGTCCTCGACGTCGGCGAGAGCCGCGCCCCCCTCGAACCGGGCGCGCGCCAGGGCGACCGTGGTCGCCGTGGTCGCCGTTCCCGTCCGCCCGCCCGCGGCGGCGCTGGGGGGTTCCGGAAGCGTCTTCGAGTAGGTGAGATAGACGAACCGGTTGTCGGCGTACTGCGGATGAACCGCGACGTCCATAATCCCCGCCCGCCAGGCGTGCACGTTCGCCCGGGGCACGTTGGCGATCGGCCGCGGATCGAGCACCCCGTCGCGGATGATCCGCAAGCGCCCTCCCAGCTCGGTGACCAGGATGTCACCGCCCGGCAGAAAAGCGAGTGCCCAGGGGTGCGTGAACCCTGCGATCGGCACCACGCGGAATGGCTGCCCGCCCGAGTCCGCGAAGACCTGTGGTCCGGCGGGCAGGGGCACGAGCGGCGTGTCCGCCCCGCGTGCCGCGGCCATGGCCGCGGACGCAGCAGGCGCGGTTCGCGGCGGCGGCTGCGCGGCGGACGCAGCGCTGCCGAGCGTCACCGCCAGGCCGAGAGTCACGAGAGTCGGAAGATGGCGCTTCATCGGTATGCTCAGTGGTGGACGTTGGACGTCCGACGGTCGCGTTCGGTGGGCCGCATCCCCGCGGCAGCCACGGCTGCAACAATACGAGCACCCGCTGCCGCGAAACAACCAGAAGCTGCAGCGCGATCTAATCCCGCCATCCCGCCCAAGGCCACCCTCCTTGATCGTCGTCGACATCCCGCGGCGGCCGACTTCGGCGTGGGCTGCGCCGGCGAGCGGGCCGCGGCCACCTGACGAGCCGCGCACGCCGGCGTCAATACTCCAGATCGACCCCGACCGGGCAGTGATCGGAGCCGGTCACCCGCGGCCAGATGAAGGCGTCGGTGACAAGCGCCGCGGCGGCCGGCGAGGCCAGCACGTAGTCGATGCGCCACCCGATGTTCCGCTCGCGCGCGCCGCCCCACTGCCGCCACCACGTGTAGTGGTCCGCCTCCCCGGGATGGCGCGCGCGGAAGGTGTCCACCCAGCCGGCCGCCAGCCAGCGGCCCAGCTCCGCCCGCTCCTCGGGCAGGAAGCCGCTGGTCTTCGTGTTCGCGGCCGGCCGCGCCAGGTCGATCGGCTCGTGCGCCGTGTTGTAGTCGCCGACGACGAGCACGGGGCCGCGGCGCCGCAACCGCTGCAGCCGGTCGAAAAGTGCCGCGTAGAAGGCCAGCTTGTAGGGTACGCGGCTGTTGTCCCGGTCGCGACCGCTGCCCTTGGGAAAGTAGACCGACGCCACCGCCAGCCGGCCGAAGCGGGCAATGACCAGCCGTCCCTCGACGTCGAACCGGGGTTCCCCGAGGGCGGTCTCCACCCACTCGGGCCGCTCACGGCTATAGAGGGCGACCCCGCTGTAGCCCGGCCGCTCGGCCGCCGCGAAGACCGTTTGCCACCCGGCCGGCGCCCGCACAGCCGGCTCGAGCTGGTGCTCGAACGCGCGCACCTCCTGCAGCCCGACGACATCCGCCCCCGATGCGTCGAGGAAGTCGAGAAACCCCTTCCGGGCGCAGGCGCGCAGCCCGTTGACGTTCCAGCTCACGACACGCACGGCGCCACAAGAAGGCCATCGGCCATGCGGTACCGCGGCTCCGAACCGGCCCACACTTGTGCATTTCCGCTGGCGTCATGCAACATCAGTCGCCCACCAATGCTTGAACGGATACTCGCGGACCGACGAATGTTCTCACCTCAATGTCCATATACTTTTCCTGGCGAATCCTGGTCTTCGGGTCAGCTCTGACTGACTGTTTATCCAGTCTCTCACTCACCTTTTCGAAGACAATGGCATAACGCACCGCTACCGGATGCTCTTTCTGCGTCGAACCCTGTTCGACCAGACACACAGATCGGAGGTACTTCAAGATCGGCAGCGACCGTCGCAATTGCTCGCGAGGTCTCTTGTAATTTTTGTCGGTTTTCTTGAGCTCCAAAAAGAGCGCCCATGTTTCGGCGTCTCTTTCAAAAACCAACAAATAATCACATACCTTTCTGCATGAACCTCCGAGCTTCGACGCGTGGCCAACGCGTTCCAAGTTGATCGCCACACCGTCTGCGGGAATGCCAACGACGGTTACGTCCATACCTGCCTTTTTCTCTCGCAGCCTCAAGGAATTGGTTTCCACTCCCACAACCACATCCGATGCCAAAACGTCTACCAGTGCGGGTCCAAACTCCATGCTACTCGTTCACACCCTCTGCGACACAGGATGCCAGGTTGTTGGCCACCCTGTTGATATCATCAATCGTCCTGTCAAAATTCGGCATCTCGATCCCGAACTCGTCCACCCTGCACTTGGTCAGACCATTGTTCTCTGCAATGTATGCGCGGATTCTCTGGGGCGAAATGCAATCACTTTCTTTATATCCGAGTTCTTCGACAATCTTCGGCTTGTTTGAGAAAACAGGATTGTTCAGCATGACCAGGTTGTTGATCTCCTTGATCAGGTAATCACTATGGGTGGTGACCAGTACCTTCAAACCGACCCGTACCATGCGCGCCAGCAGACGCGCAAGCAGTCTCTGGTTGGTTGTGTCGAGATGACCTTCCGGCTCGTCGATGATGACCAAGTGGTCTTTGCAGGCCATGTGCCGCAAGAAGAAGTACAGGTCGGAAAGACCGCGGGCGGAAGAAGACGCTAAGTGAAGCGGAATGACGAAGCGACGGGATCCCCGGGCGCTCGAACGAAACTCAATGTTCGCGTCCGATGCCCTATAGTACCCGTTCATCAAATCTCTGATCTCGTTGAACAGGCCCTCATCATACACCTCGCTGTGCTGCTTTCGGATGTCAAAGATGCCTCTTGTATAATTGATGTTGTGCTTGATTGGCAATGCGTACCGGCTCAAGCTCTCGTCTATGAGCAGAAACGGAAACCGATCCCTCCGCTTCCGGTCGCCTATTTTCTGCAGCAGGTCGACGAGTTGGTTCTTCGTAAAGTCGAGCTCCTTGTAGAACAGCGAAATTCCAAAGCGCTCAGCGGACAGGACGAAGGGTTCCAGCGCCAGTTCCGGAAACAGGAACCGGAGATAGAAACGTTGGATGCCATAGTAGAATTTCCCGGGAGCCGGATTGTTCTTTCCCGGGCTGCCTCCCGAAATCCGTACATTCACGCCGTCATAGTGAGCAGAGAGCATCTCGCCAGCGCGAACCTGGAGGAATTCGGCGGGTTGGTGTTGATGAAGGCCTGGACCGAGGTTGACGGCGATTGAAGCGTGCTTGAAGGCATCCACCGATGAGTTGAACACCATCGCCAGAGCCTTCGCGGAAAAAGACCGCGTCAACGCTCGCATCAGGGTTCGACGCTCGCGCTTGAGTCCTTCAGCATTGAGCGCAACTGTGGCCTCACCCTTTTCGACAAGCTGCTTGTAGATCTCGTCAACCACCCAGTGCGACGATCTGGTTCCAGGCTGTTTCGATTCGTCACGTGCGGGATCAATGGTATCCCACATCTTCAGGAAACCATACAACGTATAGACAAGGTACGTCTTGCCGGTGTTGTTGCGGCCGGCAATCACGGTAAGTGAACCGAGTTCCAGATCGGCGTTCGTGATCGGGCCGATGTTCTTGAAGCTGAATGTGATCGGCCCGGGTTCAGCTTCGGTGCGATCCATGTGTGCTTTCCTTTGAGCGGTCGCGCGATTGTCTTTATTGGATCACGCGCTCCGGCAACGCTGCGGAGCGCCCGATCCGGAGAGCGGAGCCGGCCAGTTGAGAACCTGCGCTGCGGGCGCTATCCGCCCCCGGGACCGTCAGTCGATGATCGCCTGGTGGATGAGCGTCCGCAGCTTGCCGTGGTCGTCGATATCGCGTGCCGGAATGAGCTGGGTCAGGTAGACGACCACGAGTTCCTCCGCCGGATCGACCCAGTACGTCGAGTGATATGCACCGCCCCAGCCGAACTCGCCGACAGAAGCCGGGAGGCCGAGCGCGGCAGGATCCTCCACCACCGAGAAGCCGAGGCCGAACCCCTGGCCAGGACGGAACGGAATGTCGCCGAGGTGATCGACTGTCATCGACTCGACGGTCTTGCGCGAGAGGACGCGCTTACCGTCGAAGACGCCATCGTCGAGCATCATCTGCAGGAACGTGGCGTAGTCGGTCGCGGTCGAGAGCAGGCCGGCACCAGCGGAGAAGCTCGTGCGCGGACCCTCTACGTACGCGCCCTGGCCCACCATGTGGCCGGGATCGGGCGCGCGGTCGAGGCCGCCCTCGTCCCCCGACGAGTAGACCGTCGCCAGCCGGTCGACCTTGCTCTCCGGCAGGAAGAAGTGCGTGTCGTCGAGCCCGAGCGGGCCGAACAGACGTTCGCGGAGGAACGCGCCCAGTGTCTGCCCGCTGATCTTCTCGATCATCGCGCCGAGGATGTCGGTGTTGTACCCGTAGATCCACGACTCCCCGGGGTGCGCGTCGAGCGGCAGTTCGGCCAGCCGCGCCATGACGTCGCCGACCGGCTCGTCGCGGTCGGCAAAGTACCAACCGGTGATCCCGGCCGTGTACCACTGGTCAGCCGCCGGACCGTTGCCGTAGCTGATGCCGGCCGTATGGGTCAGCAAATCGAGAATCGTAATCGGCCGCCGCGACGGGACCACGTCGTAGCCGCCCTCGTCGTTCCGCTCGGCAACGGTCGTCTCGAGGAACGCCGGCAGGTATTTGCCGACCGGGTCGGTTATGAGCAGCTTGCCGTCCTCCTGCAGCAGCATCACAGCGGTGCTGGCAAGCGCCTTGGTCTGCGACGCGATCCGGAAGATCGCGTCGGTGGTCATGGGCGCCTCCGCCTCGACGTCGCGGTAGCCGACCGCTTCCAGGTAGGCAATCTGTCCACGCCGGGCCACGAGCGCGACGGCACCAGGCAGGCGGCCCTCGTCGACATACGCCTGGAGCGCTGCCGTCAGCCGCTCGAGCCGCTCCGACGAGAGGCCGACGTCCTCCGGTGTGGCCCGGGTCAAGCCTTGCGCGAGCAGCAGTTGCGGGACGAGAACGAAGACCACGGCGACGAGCACGGCGAAGCGGATGCGTGACATCATGACCACCCCTCGGCTGGCCCCGCGGCATCCCTGACCGCAGGACGATGAAGCAGGCCGCCGGTCGCGCGCCCTGTGCGCGGCGCAACCCGCGACGGCGAATTCAGCACATGATAGTCTGCAACGTTGCGCATGTCTCACGGCAACGTCGCTTTCGCGCGCCGCATGCGCGGCGCGGCGCTGCTGGCGGGCTGGCTGCTGCTGCTGCCGGCGACCGCGAGGGCCCAGTCCGGCGACGGATCGCCTCTGCCGGCGGCAGCGGGCGGCGTCGCCGTGCAGCCCTTAATCGACCTCAGCGGACGCCCCGGCGACGCGTGGATCGGTGCCGGGACTGCCGCCGCACTGTTCGCCGACCTCAACGCCGCGGGCAGCACGGCCGAGCCGCGCTGGCTCGTGCAGGGCAGCTACCAGCGGGTGGGCGACCGCCTCCGCATCATGGCGGAACTCGTCGACCCGGCGACGGCAACGGTCGTCGCGGCCGCCCGCGCGGACGGCCAGCTGTCCGCGCTCCTGACCCTCCAAGACGCGCTGGCCGAGCAGCTCGCCGAGGCACTGCGCGCTGCGGAGCAATCGTCCGTGCAACCGTCCCTGCCCCGCCCGGCCGCCACCCCGGCTAGCGCGCCGGCAACCGGTGTCGGGGCCTTCGCGGGACTGGCGCTGAACCCGACCGCGGCCATCGACGGCCCACCGCCGCCGGTCCCGCCCGAGGTCGTCGCCCGCGACGCGCGGGGCCGGATGACCCTGCGGGCCGTGCGGCTGGACGCGCCGCTGCAGCTCGACGGCCACCTGGACGAGGCGGTGTACCTGACGGTGACGCCCGTGACGGACCTCATCCAGCAGGAGCCCGACACCGGCGCGCTCGCGACCGAGCGAACCGAGATCTGGGTCATGTTCGACAGCGAGACCCTCTATATCGGCGCCCGCTGCCTGGTCTCCGAGCCGGGCCGCGTCGTGGCCAACGAGATGAAGCGCGACAGTCCCGGCATGTTCGGCAACGACAGCCTCGCGGTCATCCTCGACACGTACTACGATCGGCGCAACGGCAACATCTTCATCACGAACGCGCTGGGGGCCATCTTCGACGCCACGGTGACCAACGAGCGAACACCCAACGTCGACTGGAACACGGTCTGGGATGCGCGCACCGGCCGCTTCGAGGGCGGCTGGACCGTCGAGCTGGCCATCCCGTTCAAGTCGCTTCGCTACCGGCCCGGCCCCGTCCAGCTCTGGGGCATCAACGTGCAGCGGCGGGCGGCCTGGAAGAACGAGCAGTCGTTCCTGACTCCCATGCCCGCCGCGTTCGGCATGACCGGCATGTTCCGCGTGTCGCTCGCCGCCACGCTGACGGGGCTCGAAGTGCCCTCGTCGGGCATGCCAATCGAGCTCAAGCCGTATGCCATCTCCGACGTTACGAGCAACTTCGCCTCGGCGGCGCCGTTCTCGAACCGGCTCGGCGGCGACGCCGGCGTCGACCTCAAGGTCGGCGTCACCCAGGGCCTCACCGCCGATCTGACCTACAACACCGATTTCGCGCAGGTGGAGGTGGACGAGCGGCAGGTCAACCTGACCCGTTTCAGCCTGTTCTTTCCGGAGAAGCGCGAGTTCTTCCTCGAGGGCCAGGGCATCTTCGACTTCGGCGGCGGCCAGCGCCCGGACCCGAACCGCTTCTTCGTCACCGGCGAGGGCGTCGCGGTCGACGCGCCGATACTCTTTTTCAGTCGCCGTATCGGGCTGGAGGGCGGCCGGACCGTGCCTATCCGGGCCGGCGGGCGGCTGACGGGCAAGACCGGACCGTTCAGCATCGGGCTGCTCAACGTTCGGACGGGCGACAACCCCGCTGGCGACGCCGCGCCGACGAACTTCACCGTCGTCCGCGTCAAGCGCGACGTGCTGCGGCGCAGCAGCATCGGCGGCATCTTCACCCGGCGCTCGCCGGCGAGCGGAGACGACAGCACCAACCAGGCGTACGGGGTCGACGGTGTCTTCTCGTTCCACGAAGCCCTGAACTTCAACACGTACCTCGCACGCACCGATACGCCGGGCGTGCGCGACGACAACCTGAGCTACCGAACGGAGCTGTACTACGAGGGCGACCGCTGGGCCTTCACCACCGACCATCTGCGCGTCGGCGCCAACTTCAATCCCGAGATCGGCTTCGTCCGGCGCTACGGCTTCCGCCGCAACTTCGGCATGTTCCGTTTCAGCCCGCGCCCGCAGGGCATCCAAGCCGTCAGGAAATTCACGTGGGAGGCCAGCGTCGACCACCTCACCGACGGCGCGGGGCGCCTGGAGACGCGGCTCCAGCGCGGGCAGTTCATTACCGAACTCGAGAGCGGCGACCTGCTCTTCGCGTTGGCGACGAACAACTACGAGCTACTGACCGAACCGTTCCACATCGCGCCCGGCGTCGCGATTCCTTCCGGCGGGTACTCGTTCCTCAACTACCGTGCGGGATACTCGATGGCCCAGCAGCGGGCCCTCAGCGGCGGGGTCGCCGTCGACTTCGGGCGGTTCTATGGCGGGGAGAAGACGACCCTCAGCTACTACCGCGGCCGTATCACGCTGACGCCGCAACTGACCCTGGAGCCGACGGTCTCACTGCACTGGATCGCCCTGCCGGAAGGCAGCTTCACGACCGAGCTGGTGTCTACGCGCGTCACCTACACGCTGACGCCGCGGATGTTCGTCGCCGCATTGCTGCAGTACAACTCGGCCGACAACGCCATCGGCAGCAACGTCCGGTTCCGCTGGGAGTACCAGCCCGGCAGCGAGCTGTTCGTCGTCTACACGGACGAGCGCGACACGCTGAACCCGCGTCCGTTCCTGCTGAACCGGGCGTTCGTGGTCAAGCTGACGCGGCTGTTCAGGTTCTGACGGCGGGGCGCCGAAAACCCGCCGCGCACCGGGCCGTGCCGGTGCGCGGCGAACTGCGCCTACTTCAGGGGAGAGTAGTCCGTCGCCTGCATGAAGACTGCCTCCACGCTGGCGGCCAGGCGGCCATTCCGCTCCGATTCGGCCCGCGCTTCCATCCATTCGGGATCCGCGCGGAAGGCGTCCCAGCTTGCCTGGGCGGCGTCCCGGCTCTCGTGCTCGAGCACGTAGATCAACGTGTCCTCGGACAGCGGCGCATCGGTGGGCACCCAGTAGCCGACGTTCGTCATGCCGTGCTTCTCGAACAGCCGTACGGTGTGGTCCCGGAAGCGCGCCTCCAGGTCGCTCAGCTTGCCGGGCGACGCCGTGTAGGTCCGCAGCTCGAAGACGTGCTCGCCTTGATCGTGCCCCTGCGCGCGCGCCGCGCCCAGCGGCTCGGCGAGGTTGCCCGCGACGAAGCCGCCCGCAAACACCAGTGCCGACAGCACGAGACCGAACGACTTGTTGCGCAACATCGACCTTCCTCCTTCGAATGCCCGGGCCATGCCGACTTGACCACGGGCTGCCAAGGGCCGCATTGTAGCCGACTCCGCGCCGTATGGGCGGCCCGCCCTTACGGCCGGCAGGGGTGCGTGCCGCACGACGCGTGACATAATGCCACTTCTCGCAGGATGTGACGGGGAGGTCCGCATGAGACGGTCGCCCGGAGCGGGCGCGCTGCTGGCCGCCGCCGCACTGGCGGTGACGACGGGCGCGGCGAGCGCGCAGCAGCAGGAGCCGGAATCGAAGGTCGTCCGCATCGACACGCTGAACGTGCGCGACACGCTCTATCATCTCGACGGCGGCGGCGGGAACTCCCTGGCGCTCATCGATGAGATCAACGGCGGCATCGTCCTGGTCGATGCAAAGCGTCCGGGCTGGAGCCAGGCAGTGCGCGACGCCCTCAGCCTGGTGACCCACCTGCCGGTCACCACCATCATCAACAGCCACGCACACGCCGGCCACGCGGGCGGCAACGCCGGTTTCGAGGGCGCCGAGGTCGTTGCCCACGAGAACACCCGGGCCCACATGGCGCGCATGGATCTGTTCGCGGACCCGGATGCCCCGGGGCTGCCGACCACGACGTTCGTCGACGAGTTCTCGATGCTGGAGGACCTCGACCGCATCGATCTGTACCACTTCGGCCCGGCGCACACGGACGGCGATATCGTCGTCGTGTTTCCCGCCAAGGGGGTGGCGTATCTGGGCGACCTGTTCCCCGCCAGGCGAGTACCCGGCGTCGACGCCGAGCGCGGCGGCAGCTACCTCGCGTACCCCGACACGCTGGCGCGGGCCGTGGCGGGCATCGAGGGCGTGGAGCGGGTGATCACAGGCCACGTGCCGCCACCCTCCACCTACGCGGGCCGCGGCCGGCGCGAGCAGCGGGCGCCGTGGACGACGTGGGCGGACTTCGCGGAGTACGCCGACTTCACACGTGACTTCGTCGGGACGGTCGAGGCAGCTTTCGAGGCGGGCCTGAGCGCCGCGGAGGCGCACGCCGCCCTGGCGCTGCCGGAGCGCTACGCCGCCTACGACCTGGAGCGCGCGGCGGCTGCCATCGAAGCGATCTACGCGGAGCTCGCGGCGCGCTGACCGCACGGGCAACGCGGGGGAGGATGACGACCATGGACCTGCACCACAGGCTCCTCGCACTGGCGCTCGGCTCGCTCGTCGCCACGGCCGTCCCGAACGCCGCCCACGCCGACGACTGGCCCGAGTTTCGCGGCCAGGGACGCCTCGGCATCTGGCGCGAGACCGGAATTCTCCGGACGTTCCCGGACGACGGACTCAAGGCCCGCTGGCGGATGCCGATCAAGGCCGGGTACTCCGGACTGGCGGTGGCCGACGAGCGCGTCTTCGCGACCGACTGGGAGCCGACCCGCGGCATGCGCGGCGTCGAGCGTGCGCTGGCCTTCGACGAAGCGACCGGCCGCACGCTCTGGACGGTGGAATGGGACGCGGACTACGCCGGCGTCATGTGGGAGATAGGTCCCGGGGCCACACCGACCGTCGATGAGGACCGCGTCTACGTCCTCGGCCGCACGGGTGTGCTGTCCGCGCTGAGCGTCGCGGACGGCGCGCTGCTGTGGCGCAGGAACTACGGCGAAGACTACGGCGTGAACCGCATGCAGTGGGGCTACGACTGGGGGTTCGCAAGCGCCCCGCTCGTCGACGGCGACAGGCTCATCTGCCTGGTCGGCGGCGCGCAGGACGCGCGCGTGGTCGCCTTCGACAAGCTGACGGGCGAGGAGGTCTGGCGGGCGCTGCCGAGCGAAGCGGATCTCGGCGTGGCGCAGCCGATCATCATCGAGGCGGGCGGCGCGCGGCAGCTCATCGTCTGGAATCCCGAGGAGGTCGCCTCGCTCGATCCGGAGACCGGCGACGTCTACTGGCGCCAGCCCTACACCGTGGGCGGTGCGATGACTGTGGCGGTTCCGGTGCAGATCGGTTCGCAACTGTTCTTCACGACGTTCTACGACGGCCCGATGATGCTGAACCTCAACCAGGACCGGCCCGACGCCACGGTGGCCTGGAAGGGTTCGAGCAACAGCGAAATCCTGACCGAAGGCCTGCACGCCGTGCTGGCGACGCCGATCATCGACGGCGGCTACATCTACGGCATCTGCAGCTATGGCCAGTTGCGCTGCCTGGACGCCGCCACGGGCGAGCGCATCTGGGAGACCCAGGAAGCGACCGTGGAGCGGCGGCGCTGGGTGTCGGGATTCATGGTGCGGAACGGTGACCGCGTGTTCATCAACAACGATCGCGGCGAGCTGATCATTGCCCGGCTGCGGCCGACCGGCTACGAGGAGATCAGCCGCACGCAACTGATCGCGCCCACCTCCGCGCCCGGCAACCGCCGCGAGCTGCGCTACGTGAACTGGGTGCACCCGGCCTACGCCAACAAGCACATCTACATCCGGAACGACGAGGAGATCATCGCCTGGTCGCTGGATGCCGCCGACTACGAATGAGCCGCCAGGAGGAACCATGCGGATGACGACGAAGCACGTGGCGTTGCTGGTCGTGCCGGCGCTCGCCGCGTCGACGGCGTGCGCCTCGCGGGGCTACGTCCGCGAGCAGGCCGCCGCCGCGGCCGCGAGGGTCGAGACGCTGGCCACCGCCGTCGAGAACACGCAGGCGCGCACGGCCGAGAATGAGGACCGGATCGACGCCGTCGACCGTCAGGTGCAGGAGGCGGCGCAGCTGGGCGAGCAGTTGACGGAGACGGCGACCGAGGCCGCCCGGACGGTGAACGCGCGCCTCGAGCGGCTCGAGATGGCCGCCAACCGGCTGGTCTTCGAGGTGACGCTCAACGAGGCGCACGGCGACTTCTTGGCCGACAGCGCCGACCTGCCGGACGGGGTCCGCGCGCGCATCGACGAGCTGGTCGCCCGGCTGAAGGTCGAGCACAGGAACGTGTACCTGGAAATCGAGGGCCATACCGATTCCACCGGCCCGGAGCCCCACAACCTGCAGCTCGGACTGCAGCGCGCCGAGGCGGTGAAGATGTACCTGTACGACATACACAAGGTGCCGCTGCACCGGATGAACGTGCTCAGCTTCGGCGAGACCTGGCCCGCGGCGCCGAACGACACGCCCGAAGGACGCGCGCAGAACCGCCGCGTCGTGATTCGAGTCCTCGTGTAGTGTACCGGAGCCGGCCGGCGCTGCGGCCTACGGCTCGAGGAAGACGGCCTTCGGAACAAAGGCCGTCACGACCTGCGTCAGATCGACGGCCTCGGCTATGCGGAAGTCGACCGCGATGCTGGCCAGCGAGAACGCCTGCGAGCGCGTCAGGCCCCGCTCCTCGACGAGAAAGTCCACGGTCGCCACCACCGCCCTGCGCAGCGCCCGGTCGAGGTCGAGATCGATCCCCATCAGGATGTGGTGCGTCGCGTTCTCGGCGCGCGGCCCGGCGAGCGGCCGGTCCTTGTGCAGCACGAAGCGGAAGTCGCCACTCAGCGACTGCTCGATGGCCGTTCCGCTCACTTCGCCGTCGCCCTGTGCGGAATGCGGATCGCCGACGTAGAAGCGCGCGCCGGGATGGAAGACCGGTAGGTAGAGCGTGCTGCCGGTCGTGAGGTCCTTGACGTCGAGGTTCCCGCCGAACGGCCCCGGCGGGCGCGAAGCCTGAACGCCGGCGAGCGTCACGCCGGGCTGGCCGACGGTCGGACTTTCGGGTGCCACCGCCATGATGCCCATGAACGGCGCGAGCGGCACCTGGACCGTGTCGGCAAAGAAGGCCACTTCCCGGCCGGCAACGTCACCGGTCCGGATGAAGTGCCGGACCGCCGGCATGCCGGGGAACGGCTCGTCCTCGGGCGCGGTGCCCGGATAGCCGGGGCCGAGGACCCCGGTCGTCGGACCGGTGCGGTTGATGCCGTACGGCACGCGCGTGCGCAGGGCCAGCACCTGCACTTCGAGCATGTCACCCGGCTCGGCGCCCTCGATGTAGATCGGTCCCGTGATCACGTGCCCGCTGCGCCCCTCGCGGGGCCTGTCGGAACGCGTCCGCCAGAAGTCGAGGACGTCCTGCAGGACCTGCTCGGGCGCCACGCCGAACTGCCCGAGATAGCGCTCCGGATCGGCCGCCTGCGTGGCCCCCGCATGGCTGAGTGTGTCGATGCGGACCGTGTCGCCCGACTGGACGGTCAGCACCGGGGCGCGATCGAGCGGGTACCAGCCCCAGACGACGTTCTCGGGCGTCGACCGCACAACGTGCCGCGGCTCGGCGGGCTGGGCGCGGAGCGGCCCCGCGACGGAGGATGCAGCGGCGACGACCAGCAGGGCCCCGAACGGGAAGCGCAAGTGCAGATGCATCACCCCTCCGGCCGGACATGCCGTCGTCCGTGCCCGACGATGAAACGGAACGCGGTCGGCCGCAGCCTGCCCGGCGCGGTGACTGCGTACGGGCAACGTATCAGGTTACCGGACAACGCTCAACCGGATGCCGAATTCCTTGCAACCGGAGCGAATCGAGGCAACAATACGCAGATTATGCGAAGGTGTCTGTACTCGGTCGCCGGCTGGCTGGTCGCAGGGGCCTTCGGGGCCGGGACTCCCGCCTGGGCCCAGCCGGATTCACCGGCGCGGGCGGGTGTCACGGCGGCCGGCGCCGAAACCCAGGCCATCCTGCAGCGCTACTGCCAGGGCTGCCACAACGAGCGCGCCGCCGTCGGTCGCGACACGGGGTTGACGCTCGACACGCTCAGCGCCGAAGACCCGACCGGCGCCCCCGAGCAGTGGGAGAAGATAGTCCGCCGGCTGCGGAACGGGTCGATGCCGCCGGCAGGCCGGCCGCGCCCGAGCGCCGACGTCTACGAGCGCGCGGCGGCCTGGATCGAGGCCCGCCTCGACGCCGCAGCGGCGGCCCGGCCGAACCCCGGTCGGCCTGCGGTGCTGCACCGCCTCAACCGGGCCGAGTACCGCAATGCCGTGCGCGACCTGCTGGCGCTGGACGTCGACGTGTCCTCGCTGCTGCCCGCCGACACGTCCAGCTACGGGTTCGACAACATCGGCGACGTGCTGGGGGTGTCACCGCTGCAGCTCGAGAGCTACCTCGCGGCCGCCAACCGGATCAGCCGGCTGGCCGTCGCCAGCAGCCCGACCGTTGCCGTGACCGCCGACGTCTACAAGGTGTCGAGTGAGCTGACGCAGACGGACCGCCTCGAGGGCATGCCGTTCGGCACGCGCGGCGGCACGCGCGTGGACCATTTCTTCCCGGTCGACGGCGAGTACGAGATTCGCGTCCGCCTCGCGCGCAACAACTACGGCATCGTCGGCCTGCGAGAGCCGCACCCGCTGGAGATCACGCTCGACGGCGCGCGCGTGCAGCTGGTGACCGCAGGCGCCGGCGTCTCGAGCCGGGATGCGGACGACCGCCTCGAGCGGTACAGGTTGCAGGACGACAACCTCTACGTACGCCTGCCCGTGCAGGCCGGGCCGCACAGCGTGGGCGCCGCCTTCCTCAAGCGGCCTTCGGCGCAGGTCGAGAGCGTGCGGCGGCCGTTCCTGCGCGCGCTGCTGGAACATGGTCAGTCGCACCAGATCCCGTACATCGGTGAGATAGTCGTCACCGGTCCGTTCGAGCCCGCGCTGCCGGACAGTACCCCCAGCCGCGACCGCATCTTCGTCTGCCGTCCTGCCAGCGGCAGCGACGAGGCGGCGTGCGCGCGGCAGATCGTGACGACGCTTGCACGACGGGCCTTTCGGCGGCCGGCCACCGACGTCGAGCTGCGCATGTTGCTGGACTTCTACGAGGACGGGCGCCGCGGCGGCAGCTTCGACAGCGGCATCGAGCGCGCGCTGACGCGCATGCTGGTCAGCCCGGCGTTCCTGTTCCGCCTCGAGGCTGACCCGCGGGACGTCGCGCCCGGCACGTCGTACGAGCTCGACGACTGGGCGCTGGCCGCGCGACTGTCCTTCTTCCTGTGGAGCAGCATCCCGGACGACGAGCTCCTCGCGCTGGCCGAGCAGGGCCGCCTCCACGATCCGGCGGTCCTCGAACAGCAGACCCTGCGCATGCTGGCGGATGCGCGCTCGGACGCGCTCGTCAGCAACTTTGCCGGTCAGTGGCTCTACCTGCGCAACCTGTCCGTGCCGCAGCCCGACTTCCGCCTGTTTCCGGACTTCGACGACAACCTGCGGCACGCGTTCCGGCGCGAGACGGAGCTGCTGTTCGAGAGCGTCATCCGCGAGGACCGCAGCGTGGTGGACCTGCTCGCGGCCGACTACACCTTCGTCAATGAACGGCTGGCCCGCCACTACGACATTCCACACGTGTACGGCGACCACTTTCGCCGCGTGAGCACGGCAGACCACCCCATGCGGGGCGGTCTGCTGGGCCAGGGCAGCTTCCTCACGGTGCAGTCTCTGGCGACGCGGACGTCGCCCGTCAAGCGCGGCATCTGGATTCTGGAGAACGTCCTCGGCACGGTACCGCCGGACCCGCCGCCGAACGTGCCGCCGCTGGCGGCCGACACCTCGGGCGGCCGACCGCAATCCATGCGGGAAGCGATGGAGGCGCACCGGGCGAACCCCACGTGCGCGGCGTGCCACCGGCTGATGGACCCGCTGGGATTGTCGCTCGAGAACTTCGACGCCGTCGGCCGCTGGCGGGAGGTAGGCGAGGCGAACGAGCCTATCGACGCCTCGGGTGCGCTGCCGGACGGCACAGGGTTCGCGGGCGTGGCCGAGCTCAAGCAGGTTCTGCTCGCGCACCGGGAGCAGTTCGTGAACACCCTGACCGAGAAGCTGCTGACGTACGCGCTCGGCAGGGGCCTCGAACACTACGACGCGCCGGCGGTCCGGCGCATCACGCGCGCGGCGGCGCGCGCGGATCATCGTTTCTCGGCACTGGTTCTCGGCATCGTCGAGAGCGTGCCGTTCCGCATGCGAATGGCCGGCGGGGATGCGCAGCACGCGCAAAATTGACGGATTGACGGCGTACGGGAGCTGAAAGCCAATGCTGATCACCAAGCGAGCACTGCCGCGACGAACGTTCCTGCGAGGCATCGGCGCTACCGTGGCCCTGCCTCTGCTCGATGCCATGGTGCCGGCGCTGACGGCGGCCGCCCGCACCGCGGCCGCGCCGGTCCGCCGGCTCGGGTTCATCTACTTCCCCAACGGCGCGAACATGTTCCAGTGGCCGAGCACGGGGGATGCCACGAAGCTGGAGCTGTCGGCCACGCTGGCGCCGCTCGCGAAGGTGCGCGATGCCGTCACGACGTTCTCGGGCCTCGACAACGCGCCGGCCGACGCCTGGGGCGACGGGAGTGGCGACCACCCGCGTAGCGGATCGTCCTGGCTGAACGCCGTGCATCCGAAGAAGACCGAGGGTGCGGACGTGCGGGCCGGCACCACGATCGACCAGATCGCCGCCGCCGAGTTCGGCAAGGAGACGCCGCTGGGTTCGCTGGAGCTCTGCCTGGAGCCGGCAGGCTGGGTCGGCAGCTGCGGCGGCACCGGCTACAGTTGCGCCTACACCGACACCATCGCCTGGCGCACGCCGACGACGCCGCTGCCGATGGAGCGCAACCCGCGCAACGTGTTCAACCGCCTGTTCGGCGACGGTGCGACCGCCGAGGAGCGCGTCGCGCGGCGCCGGCTGGACCGCAGCGTGCTCGACTCGGTCACCGAGGAGATCGCGGGGCTGCAGCAGCAGATCGGCCCCGCGGACCGGCTGCGCCTCACGGAATACCTGGATGCGGTGCGGGAGATCGAGCGGCGCATCCAGCGCGCCGAGGCGCACAGCGCGGACATGCCGGATGTCGAGCGCCCGCTCGGCATTCCCGACGGCATGGCCGCGCACTGCAAGCTGATGTACGACCTGCAGGTGCTGGCCTACCAGGCCGACGTGACCCGCGTGGTCACCTTCCAGTTGGGTCGCGAGGTCAGCCAGCGCACGTTCCCCGAGATTGGTGTCCCGGATCCGCACCACTCCAACTCGCATCATCTGAACGACCCCGCCCGGCTCGAGAAGATCGCGCGCATCGACACGTTCCTGGTGCAGCTCTTCGCCTACTACCTGGAGAAGCTGCAGGCTACGCCCGACGGCGACGGCACGCTGCTCGACAACGTGATGGTGCTGTACGGCGGGGGCATCAGCGACGGCAACCTGCACATCCACACGTCGCTGCCGTTGGTGGTCGCCGGCCACGGTGGCGGGCGGCTGGCGGGCGGACGGAACCTGGAGTACCCCGCCGGGACGCCGCATGCCAACCTGCTCGTCTCGCTGCTCCACAAGGCGGGCATGCCGGTCGAGAAGATCGGCGACAGCACGGGTCGGCTCGATGGCCTGTCCGATGTCTGACCGCGCCTCGGGCGCCGCCGGGCTGCTGGGAGCGGCGCTGTTGCTCTGTGCGCCGGCTGTCGCCGCGCAGCCCCCGCTGGTCGATGCGGTCAGGCAAGGCGATCTGGCCACGGCGCGTGTGCTGCTGGAGCAGGGCGCCGATGCGAGTGCGGCGGCGGTCGACGGGACGACGGCGCTGCACTGGGCGGCGCATCGGGACGATCTCGAAGCCGCGGAGCTGTTGATCCGCGCACGGGCGGACGTCTCCGCGGCCAACCGGTACGGCGTGACACCCATCTCGCTGGCGGCCACCAATGGCGGCGCCGTCATGATCGAGCGGCTGCTGGCGGCGGGCGGCAACCCGAACGCCAGCCTCCTGGAGGGCGAGACGGTGTTGATGACCGCCGCCCGCACCGGCGCGGTCGAAGCGGTCCGCGTCCTGCTCGATGGTGGCGCCGACGTGAATGCGGCCGAGCAGTGGCGCGGCCAGACGGCGCTGATGTGGGCCGCCGCCGAGGGACATGCCGCGGTGGTGCGCCAGCTCGTCGCCCGCGGCGCCGACGTCGGCGCCCGCTCGAGCGCGGCGCGGGCGGATGCGGCTGCCGACAGCGAGCGTCCCGGCGGCTTCTCGGCGTTTCTCTTCGCCGTCAGGAACGGCCACCTGGAAGCGGCGCGCGCGCTGGCCGACGCGGGTGCGGAGGTGAACGATGCCGCGCCGGACGGCTCGAGCGCACTGGTCGTGGCTGTCGACAACCGCAACTACGAGCTGGCCGTCTGGCTGCTCGAGCGCGGAGCGGACCCGAACGCGGACGGGGTAGGGTGGACCGCTCTGCATACGGCGGTCCTGGCGCACCGGCCGCATTTCCGGGTGGTACCCGACCCGTTGCCGACCGGCGGCCTGGACAGCTTCGGTTTGCTTGCGGCGCTGGCCGCGCACGGAGCCGATCCGAACGCGCCGGCGACGCGGCGGATTCGCCTCGCGCAGGCGGTCTCGCCGCTGTTCGACACCGTCGGGTCGACGCCGTTCATGCTGGCGGCCGTGGCGGCCGATGTGCCGGTGATGCGCCTGCTGCTGGCGCACGGCGCGGATCCGTATGTGACGACGCCAGTCGGGTCGACGGCGCTGATGGCGGCCGCCGGCGCCGCGACCTACGCCTGGCAGAGCCCCGGCTCGGAGGAGGAAGCGCTGGAAGCAGTGCGGCTGGTCCTGGAAGCGGGCGTCGACGTCAACGAGGCGGACGAGGCGGGCAACACGGCGTTGCACGGCGCGGCCAACCGGGGTGCGAACTCGGTGATCGAGCTGCTGCTGGCCCGGGGGGCCACGCTGGACGCTGCCAACGCGGAAGGCTGGATGCCGGTGACGATCGCCCAGGGACCGATCGACACGATCGAACCGTTTCCCGAGACCTACCGGTTTCTGCTCGGACTGATGGAGGAGGCGGGGCTGAACCCGCCGGACTGTCCGCAGTGCGCACTCGGCTACAGCAACGATGAGATCGTCCTCGCTGGAAGCCAGCCCGACGGCGCGCGCTAGGAGTCTGCGTCGCGGCAACGCTGCAGCCGACCGCCCCCGATCATGAGAAGCCTGCTACGCAACCGCAAGCTGTGGATAGGGGTCGCCGGCGTCGTGCTGTTCGCGGCGCTGGCGCTCGGCCAGTCGGCACTGGAGAAGTCGGCGGCCGCGCAGGCCGAGGGGCTGGCCTGGGGGCCCATTTTCGAGGTCGACCCGTTGTGGCCGAAGCCGCTGCCCAACAACTGGGTCATCGGGGCGGCCATCGGCGTCTCGGTCGATGAGTGGGACCACGTGTGGATCGTGCACCGCGAGGCGACGCTCAACGCGGGCGAGATCGAGGCGACGGCCGACCCGCCGGTGGCGGTCGACTGTTGCGTGCCGGCCCCGCCGGTGCTGGAATTCGACCCGGACGGCAACGTGAAGCGGCACTGGGGCGGCCCGGGCGAGGGCTTCGAGTGGCCGCGGTCGAACCACGGCATCACGGTCGACTACAAGGGCAACGTGTGGATCGGGGGCAACGACCGCGAGGACGCGCACATCCTGAAGTTCACGCGCAACGGCGACTTCCTGCTGCAGGTGGGCCGTGCGGGTCAGAGCATGGGCAGCAACGACATGGCGAACTTCAGCCGGGTGGCGGAGATCTCGGTCGACCCGCGGGCCAACGAGGCGTATGTCTCGGACGGCTACGGCAACAAGCGCGTGGTGGTGATCGACGCCGACACGGGCGAGTTCAAGCGCTACTGGGGCGCGTACGGCAACGTGCCCGACGACACGGACCTGGGGCGCTACGACCCGCGCGCGGCGCCGGCCCAGCAGTTCCGCACACCGGTGCACTGCGCCGAGATGTCTCACGACCGGCTGCTCTACGTCTGCGATCGGGCGAACGACCGCATCCAGGTGTTCAATCCGGACGGTACGTTCGTCGCCGAGCTGTTCATCGAGAAGGAAACGCTCGGCTCGGGCTCGGTGTGGGATCTCGCGTTCTCGGCCGACGGTGAGCAGAAGTATCTGTACGTGGCCGACGGAACGAACGAGAAGGTCTACATCGTGGACCGCAAGTCGCTGACGCTGATCTCGAGTTTCGGCAACGGCGGACGGCAGCCGGGGCAGTTCTACGGGACGCACAACGTCGCGGTCGACTCGCACGGCAACGTCTACACGACCGAGACCTACGAGGGCAAGCGGCTGCAGAGGTTCGTCTACAAGGGCGAGGGCCCGATCCGGACCCCGCACCAGGGGGTCTTGTGGCCGGGCGACTAGCAGCCCGTGGTGAAACCCCGCGTCGCACCGCGACGGGCGAGGCGCCCGCCTGGCAAGACGCGACGAAGGAGCCCCTTGGGCCTAGTCGACCGAAGAGCACCGCAGTCAGGCGGGACGCGGCGCTCGTCGAATGCAGCGGGGACCATTGCCACGGGCGGCCAGCCCGCCGGCGGGGAGTGGCGCTCGTCCTGGCCGCCGGGTTGTCGGCGGCCGTCCTGGCTGCGCCGGCAGCGCCCGCGGCCGGGCAGACGCAGCCGTTGCGCGCACGGGCCGCCGCACTCGAGCTCGACACCGACTACGTCCCGCCGCCCGGCGACCCGCTCCTGCACCACACTGCCGGATTCGCCAAGACGCTCTGCTCGGCCGTCTTCATCACCGGGCTCGACCCGGACTTCGCGGCCGCGAACATCGGCTTCTTCACCGGCCCGTACCGCCAGCGGCGCCACGTCGTCGAGCGCGTCATCGATCGCGAAAGCCAAGCCGTCCACCTGACCCTGTCCAACGGGGTCACGCGCACAGCGCAGTACGTGGGCGGACAGGGGT
The DNA here is from genome assembly GCA_965221595.1 of Vicinamibacterales bacterium. GTDB lineage: Bacteria > Acidobacteriota > Vicinamibacteria > Vicinamibacterales > UBA8438 > JAAXGX01. The sequence continues at coordinate 3,710,523 of OZ244900.1, forward strand.
GCGTCGCGCTCCCGCCCGGCGAGAGCACCGTGCGCTTCACGCCCGTCCCGGTCACCAGCGCGCTGCCCGACCCGACCTCGCTGCCGTGGCCGATGGGTGACGTGCTGCCCGACGAGCCGTTGCCGCCCGCGGTCGACACCGCGCTCGTGGCGCAAGCTGCGGAGGCCGCCTTCGACCCGCCGGAGGGAATGACGGCTGCGTTCGTGGTCACGTGGCGCGGCCGGATCATCGCCGAGCGGTACGGCGCGGGGATCACGCTGCACACGCCGCTCGAAAGCTGGTCGATGGGCAAGAGCCTGACCGCAACCCTGATGGGCGTCCTCGTGCAGCAGGGGGCATACGACCTGTGGCAGCCGGCCCCGGTGCCCGAGTGGCAGCAGGCCGGCGACCCACGCCAGGCCATCCGCATTGCCGACATCCTGCGGATGTCGAGTGGGCTGCGGTTCCGGGCGCCGTTCGATCCCGACTTCGACCCCACGCAAGGCTACCCCGACCACATCTACGTCTACACCGGCGCCGCCGACGCCTTTGCCTGGGCGGCGAGTCGGCCGCCGCAGTGGCCTCCGAACACGGTCGGCCGCTACCGCAACTCCGACCCGGTGCTGATCAACTACCTGATCCGTCTGGCCGTGGAAGCGCGGGGCGAGGATTACCACACGTTCCCCCAGCGCGCCTTGTTCGACCGCCTCGGCATCCGGGACATGGTGCTCGAGACCGACCCGTCGGGCAACTTCCTGCTGCAGGGTTACGAGCTGGGCGCGGCACGCGACTGGGCGCGGCTGGGCAACCTCTACCTGCAGGACGGCGTCTGGCAGGGCGAGCGCATCCTGCCCGCCGGTTACGCCGACTTCGTGAGCACGCTCGCGCCGGCCTGGGAGGCGGACGGCCGCCCGGTTTACGGCGCCTTCTTCTGGATCAACGGCGCCGGTGCCTACCCCATTCCCCGCGACACCTACTACATGTCCGGAGCGGGCGGGCAGAAGACGTTCATCATTCCGTCCCACGACCTCGTGGTCGTGCGGCTCGGCCACTTCCGCGGCGCCGGCCCCGGGGACGCCGCGCTGTCCCGCGCACTCGCGCTCCTCCTGCAGGCAGTTCCTGCCCGCCAGCCGGCTGCCGACTCGTGACCCGGGTGAGAGGTCCTGCGAGCGACCGTCCCCCGCGCGCAGCGGTTCAGCGCCCGGGCAGCCCGAACGTCAGCACGACGTTGCCCGCGGGCACCGTGACGTACTGCACGCCGTCGACCTGATACGTGATCTGGGCGGCAGTGACGTTCGCCCCCGTGTAGAACTCCCAGAGCAGCTCGCCGGTGGTGGCGTCGAGCGCGAAGAACGTACCGCCGCGCGCGGCCGTGAACACCAGGTTGCCGGCGGTGGACAAGGTGCCCGCGGACGGCCCGCCGTCGATCTCGGTGCGCCACGCCAACTCGCCGGTCGCCGGATCGTAGGCCGAGACGTTCCCGCGTGCCGGCGCGGCGGACAGACGCCGGCCGGCCGTACTGAACTGGCCCGGCCGGAGGGTGTTGCCCACAGGGATGGCGGTCATGAAGATGGGGAAGTCGCGCCCGGCTACGTAGACCAGCCCGGTCCCCGGATGGAACGAGTTGACCCCGTAGTGCACGCCCTCGCGCGGCGCGTGCAGCGCCCCGTCGAGAGTCGGCGGCGTATAGAACGGCAGCTTCGGGTACGCCCCGAACTGCGGGTAGAGGTTCTCGGTCGGGAACTGGCGGGCCAGCGGCGTCATCGGCCGGCCGGCGGCGGTGTGGGGGATCGGCTGGGTGGGCCAGACCTCCTCGCCGGGCGTCTCGGTGTCGGTCGGCACCGGCGTCTCCACGATGGGATTGATCGGCGCGCCGGTCGACCGGTTCAGGATGTACAGCAGGCCGTTCTTGTTGCCCGCGACCGTGGCCGGCACGGTCTGCCCGCCCAGCTCTATGTCGAACAGCGTCGGCTGCTGGCCGGCGTCGTAGTCCCAGATGTCGTGGTGGATCTGCTGGTAGTACCACACGATGCGGCCGGTCCGCAGGTCCAGCGTCACGAACGCGTTCGTGAAGAGGTTGATCCCCTTGCGCGCTGAACCGTCCTGGTCGGGCGACGGGTTGGCGACGGTGAGGTGTAGGGTGTCGGTCTCCGGGTCGATGGCCGGGGTGCCCCAGACGCCGCCGCCGTGACGCACCCCGCCCACCCAGGTATCGCGGGCGATGTCCCAGCCCTCGTCGTCGGGCCCCTGCGGAATGGTGACGAACTGCCAGAGCAGCGTACCGGTGCGGCCGTCGATGGCCAGCACTAGCCCGCCCGGAATGTGGCTCTCGCTGAGCGCCGTGCCCACGATGAGGATGCCGTCGTGGTACTGCGGGGCCATGTTGTAGCGGTACCCCCACGAGGTCGGCTCGTCGAGCGCCGGGTAGCGCTCGCGCAGCACGTCCGTGAGCACGTGCGACACACCGTCCCGGCCGAAGCCCGCCACGAACTCGCCGGTACGGGCGTCGAGCGCCATTACTCGCGTATCCGTGGCGGTGTACACCGTGCCGTCGGCGTACACCGCGCCACGCGTCCCGCCAGCCTGCGCGTTGCGCCACACAGGCCGCCCCGTCGCGGCATCGAGCGCGATGACGGCGTTCGGCGTCGTGAGGTACATCACCCCGTCGGCCACCACCGGTGTCGCCCGGCCGCTGCCACCGTGGTACAGCCAGCGGACGGCCAGCGACGCCACGTTCGACGGGTCGATCTGGTCCAGCGGGGCGTGGCGGGAATTCGCGACGTCGAAGTTGTGTCGCGGCCACCCCACGGAGCTCGCCGCGTCCACGGCCGGCAGTGGTACGAAGCTGTTCGCCCGGTTCGCCCGCGCCCCCCGGGCCGTATCCTCCAGCAGCTCTTCGGGCGTCAGCGGCGTCTGTGCACCGACCGGCCCGAGTGCGAAACCGATTACGGACGCGACGACAACGACCTTCGGCAGCCTGGTGCTCATCGTGCTTCTCCGTGGACTGATCCCGCCAATCGTTGCCAGACGGCTCCGCTTGGCGCCCAGGTGTCCGAACAAGCGCCAGAATCACAATTTTCTGAATGCTGAATGCAGATTAGCATTCATGCTTGGCCGCCCTGCCCCACCTCCGCAGGGCGCTGCTTCTCACCGGCGGTTTTCCCGAGCTTCTGGCGCCGGCCGCGGCCGACGATGAAGACGAGGGCTCGACGTTGCTCCGGTCGCAACGGACCCTGCGCAGTGATGCGGTCGAACGGGCGATCTACAAGGACATCCCGCAGGCGTTCGGCATCGACAGTCCCATGCTCTTGGAGCGCCTGCTCTACACGCTCGCGGGTCAGGTAACCGGATTGCTGTCGCCGCGACGCCTGTGCCAGGCGCTCGACGGGCTGTCGCAGCCCACCTTCGACCGCTACCTGTCGTACCTGGAGCGGGCCTTCCTCGTCTTCACCCTGCCGAACTACTCCGGTCGGGAAGGCAACGTCCAGCGCCGGGGACGGCGCGTCTACTTCGTCGACGGCGCAGTTCGCAACGCGGCCCTCCAGCGCGGGCTGGGACCGCTGACCGACGCGGGCGAAATGGGCCTGCTCTACGAGAACCTGGCTGCCGGCCACCTCCACGCGCTGGCCCGGCAGACGCAGGTGCGGCTCTACCACTGGCGGAGCGGCCGGGACGAGGTGGACTTGATCTACGACCATCCGGAGCAACCGGTCGCCTTCGAGATCGCGTCGTCCCTGCGTCATCCGACGACCGGACTACAGCGGTTCATGGAGCGCTTTCCGCGCTTCGAGGGACGGTGTTATCTGGTCAGCCCCGAACCGGTTTGCATGCCAGCCGGCACGGCTGCGGGGCAGGTCGGACTGCTCCCCCTGGACCTCCTGCTGCTGACCGTGAGCCGGCAGGCCGCGGCCACGCTCCGGGAGCGGCTGCAGACCTGACCGGCTGAACCGGCTAGCGGCCTTCCAGCACACCCAGGTGGACTTCGGCCACCATGTGCATGTAGCCGCCTGCCCGCGCGTAGCGCCCGTCCGCGGCGGCCCGGATGTGGCGGAGCGCCTCTTCCGTCTGCCCCGCCGCCTCGTAGTACAGCCCGAGGTAGAGATGGGCGTAGAACTGGGCCGACGGCCGATCCCCGGCGGCGGGCAGGATCGCGTCCGGTGCGAGGTCGCCACGATACAACTCGTAGATCTCCTGCATCGGGACGCGGGAGTCCGGACCGACCGGCAGCAGCGCCGCCCGGGCCGCGGCCGGGGACTCCGCGCGCGCCACGCACAGGTAGTGCCAGGCGGCGTTCTCGACGTCGTTCGGGTTCACCGTCCGATGCGACTCGAACTGCGTCCGGCAGTCGCCGTAGCGTGCCACGTAGTAGAGCGCGATGCCCCGCTGCCAGAGGTAGGGTGCCTGGGCGGGCAGCAGATCGGCCACCGTGTCGAAGCCGGCGGCCGCTTCCTCGAGGCGTCCCTGCTCGAAGTCGAAGATGGCGCGGCGGAAGATGGCCTCCGCCGCGCCCTGCGCGTGCGCACCGGCGACGAGCGCGGCCAGCAGCGCACAAGCGGCCGCGGCCCGACGACACGTCCTCACAGCCGTCCGCCTTCCATCCTCACTGATAGTCCGCGGCCGCCAGCGACGCGCGGATCACCTCACGGTCGTTGCGCTGCACGACATGCTGGTTGGCGAACGCCGGGTGCGCCCAGCTCACCCGCCGGTCGAACCGGCGCTGCGGCCCGAAGCCGGCGCTCGACGTCGCCTCGAGCAGCATGGTCCGGTCCAGTTCGACGTAACCCTCGGGCGTGAAGCGGGCCATGATCAGGTAGCCCTCGTCGTTGCTCACGAAGTAGCGGTCGCCGTGCCGCACCATGAAGGCCGTGCCCCAGCGCGCCTGCGCCGTCATCTCGCCGCTCATCCAGAGCCGCTCGCCCGTGCGGGCGTCGAGGCCGCGCAGCTCGCCGTAGCTCCCGACGCCGTAGACGTGCTCCCCGCTCACGATCGGCGTGGTGATCAGCGCGTGCAGCCCGTCGGTCTCGCCCGGCATCTCGCTGCGGCTGCCGCCCTTCCACATCATCGTGGCGCTTGGCCGGTCGGTGTCGAGCCGCATCATCAGCGACCCGTTGTAGAACTGGCTCACCAGCAGGTAGTTGCCGTCCCTGACCGGCGTGGCGACGCTCATGCCCGCGCCGACCTCCCAGGGTTCCTCCCAGTACACCTCGCCCGTCTCCGGGTCGAGCGATGCCAGCGCGGCCGCGTGCCAGATGATGAGCTGACGCACACCGCCTGCCTCGTAGATGACGGGCTGGCCGTAGCCCATCTCGCCCACCACGTCGAGCGCGCGCCACAGTTCCTCGCCGGTGCGCTTGTCGAAGGCCACCACCAGTGCGTCCGGCTCGCCGCCGACGATTGCGATCAGTCGCTCGCCGTCGACCAGCGGCGCGCTGGCGATACCCCAGGTAGCGACGCTCGTGTCGTAGTCCTCGATGTAGTTCTTGCTCCAGAGCAGCTCGCCGCTCTCGACGTCGAGGCAGCGCAGCATCCCCGTCGCCCCGACCGTGTACACCCGGTCGCCGTCGACGGTGGGCGTCGCGCGCGGGCCGACGGCGTAGGAACCCTGGAGCATCCGATACGTCGTGCCCCACTCGTGGGTCCACAGCACCTCACCCGTCGCCTCGTCGAGCGCCACGAGGCGCTCCGTCCCGTCCAGCGTGCGCGACGCCGGATCCTCCTGCCAGTCGAGAACGAATACCCGGCCGTCCGCGACCGCCGGCCCGGCGAAGCCGGAGCGCACCGGTGTGCGCCAAGTCACCTCGAGGCCATCCTCCGGAAAACGGTCGACGATGCCGGTCTCGTGCCAGACTGCCAGCCGGCCGGCGCCGCGCCACTGGGGCCAGTCGTCGGCGGCCAGGGACTGCGCGCCCCACGCGACGCCCGCCAGCACGACTGCGACGAAGACGAAACGGTACCAAGTACGAGCCTGTCTCATGCCGTCACTCCCTCTTCTCTCCGCCCCTCCCCGGCATTCTATGCCGTTTCGGGGGTGGGCACGATGCGCCGCGCTGCTGCGGGCTGACCGACACGACGCTGACGCTGACGACGCCGACCGACCGACGGCAGCGACGAAGTGCAGGGTGCGATCACCCGGAAATGAATCGACGCCGGGGCGGCGCGCTGCGCTCCGGGCACGGACCGCGGCGTCAGCTTGCGGCGATGCAGTACAGGTAGGTGTCGCCGCGCAGGTAGATGTCGCCGCCGACCAGGGCCATCGAGGCGCTGAACTGATCGTCGAGCTTGTTCGTGGCCAGCACCTCGTAGGTCTCCCCGTGGCGGATCACCACGGTCGTCCCGTCGCGGCCGGTGATGTACACGCGGCCGTCGGCAGCCACGGGCGACGCCATGATGCCGCGCAGGCCGTCCATCCGCTGCGGCCCGTAGTACGGCGTCCCCGCCTGCGCGTCGAAGACCGAGAGGATGCCGTGCACATACTTCGTGAAGTACAGCGCCCCGTCGTAGTACAGCGGCGACGAGACGTAGGGGGTGTCGCGGTCGTGGGTCCACACGACCGCCCCGCTGTCGGTGATGTCGCCGCGCGCGTCGGTCAGGCTGATCGCCTTGAGCACGGCGCCGTTGAAGCCGCTCGTCACGAAAACCATGCCGTCGCCGGCCACGGGCGAAGGAATCGTCAGCGGTGTCAGGCCGGTGGTGTGCCAGACGAGATCGCCGGTCTCGAGGTCGTAGCTGCGCACGCGGCTCCAGCCGTTGGTGATGACCTGGGCGCGCCCGGCGTGCTCGACCACGATGGGCGTGGACCACGTGTCGAGCTCGTCGCGGTCGGTGCGCCATAGCTCCTCGCCCGTCCGCTTGTCGAACGCCACGATGTACGACTGGTCGTTGTGGTCCCAGACCACGACCAGGTGGTTGCCGTGCAGCACCGGCGTCGTGCCCTCGCCGCCCTCGGTCAGTACCCGCTTGTCGCCGAGGTCCCGGGACCACGCCAGGTTGCCGTCCAGGTCGTACACATAGAGGCCGTTCGACTCGAAGAATGCCACCACGTGCTCGCCGTCGGTAATCGCCGAGCTCGAGGCGTAGGTGCCGGCCGATGCGTGCGTCGCCTCGTGCGGCTGCCGCTCCCCGGCGACCCGCTGCCAAACGAGGGTGCCGTCGCGGCGGTCGTAAGCGAGCACGACATAGCGATGCACGTCGCGCTCGGGCAGGGCGCCGCGGTAGTCGTGCTGCGCTGCGTCCGGGACGCCGAGCGGAACCGCCGTGAGCAGGAACAACCGGTCGCCCCAGACAACGGGCGTGGCCGCACCGAGGCCGGGCACCTCCGTCTTCCACTTGACGTTCGCCGTCTCGCTCCACGTCACCGGCGGGGTTGCCGTCCGGGACGTGCCGTTCTGATGGGGACCGCGCCACTGCGGCCAGTACCGCTCGGCCTCGGCAGCCTGCTCGGCGCGGGCCGGGAGCAGCGCGGCCAGCGCGAGCGCCGCCGCCAGCAGCGGCAGCCGAACCGCAACGTGTCGTCCTGTCATGGTTGCTCCCCGTGCCGGCGCAGACTCCTACCGGACCGCGTCCTCAGGGTTGTACAGGAAGCCCTGCGCCAGCCAGCCGCGCAGCGCGCCCGCGGGGTTCTTCTCCGAGTGGACCTGCACGTAGTACCACCCTCGGCGCAGCTCCTCGGCCTGCTCCTCGCTGATCCAGAAGCTGCCGTTGAGCGTACCCCGGGGCGCCTTGGATACGACCAGGTCGAACACCCGCGGCCCCGGCGTCGGCCCGCCCGGGTCGTCGGGCCCCGTGCCGGCGCGATGGAGATGGGCGACGGTCGCCGGCGAGGCCAGTCCCTCGAATGTGCCGTTGACCATCAGCTTGGGTCCCTCGGGATAGTAGTCGAGCACCGAGTACAGGAACCCGCTGCCGGCCGCGGCGGGCGCGGCCGCGTCGCCGTCCGCGATCGGCTCGAGCGCTCCCGAGAAGGGTGCGCCGAGCTGCCCCCACGCCGCGCCGGCCGACACCAGTAATGCGCTACCCGCCACGACAAGCACGCGCAGGCCTGTGACTGCCACGTCCATTCCTCCCGTCGAGTTCGTTCCAGCCGCGCCACGGTAGCAGCGGCCCCGACGCACAGTCAAGCGCCGGGCCGACCGGCAGCTTCCCAGCCCACCGCGGCGGGAGCGGCGCGGGGCGCAGGGGTACCCGCAAGCGGACGCCGGGATTCGGGGGCGCAGTCCCGTCTGAAGCTGGCTGGAGCTGGCCTGGCTTAGCTAGGACTCGGTCCCCTTGACGCGATCCAGGAGTTCGTCGCGAAGCACGACCCACAGCACGGGTTTCACGGCGTCTCGTTCGGTTCCGAACTCGTAAGCGCAGGCCGAAACCCGTTCCTCGATCTCCGGTTCAAGCTTCGTTGCCACGTAATCGCGGCTGAACTCCTCGATCTGGAACGGCTGCATGTCGACGACCTCGTGCGTAACGGCCTGCGCGACGCTCGCCGCCCAATCCTTCGCAAGCAGGAATTCGGCCATCTTCGAGCCATAATCGGTGAGCCGTACTGGACTGGCGCTCTCGATGGCCCTGGGGGGTAGTCGCAGGAAAATCTGCTTGATGTCCTGCCTGATCTCTTTGAGGTCTTCCCGAATTTCCTCGGTGAACGTCTGCCAACCGCTCTTCATGTTGTGCACGTCCCTGAGCCAGAACAGTCCCTTGACAACAAGGCCAACCAGCGTCAAGAGGGCGATGTAGGTCAAAGGGTTGTACAGCCAACGTGCCATATATTTTGAATTCTCAAGCCCGGAGAGACGGTCTGTCAACGGCACAAAATGTGGTGTACTGGCAGCTCCAGGTCCACCGCTTCTTGTATAGCCTGCGTGGAGTCTGCGACGATTGCCGGCACGAGAGCGAGGCCTGGGTGCCGCCCCTCGGAAGTCTGCGGCGCGGATGCCTACCGCCCGGCCGCGCGGCGGAGCGCCGGCGTCACGCCGCCCGTGAAGAGGCGTGCGCCCTGCTCGATGCGCTCCAGCATGTTGGTCGTGTTCGTCATGGCGACGGGCAGGCCGAACTCCCGTCCGGCGGCGAGCACGGTGTCGATGGCCTGCGCCACGGCCTCCCGACTGCCGCCGTGCGTGTTCAGCATGTCGCCGCCGGTTTCGGAACCGGCGAACAGTACAGCCCCGATGTTCCGCTCGCTGAGCTCGCGGGCAATCTCGCGCACGTTGGCCACGCCCTGCGGGCTCTCGATGAGGATCCACGGCAGCAGGTTGCCGTTCCGCGGATCGAGCCGCCAGACGTCCGCCTGTTCGATGTAGTCGGGCACCGACAGGCCCCAGTAGCGTGCCGCCTGCCGGGGGTTGGTGCCGCGCAGGCCCGCGGGCTCCCGGTCCCGCGCGCCCAGCGGCTGCGGATAGCGCATGGCGCGGATGGCCGTGAGCGCCTGCCCGGGGGTCTCGACGGTCGGGAAGATGACGCCGTGCGCGCCCACGTCCAGCACCTGCTTGACCATCCAGACGTTCTGCTCGAGTTCGCGGCCGGTCGCCGGAATCCGCACGATGACGGCCTTGCCGGCCATGGCGTTGCCCGTCGCGGCGATCGCGCCGGGGTCCACGAGCCACTGCATCCACGTCCGCAGCGCGCTGACGTCGTAGGGGCCGTGCTCCATGTCGAAGAAAACGAAGTCGATATCGTCGTCGGCCGCGAGCGCGACGGGGTCGGCGCGGGCGTCGACCGTGAGGCCGAAGGCGACCTGGTCGTCGTCGAGCAGCCGGACGAGGCCAGCCCGGGGCATGGTCTCCGGATCCTGGCGGCCATGCACGACGAGCACAGGCGCGGCAGCCAGGGCAAGGGCCGCCACGAGTGCAAGCCGGGAGGGGACGGTTCGCACAGGTTCTCCGCGCGTTGTTCCGGCCGGCGTGCTCATGCCTGCGGGGCTTCCGAGCCCCGGTGTCTGACGACGCGCTGCCACCACATCACACCCCCCGTCACGAACATGGCCACCGGCACCAGGCCCAGCGCTGCCCATACCACCTTGCTCGTCATCCCGTAGAACCGGCCGAAGTGCAGACGCGAGAACCAGTACAGCACGGCGTCACCCACCCGCTCCTCGAACGTCTCCAGGTTCAGGGGATCGACGTAGTCGACGAACGCGGTGAACGGCGCCGGAAAGCAGAGGTAGATGCCGGTGAAGCCCCACATGAAGACGAACAGCACCGTCCAGAAGCCGACCGCGCTGTGCAGTGTCCAGTTGAGACGGCGCCAGCTCGCCCGGAAGTCGATCGTCAGGCTGCGACGCCAACTGCCGCTGCCGGGCCACCAGATGACTAGGCCGGTCACGCTCAACAGCGTCATCAGCAGCGCTCCGACGCCGTTGACGGCACGGCCCGTCCGCCCGGCCAGCAGGTTGTCGTGCAGATCCAGCAGCCAGGTCGTTAGCCGCCAGCCCGCGGGCATGGCGTGGCCCAGGTCGGCCCCCGTGAACGGGTCGAGGAGCCTCTGCTCCACCTCCCCGCCGCGGTTCACGGAGATGGTCACGGCCTGGGTGGGAATGTCGCGCTCGGCGAAAATCGACACCGAGGCATCGGGCCACGCGCGCGCCGCCGCCGCGAGCATCGCATCCGGTTCCAGGCGCTCGCCGACGGCCTCGACGAACACCGGCTGCGGCATGAAGGTCTGCCTGAGCTCGCTGCGGAAGACCAGGATGCTGCCGGTCACGCTGATCACCACCAGGTACAACCCGACGCCGAGGCCGGACCAGAGGTGCACCTGGAAGAGCGCCCGGCGCAGCCGGACGGTCCGCGGGCGCCGCAGCCACCGCTCCCAGCAGCTCATGGAACCGCACCAGAATACACCGTGGCCGACGGCGACGCGTGACGCCCCCCCTCGTGCGACAATCGAAGGGCGGGAGCGCCGAGGCGCACCGCGCATGAGAGATGAGAACGCTGCTCTGGATTGCCGTCCTGTTCTTCGCCCTACAGCTCGGTCTCGAGCTGCTGGACCAACTCGGGGACGACGACGTGCCCTGGTGGATGGACCTGCTGGCGTCGCTCGCCTTGGGCGCGGTTCTGTCGTACTTCGCCGGGCAGGCGTTCGGACGCTACCTGCCGTCTCGCCCGGCGTCCGGCGGATCTCGCGGCGCGCACGTGGACGATCGCGGCAACCGCGCGGAGCCGATCACGCCCCGCATGTTCTCCAGTCCGCGACGCGACCCGGAACTCCCCGAGCCGTAACGCGCTGCCGGCGCGCCGATTCGAGCGGGGTGTCGGGCGGCCGCGCGCAGGCGGGGGCTGACGGGTGGCTGGGAGGCAGGGATTCGAACCCCGATACCGTGGTCCAGAGCCACGTGTCCTACCATTGAACGACCTCCCAGCAAGAAGGACGTTGAAGCACCGATTATAGTAGAGCGCGTGCCATGACCGCCAACGGCCGGATGTTCGCGCCGCCGCGGTTCCAGCTCTCCCGCTGGCTGTTCCTGCGCCTGCTCGCTGTCGTCTACCTCCTCGCCTTCGGCTCGCTGGCCCCGCAACTGCCGGGCCTGGTAGGCGCGGACGGGCTGTTGCCGGCCGCCGAGTACCTCGATCGCGCGCGCGAGTTCTTCGGCGCCCGGGCCTACTACCAGTTTCCGACGCTGGCGTGGATCGCCGCCGGCGACTGGGCCCTGCTCGCACTCTGCTGGAGCGGCATCGTCCTGGCGATCCTCGCGCTGGCAGGCGTGGCACCGATGGCGACCTTCGCCCTGCTGTGGGCGCTGTACCTTTCGCTCACGGTGGCGGGCCAGGACTTCCTGTCGTTCCAGTGGGACATTCTGCTGCTCGAGGCCGGCCTGCTCGCGTGTCTCTACGCGCCGCCGGGCTGGCGGCCGCACCTGACCGACGCGGCGGAGCCGGTGCCTGCCGTGCGCTGGCTTCTGTGGGGGCTGGCGTTCAAGCTGACCTTCCTTTCGGGAGCCACGAAGCTCGTCAGCGGCGACCCGACATGGTCCGGCCTGACAGCGCTGACCTTCCACTACCAGACGCAGCCGCTGCCCGCCTGGACGAGCTGGTACGCGCACAGCCTGCCGGTCTGGCTGCACATGTGCTCGGCGGCGGTCATGTTCCTCATCGAGATCGTCGTACCCTTCGGCGCGCTCGCTCCGGCCCGTTTTCGCCGCGTCCGCATGCTGGCCTGCGCGCTCATGTGTCTGCTGCAAATCGGCATTGCGGCCACCGGCAACTACGGCTTCTTCGGCTTGCTGACCGTCACGCTGTACCTGGCCCTCCTGGACGACTCCGCACTGGGCCGGCTGCTGCCGGCGCGCTGACGGACCGGGCAGGCGGCGCGGTCTACGACAGGCCCCGGCGGGGACGGGGAGTGCGGACCGGCCTGGCGCTCGCCATCGCGTTCCTCAGCCTGGTGACCATCTGGCACGAGGTCACGCCCCGCGCTTCGCACCCGGCGTGGTCCAGCAACCTGATGCGGGGGGTTAACCCGCTGCGTTCCATCAACGGCTACGGGCTGTTCCGGTACATGACCACCCAGCGGCCCGAGATCGTGCTGGAGGTGAGCCGCGACGGAACTGTGTGGCACGAGCACGAGTTCCGTTGGAAGCCGGGCGACCTCGACAGGCGGCCCCGCTTCGTCCAGCCGCACATGCCGCGCCTGGACTGGCAGATGTGGTTCGCCGCGCTCGATCCCGCCGGCTCCGAGCATTGGCTGCAGGCGCTGCTGGACGGGCTGCTCGCCGGCTTGCCCGCGGTGACCGCCCTGCTCGACGCCAGTCCGCTCGACGACGGGCCGCCCCGCCACGTCCGGCTGGCCTACTACCGCTACGACTTCACCACGCCTGCCGACGGCCGTGCGACCGGCGACTGGTGGCAGCGGAGACCGCAGGGATATCTCATGGAAGCCTCCGCACCCTGAACTGCCGGCGGTCCGCGATCGCGGCGAGGGCCCGGCGCGCCTGGGCGGCCGTCCCAGGGTCCGGGTCGAAGTCGAACACCTCCACGAGATGCTGGTAGGCGGCGGTCGGTTGGCCGAGCTCATGCAACTGGACGAGCCCGGCCCCGAGGTGCGCCTCGGCCGCGAGATCGCCGGCGGGATAGTCCCGCAGATGCCGCTGGTACACGACGAGCGCCGCCCGTGGGTGGCCGTTGGCAAACAACCAGTTGCCGAAGGCAAGCGAGTCTTCGGGCGGCAGCAGCCGTCCGGACTGCTCGGGCGCCAGGCGGAAGTAGGCCGGCGCCGCGTCCTCGAAGCGCCCGGCGGCTACGAGCGCGGCCACTGCGCCCCCCGCCGAGGCGGGCGCCGGGCCTCCGACCCGCCGGTATTCGTCCGGGGGCCGGACAATCTCCCGACGGCCGGCCCACCAGGCCCACGCGAGACCACCCAGGAAACCGCCGATGTGCGCCCCGTAGGCCACCCCGCCGCCTTCGGCCCCGCGGGCGATCAGGAACGGCATGACGTTGTCGACGAACAGGTAGATGCCGAGAACCAGGCGCGCCGGCCAGTGCACGACCTGCATGAAGAACGGGAACAGGACAATCCACAGCCGGACTCGATTGCGGGGAAACCAGATGAAGTAGAAGCCGAGCACGCCCGAGATCGCCCCCGAGGCGCCGACCAGCGGCAGCGCCGAGCCGGCATCGAACACCGCATGGAAGAGCGTCGCCGCGACACCCGTGGCCAGGTACGCCAGCAGGAAGCGCCCGCGGCCGAGGCGATGCTCGACGTTGTCCCCGTAGATCCACAGGAACAGCATGTTGCCAGCCAGGTGCATGAACCCGGCGTGGAGGAACATCGACGTGAGCAGCGCGCCGGTCGACGGCTCCGCCGGTCGGAACCCGTGCGTGAACACCACGAGGTCGTAGGCGCTGATCTGTTGGAGGATCTCGGCCGCGGAAAGACGGCCCGCGAACTGCTCGCTGAGCATGCGCACGTAGGCCGCCAGGAGCGGGTCGTCCAAGGCCGGCCGGACGCCGCTGAGCGGCAGTGAGATCAACACGTAGACCGCCACGTTGGCGGTGATCAGGCCGTAGGTCACCCACGGCACGCCGCGCGGGTTCGGCTCGTCGCCGAGCGGCAGGAACATGTCGCCTCAGGGCTGCAGGCCGCGCAGGCGGGCTGCAATCTCGTCGCGCACCGCCCGGAACCGCTCGAGCCGCCTGGGCTCGGATCCCACCGCGGCCGCCGGGTCGGGCAGCGCCCAGTGCAGCCGCGCCACCGGCCGCGCGAACGCTGGACACACCTCGTCCGCGCAGAGCGTGACGACCGTGTCGACCGTGGTCGGGTCGATCGCGTCCACACCCTTGGACCACTGGCCGGAGATGTCGATGCCGAGCTCCGCCATGACCCGCACGGCGAGCGGGTTGACGGAAGCCGGCGCCGAGCCCGCGCTCTGCACTCGGACCGTGTCCGGGAAGCGGACCCGCGCCAGCCCTTCGGCCATCTGGCTGCGCGCCGAGTTGGCCACGCACAGGAACAGCAGGCCGGTCACCGCCGCGTCCCCGGCTTGACGGCCCGGATGAAGGCGCTCATGAAGGCGCCGTCCAGTCCGGCCGGGCTTTCGCGGGCGGCGGGTGGCAGCAGCTCGTGCGCGTCGTCGCCACGGTAGATGCGAGTCGGCGCAATCTCGACGTCCTCGAATCCGGCCCGGACCAGCCTGGCATGGTAGTCCGTGTCCCGCAGGGAACCCGCCAGGCAGCCGGTCCACAGCTCCATGTTCCGCTGCAGTTCGGGCGCCACGTCCCGCCGGCGCACGATGTCGGAGACCGCCAGGCGCCCACCCGGACGGAGCACGCGGAACGCCTCGGCAAGCACCGGGTCCTTGTCGGGAGCGAGATTGATCACGCAGTTCGAGATGACGACGTCGACCGCCGCGTCCGGCAGTGGCACCCGCTCGATCTGCCCCTTGAGGAAGGTGACGTTGGCGACGCCCGCGCGACGCTGGTTCGCGCGGGCAAGCGCCAGCATCTCATCGGTCATGTCGAGGCCGTAGACGTGCCCGGCGGGCCCGATCCCGCGGGCCGCCAGCAGCACATCGATGCCGCCGCCCGAGCCGAGGTCGAGCACCGTCTCGCCGGCGTTCAGCTCGGCCAGCGCGGTCGGATTGCCGCAGCCCAGCGAGGCCATCACGGCCGCGCCGGGCAACCCCTCGACCTGACCCACCTCGTAGATGCCGGCGCTGATGGCCTCGGGACCGCAGCAGGACGGACCGCAGCACGCGCCGGCGGCGGCGTTCCGATTCACCTCCGCAGCGATGGCACCGTACCGGTCCCTGACCACCCGCCGCAGATTCTCCGCACTGCTCATGACGCCCCCCACACGGCCAGCATACCGCGTACGCGGGCCGGGCGGGCACCACGTCGAGCCCGTGGCCCAGCCGTGCTGACGCTAGTCCAGGAGGGTCTCGGTCAGACTGAGCAGGGGCAGCGATTGACCGTCGCCGCCGCGGTCTTCGAAGAAAAAGCGTTCCTGGCCGAATGCCGGACGGAGATCGTCGAACCAGGCCGCGTCGTCGTCGAACTCGGCGAAGAACGGCCTCCGCACCCAGGCCGGGTTGCGCGCCTGGATGAAGTCGCAAACCAGCAACGGCTCGTCCGGGTCCCCGAGGAGGTCGAAGCCGACGGCCTTGCGCAGGACGTCGAGCACGTGGGCGTCGGTCATCTCCCGCAGCCGCGTCACGCCGAGCAGGCGCACCTTGCCCGGGAACGCCGACATCGACGGCCCGCGCACCGAACGGGCGAGGCCCGACACGCGGGAGTACGCGTCCTGGAAGATCCGGACGCAACGCGCCAGGGGCACCTCGAAGTAGTTCCTGGCGCCGGTATCCCGCTCCACGAACATGTAGTAGGGCACGAGCCCAAGCTGAACGCCCGTGCGCCACAGGTCCGCCCACACGGCCGCGTCGTCGTTGACGTGCCGGATGAGGGGCGCCTGCATCCGGATCTGCGCGCCCGTGTCGCGAATCCGCCGCACCGCGGTGCGCGCGATATCGGGCTCCAGCTCGACCGGGTGCGAGTAGTGCCCCATGATGGCGAGATGGCGGCCGGCCGCCGCGATCTCGTCGAATAACCGCAGGCAGTCGTCCGCGTCGGCGTCCGTGACGAACCGTTGCGGCCAGTAGGCGACCGCCTTCGTGCCGATGCGGATGTTGCGGACGTGCTCCAGTTCCGGCGCCAGCAGCGGCTCGAGGTAGCGGCGCAGTACGCTCGAGCGCATGATCATCGGATCGCCGCCCGTGAGGAGCACGTCGGTCACGTCGCGATTGGCCCGCAGGTAGGCGACGAGATCGTCCGTCTCCTGCGCCTGGAACTTCAGATCCTCCATGCCTACGAACTGCGCCCACCGGAAGCAGTAGGTGCAGTACGCGTGACAGGTCTGGCCCGGGGCGGGAAAGAACAACACCGTCTCGCGGTACTTGTGCTGCAGCCCGGGCAACAGCCGCCCAGCGAGCTCCGGCACGTTGTGCGTGAGCTGCCCCGCCGGGTGGGGGTTCAGGCTGCGGCGGATCCGCCCCACTTCTCTGGTGAGCGCCTCGGGATTGCCGCCGGCGAGCACGCGCTCGACGGCCTGGAAGTCGTCGCGGGCGAGCATGTCCCGCTGCGGAAACACGAGCTGGAACAGGGGATCGTCCGGCACCCTGGACCAGTCGATCAATTCGTGCATCACGTAGCGGTTCGTGCGAAACGGCAGCACCTCCCCGACCACACGGATCGCGGCCCGCAGATCCGCGTCGATCCGCTCCCAGTGCGGAGTCTTCGCGACGTTGCGCAGGTCGACAGGGCGATACGTGGTGTGGTCGGCAGACGTAATCATGGACTCGAAGGTACCTCCCGTACCGAACCCGCGCGACCGCCAATCGGCCGCGCGGCGGCTGGCGAAGCGGTCGCCGCCGGGCATAACGACAGTTGCGTGGGCCCGGACGCCTCTCCGCCGGCAGGCGTTTCGGTCGTGCCGACCTCTGAACGGCCGACCCGCCCGCTTGCCCGCTGCAGCCCCGAGCGCCGGGAGCACCGAGAACCGCTGCTCCCGGTCCCGCCACAGAGCTCCCGGGGCGTGGACGCAGCAGAAGTGCGCAGTTCAACGGCGCGTTGCACCGCGGGACGCCCGGCGGTTGCCGTCGGCGGGCCCAGACGCCAGGGCTCCCGCCTTTTCCGCCGGGAGCCGTCCGGGGTAGAACACTACCCGCTACTGCCGCCCCAGGTCGAACGGATGGCGGGGCGTGAAGCGCAGGGTGCCGGCGGCGACCCGGTAGTCGCCCGGCTCCGCCGGCCGAGCGATGCTGCCTTCACGCCGGCGGCAACCTTCACGCGCAGCAGCGCCTCCCACCCTCAGCGGTCAACGCGGCGGACCCGCTACCGCCGGATCGGCGGCGGGCAGGCCAGCAATATCGACCGCGGCGGTACCGCCCGCGTGCTGCGCCTCGATCAGCGTGATCCGCGGCGAGCCGGCCGCGCCGCCGCCGGTGGCGGAAGTATCGCCGCACGCCACCCCACCAGCCAGGACAGTGGCGGAACGGCGGCGACGCGCCACGTGCATCGCCGAGACTGCCTGGCTCCCGATCAGGGCAGCGCCACGGCGCCCAGGTTCAAGGGACCCTGCTCGGACTGGCGGGCGATGACCAGCGCGTGTCCGTCGTCGAGCAGGTCGAGCTGTTCGACACCCTCGAGCGCCGCAATCGTCTCGAACGGCACGCCGGCCGTATCACCGTCCGCCACAGCCCCGGTCAGCGGGTCGGCGTCACCGAACCCGGCGGTCGGAATCTTCATCACGCCGCGCCGGTTGTTCGACATCAGCAGGAAGTCCTCGCCGTTCTTCTCGTAGACGATCATGTCCAGCGGCCGGTTGCCGTTGCCGAACTCCGCGATCGTCACGCCCCGCACATCCTTGCCGGGCTCGAGGCTCGACACCGGGAACTTCACGAGCGGTGTGCACAGGTACGAGGCGATCAGGTGCGGCTCGTCATCGATGTCGTATGGCACGAACGTGTAGACAGGCGAGCGGGTCTCGAACTGGTCGTGCGGGGCATGCCAGATCTCGACGCTCGTGCCTGCGTCCACCGCGGTGAACGGATAGGCGATGGACCGCAGCTTGGAAGCGAACTCCTCGTTCGACAGACCGGCCACGTACAGGCGTCCGTCGCGGTAGGCGAGGTCGGTGATCGTCTGCACCCCGAACAGGGCCAGCGGGTAGTCGGTCGCCTGGTTGCTGGGATAGTTCGGAATCGGCAGCTCGACCCCCCCCTGGAGCGGGAGCGCGGTGACCTCGCCCGGCGGGTTCGGCAGCCGCACGCGCGAGTACGGGACGTCCTCCAGCGGGACGACCTCGATCTCGCCCGCCCCGTCGACCCGCAGCAGCACCGGCACGGCACCGACGCCCTTGCCGCGCATGACCGCTATGAAGGCGTTGCGCGTCTCGGGATAGACCGCCAGGTCGGTGACCATCACGCTGGCCGCGTCGGTGCCGAGCACGGCGGCGATCTTCTCGTCGATGGCCTCGACGTTCGCGGCACCCGGCTCACCGCCGGCGAGATGATCGCTCAGGTCGAGGGCGTAGATGAAGACATCCTCGGAATCCGCGGCGAACAGCACCCCGTCCGGGCCGAAGGACATCGGTCCGAGGTACGACAGCTTCGGCCCCACACCTGACGACACCGGCGAATCCTGGGCGATCGACGCGCCGGACGTGGCAACCGCCAGCACCAGCACGAACAGCAGCCTGCCTGGACAGCAACGCATGGTTGATCCTCCTCTTGCGCGGACCGCAGGTTACCGGGTGCGAGCCGGCGGGTCAAGCCGCCCCGGCGGAAGCGCCCGCCGCCGGGCACCTCGTCAGCGCAGCACGTCGCCGGTCTCGGCCTCGCGGACGAACCGCTCGGCGTCCTCCGCCAGCAGGAAGCGCTCGCGCACGAGTTCGGCAGTCGCGCGCCGCACTGCCTCGACGTAGCCGCGGTGATCGGTATAGCGCTCCTCGAGCGACAACCGCGGATCGCCCGCCGCCTCGCGCTCGGCCCGCGTCCGGGCGAACGGCAGGAACGACCCGGTCAGTCCGCAGAGGTTCCCCTCCCGGCGGCCCGCAGCGCGCACGTTCCAGCCGAGGTTGGTCCCCAGCGGCACGCGCACCTCGAGCGGCCGGATGCCGGCCGGGTTGAGCCCGTCGCCATCGGCACGCGGGACCAGGACGGCGTAGGCCGGGCCGATGCCCGGCGGCAGGGTAGTCAGGTAGCCGCCCTGCGGGCCGAACGACGGACCGAAGTTGAGCAGCGACACCTCGTTGAGCGCCTGCACGACGGCCGCACCGGGGATGGCGGGAAAGTCGCGCAGGTACTCGTCCAGGGTCACGAGCGTGCCATTCTCCACGCGGGGGTAGCGGCTGGGCGGCGGCTCCACGCCGCGGTCGGCCCAGGCGTCGAGCGCCATGAGCAGGGCGCGGTGCGTCGGCCCGTGGTAATTGGGATTGGTCGGGTTGGCGCACAGGTCGCTCGAGCCCGGTACCGGCGCGGTCGGATCGCCGCCGCTGTGCTGGAAGTTCGAGAGGAGGTAGAGCCGCACGTTGTCGGGCACGAAGACCGGCCGGCCGTAGCCGTCGTGCACGTTGAGCGACGCCTTCATCGTGTAGAACTCGTTCTCGGAATCGGTCTGGATGACCAGCGGATCGGTATCCGGCCGCTTCAGGATCCCGTCCCGGATGCCCGAGATCGGATCGCTCACCACGGCGTACTGCATGGGCGGATATGAGGTGGACACGAAGTGGTGCCGGTCGTCCTGCCGCGAGTACGTGTTCGGGTCGGCGAACGCCACGTTGGCGAACAGGCGATGCGATCCCGGGATGTGGATGTTGACCGCGTCGAATACCTGGCGGTGCGCTTCGTCCTCGTTGAAGCCGAGATATAGGTAGTCGCGCAGGTACATGCCGGTGGACGACGAGCCCGAGGCGTACGCCCGCCGGATGCCGACCTCGGATGCGCTGCGCGCCAGGGGGTTGGGATTGCCCGCGTCGTCCTGCGTGCTGTAGCGCAGGAACGATGCCAGGTCGCGGGTGACCGCGTAGCCGAGCCCCATGACGAGCGCGCCGCGGGCCGGATAGATCAGCTCGTAGATCCGGTCGGACCGAAAGCCCTCGAACAGGCAGATGTGGGTCTCGGATGGCTCGAGGCTGGACCGCCCGGCGGGGCAGCGCCCGAACGCCCAGGCGTCCGCCGACACTGGTGCGCCCGGGCCGGTCACCGTCTCGCGAACAGTCAGCGTCGAGTTGGCCGGGTCGCTGTCCGCGGTCGGGTAGGGTCGGAACCGCGGGCTCCCCTTCAGCGGCAGGGTGAAGGTGCCCTCGAACGGGATGCCGCGATCCGAAAACTCGACCCGGATGGGCGCCACGACGGGGCTGCCGTCAGCCTCGACGGCGACCGGCAGGTTCGGGAAGAGCCGGTTGTTCCCCTCGGCGACGTCGCCCTGCCAGCCCGCATCCACGACGGTGTAACCCAGGCGCATCAGGAAGCCGTCGCCCGCGTGCCCGGCGGTGAGCGGATCGTTGCTTGCCGGTACGTGGTGCCACCGCAGCCCGCTCTCGAGCTTGTTGCCGCGGTTGTTGATGCCGTAGAAGATCTTGCCGTTGCCGCGGGCCATCTCCACAGGCTTGAGTATGTAGAACGTCGTGCTGAACTCCACCAGCCCGCGGTCGTTGCGCGGCGCGCGGTCGAGGTTCACGATGACGGCGTTCAGCGGATCGTCCGGATCCACTTCCATGTACACCGTCCCGTCCAGCCGTTCGTACGGTCCGACCGTGCCGAACTCCAGGCCGTCGGCGAACGCGCGGCGCTGCTCGACGACGACGAGCACGACGCGCGCCTCCGCCAGGGAGACGCCCAGGACCACGAGCAGCAGCGAGCCGGCAAGCCGACGAAACAGTGCACATCGCATCCGAGTCTCCTCTCTGCCTACGGCAGGCCGAACGTGAGCACGGTGTTGGCCGCAATCACGGTGACGTACTGCGCGCCGCCGGCCTCGAACGTGGTCGGGCTCGAGCGGATCCCGGTGTCGGCCTGATACTGGAACAACTGCTCGCCGGTCGCGGCGTCGAAGGCGTAGAAGTGGCCCGTGCCCGCGCCCTGAAAGACCAGGTCGCCGGCGGTCGCGAGGTTGCCGCTGTTGGTCATGCCGTCGATCTCGATATACCAGGCGCGGCGCCCGCTGGCCGGTTCGTAGGCCGCCAGCGTGGTCCTCCGCGTCACCCCGGTCTCGCCTTCCGCGCTGAACCCGGCGAAGTGGCCCAGGTTGCCCGGGCCGGGCTCGAGCGTATCGCCCACCGGCCGGATCCGGATCGACCAGGCGTCGTTCTTGCCGGTCGCATAGAGCAGCCCGGTGCGCGGGCTGAACGAGGGCGACCCGAAGTTGGCGCCGCCCATCAAGCCGGGGGCCACGATGAAGAATTCGTTGACCGAGTGGGGGTGGAAGCTCTGCCGCACGCGGGGCGCCAGCTCCGGATCGTCCACCAGCGGATACGTCGCGCAGAAGGGCTGCTGCGGAATGCCGGCCGCCGTGTACGGAATCGGCTGCGTCGGCCAGACCTCCTCGCCCGGGACATCCGTAACGGTCGGCACGGCGGTCTCGACAATCGGGTTGATGGGCTCGCCGGTCGCGCGGTCGAGCAGGTAGACGTAGCACGTCTTGCCCAGCGAGCCGATGCCCCGGACCGGCCGTCCGTCCACCTCGATGTTGAACAGGATGGGCCCGGCCACGAGGTCCCAGTCCCAGATGTCGTGATGCAGCGTCTGGAAGTACCACGCCAGCTCGCCCGTATCGATGTCGACGGCGAGCATGGAGTTCGTGAACAGGTTCATGCCCTTGCGCGAGGAGCCGTCGTAGTTGGGCGACGGATTGGCGGCGTTGAAGTAGACCAGCCCCAGCTCGGCGTCGACGGCCGGCTGCGTCCAGATACCCCCGCCGTAGCGCCCCGGGCCGCTCCAGGTGTCCCTGGAGATCTCCCAGCCGGAGTCCCGGGGCCCCTGGGGAATGCTGTTGAACACCCACTTGACGGCTCCCGTCCGGCCGTCGGCGGCAACCAGCAGCCCGCCGGGCAGGAGGCTGTCCGAGAAGGGCAGCCCGACGTACAGGGTCCCGTCGCGATACGCCGGCGGATTCGTCATCGAGTAGCCGATGCTGCGCGGGTCGATCGTCGGGGGGTACGTGTCGGGATACTTGAAACTCAGTGCCTCGTTGATGATGCTGAGCAGGCCTTCGCGGCCGAACGACTCCACCAGCACGCCGGTCCGGGCGTCGACCGCGTACAGGATGGTCTGCCCATAGGCGTAGATGCGCCCGTCGCCGTAGGCCGGCCCCCGGCCGCCGCCGGTGAACGCCTCCTCCGCCTGGAAGGTCCATACCGGCTCACCCGTGGCCGCATCGACGGCGAACAGCGTCGACCCGGAGTGGAAGTACATGACGCCGTCGATGACGAGCGGCGAGACCTCGCCGACGCGCATCGTCACGTCCGTCTGCAGCGACCACTTCAGCTCGAGCGCCCCGACGTTGGAGCGGTCGATCGCGGTGAGTGGCGAAAAGCGGCTGTTGTACTCGTCCAGGTTGTGCAGCGGCCAGTCCGCCCCCGGCGACTGCGCCTGGGGTGCGGCCGCGCCCCAGGCCGCCGTCGCCGCCAGCACGACCGCCGCCGCCAGCCGTCGTCCGCGTCGGCTCATCGCGTCACCTCCCCTCGTTGCCGCCCAGCCCCCCGGCGGCCGCGCGCTCGAGGGCGCGCTCGCCGGCCAGGATGCTGGTCAGCGCGTAGTTGCCTTCCTGGCAAGCCGACTCGTAGATCTGATTCGCTTCGTTGTCGAGCTGCGCCAGCGGCACCTCGATGGTCCACGGCCGCGCGAAGGTCGTCTCGTCTTCGACCGTGACGCGGTACAGCAGCAGGTCCGGCGCCACGCGCGTGAAGCGTTCCGTCAGCCGCAGGTTCTCGCGCGAGCCGTAGAAGCTCGTTCGGTCGCTGAAGTTCGTGACGTCGACGACCAGCGTGTCGCCCTCCCAACGGCCGACCGAGCGGCCGAACCACTGGCGGATCCGGGCGTCGGCCGGCTCGCGCCCATCCACGAAGATGTCGCGGTATTGTCCGCCCTGGTGGCCCGACTCGTAGTACAGGGAGACAACGTCGGGACCCTGCACGATGCGGCTGTGTCCGCCCGAAACGCGCGCGTTGCCGTACTGCACGGGCAGCGTGATGCCTTCGCAGCGGTCGTCCTGCTGGTCCTCGGGGTGGTGGGCCCGGTCCCGGATGCCGTCCGCCGCGGCCCGCTCAGCGTCCCAGCGCGCCCGGCCCTCCGGCGTGAACGGAATCTTCCCGTCCGGCGGATCGACGATGAGCGACGTCCGCCGGGTGCGGACCACACGCCGCCCGCGGCCGCTGTAGGCGTCGTTGTAGGCGCCCTCCACGTCGGCGACCGTGCCCGCCGCGGCCCGCCGGTCGCGGCCCGGTCCGGCCGCCGTGCCCTCGATCGCGGCCACCTCCTCGTCACTCAGGAACTCGCGGCCCTCGAACTCGTCCGGGCGCTCGAGCGGCGTCAGGATGTAGCCGCCCCCCCAGATGCCCTGCAGATCAGGATCGCCCCACGGCGTCCGCGGAACCGAATAGTCGGATTGAGCCGCCGGCCCGGCCGCCAGGCCCGCCAGCAGGCCGATTGCGATCAGCACCCTCGTCGTCACAGGCTCCTCCCTGGCATGCCCGCGTCGGGGCACGCCACCTTGTCAAGTCTCGTCTGCCGCCGACCCCGGCGAGCTCTTATCCGGCATGTCGCTCGCGCCTCATTCAGGCCGCGGGCGGCACGAACGCCAGGAACCGGAGCGGGTTGTCGTTGGTGATCCCGCGCAGGACTTCCACGTCCACGCCGGCCGCGCGCAGCAGCGGCACGAAGCGGGTCAGCGTCTTGCCGTACCCGGGGCCTCCGCGCCCGCGCGTATCCGGCTCCAGCGCGAAGTCCGACGCCAGCAGCACGCGGTCGGCGTGGCCGGCCTCGAGCAGGGCGAGGATCATCGGCACCTGCGCGGCGTCGGCCGCGGGGGTGCCGCCCAGCCGGTCGAAGCCGACGTAGGCCCCGCGGCTGCAGATCTCCGCGTGCACGGTCACCTCCGGGTAGCCGAGGTGGCCGATGGCCACGCGGGCGGGGTCGACGCCGAGGGACTCCAACAGGTCGAGCTGCGCCACGGCTTCCGCCCCGTTGGCAGTATGCGTGAAGATCGGCAGGCGCGTCTCCAGATGAGCGCGCCCGACCGCCCGCAGCACCTTGCGCTCGGCCTCCGTGCTCTCGGCCGAGAAGCCTATCTCGCCGAACGCGCCCAGCGCTGGGGACCGGCCTCGCGCAGGAACTCTTCGACCAGATCGTCCTCGCTGCGCTCGTACAGGTCGGGCGGGAAGGTCGGCTCGTGGTAGTAGCCCCCGCTCGCCACGATCGGCATGCCCGACTGCGCGGAGAGCGCCCGCAGAAACTCCACGTCGCGGCCCATGTCGGCATGCCCGCCGTCGACGATGCACGCGATGCCGTCCTCGGCGGCGGCCCGCATCTCGGCCACCATGAAGTCGAGGTCCTCCATGAAGTACGGCCGCGAGGTGTCGACCAGCCGCTCGAGGCCCATGTCCAACCAGAACTCGTTGTTCATGGACAGGTGCTCGTGAAACAGCGTGGCGCCGTGCGACAGCTCGTCCGGTGACATGTCGCGCAGGATCGTGCGCACGATCGTCGGCAGCGCGGGGGCCGGCGGCGACGCCTGGGCGGCCGCGCGGTCGTCTGCGGGCATGGATCCCGGTGCGTTGCGGCCGCACGCCGCGACCGCCCCGGCCGCCCCGGCACCGAGCAGGGCCAGCGCCTCCCGGCGACTCCAGCGGTGTCTCCTGATCAGCATGGCTCGTCCCCCCGGGCGCGGACTCCTGCGGCCCGGTGTCCGTTGCCCGGATCTTAGCTTCAATTCGACGAGGCGCGGCGTACGGCCGCGGGCGTACATGAAAAAGGGCGGAGCCGGCCGGCCCCGCCCTCCAAGTCACGCGACTGCGCGACGCGTACTAGAAGTCGAACTGGGCGCCGAACTTCAGCAGCCGTCCACCCATCACCGCCGTCACGAGGGGGTAGCCGCTGGACACGAAGTTGTTCGACACGGCCGCCGCACTGTTGGCGTTGAAGATGTTGAACAGGTCGACCCAGCCGCGGATGCGGCCGGTGCCCAGGTTGAAGATCTTCGTGAAGCGCAGGTCGAGCTGGTTCAATCGCGGCTCGTAGAACCCGGAGCCGTTGAAGAAGAACCCCGACGATCCCGGCGTGTACGACGTGCCGCTGCGCGGGTTCTCGATCAGCGCGATCGAGCCGATGCCCTGACCCGACGGCGCGAGCATGATGGTCTCGGTGCCGTTGGCGAGGGTGCAGCCTCCCGGCGGACACGTCTGGCCGACGATCTGGAGCTGGTCGGCCGCGCCGCCCGCGCTGTACCGCGAAACCCACGGCTGACCTGCCAGGCTCTGAAAGACGAACGACACCTCGGTATCGCCCGGCAGCGGCACGGCCCCGTTGAACTTGAACTGGGTCCCGGCGCTCCAGGGCTCGCTCACGCTGCAGAAACCCGACCGGGCACGCATCGGGTTGTCCACCACGAAGCACTCGTTGTAGGTCGTCCCGCCGGTGCTGAGCCCGCCGCCCAGCCGCATGCCGTTATCGAAGCGGCCGTCGAAGTTCACGTCGACGCCGTAGAACACCTGGTTCATGTCCCCGAAATCGGACGCCAGCTTGACGACATCATTGACGCCCTTCGCCAGACCGGCGGCCGAGATGGAGTACAGCCCCGTGATCCGCTGCCCGGGCGTCAAGCCCAGCGCGTCGGAGCCGGCCGGCGCCGCGATGCTGAACTCGACGAAGTCTTCGGGGCCGACGTTCTCGTTGTCCACCACACGGAAGTTGTTGTACTCCGTGCGGAACCAGCCGACTTCCACCGACCAGTTGGCAGTCAGCTCCTGCTGGATCGAGACCGAGTTCTGCCACTGATACTGGCGCTTGCCCCAGCCCTGGACCAGGTCCGGGTGGTAGGTGCGAGCGGCGGCCGGGTTGCCGAACGCGGGGTTGAAGATGGGCCCGCACTCGCCGTTGCTGCCGAACGCGCCGAAGAAGTTGTCGAGGTCGCAGTCCGGGATGAAGTTGTTGTTGAAGTCCAGCCACGCGCGGCCGGTCTGGACCTGGCCTTCCAGCGGATTGACGTCCTGCGCGATGGCGGTGCCGATCGGCACGACGTACTTGCCGAGGGTCGCCTTGATCGCCGTCCGGCCGTCGCCGGACAGGTCGTAGGCCACGCCCACGCGCGGCACGATGTCGTGGTAGTTCGGCACGTTCTCGATCCGCTCGACGCTGTACGGCGTGCCGTCCGGATTGCGGAAGCTCCAGCGCCCAGCCGGTGCGACCTGCTCGGGCACCCAGCCGTTGATGTGGTCGTAACGCACGCCCAGGTTCAGCGTGAGGCGGTCGATGGTCCACTGGTCCTGCGCGTAGAAGCCGAACTCGAACGACTCCTGGAACGACGAGCGCGGCGTGGCCAACTGCTGCACCAGATAGATGCCGCCCGGGCCGCCGCCCAGCGCGCCCGTCACCGGGTCGCGCGTGAAGAAGTCGAGCCGGATCGGCCACGCGTTGCTGGCCAGACGCGACTCGGCGTGCTCCTCTTTCGCCCAGCGGCCGTCCACACCGATCTTGAAGTTGTGCGAGCCGGTGACGTACGACATCGATCCACGGAACACCTGTGTCGGGAAGTCGTGGCCGGTGCCCAGCAGGCACGGCGTGCAAGTACGGATGCCGAACGACCGCCAGTTGAAGAACGGGAAGTAGCTGATGTGCGGTACGTCGACGTACTGCAGCGCGAACGCCGGATCGGCCGCCATGAACTGCTGCAACGTCATGCCGGTGGCTGCCAGCGCCTGGGCATCCTCCCAGACGCGCTCGTCGCTCTCCGGCGCGCTGTTGTTCAGCAGGTACGAGAAGCCCCCCTCGAACAGCAGCCGGTTGCTGGCCGGGAACGTCCACGACGCCTGCGAGAGGTTGATCGGTGCGTACGTGTAGTCCTGCGTAGCCTCCTGGGAGGCAATGCCCCACTGCGCCCAGTAGCCGCAGGCGCAGTTGTCCTGGAACGCCTGCGACAGCGTGAACTTGTGCCGCTCGCTGGCCTGGATGGTGAGACGGAGCGAGTTGTCCCGGTTGAAGAAATCCGTGAATGCAGGATCATCGGGATCGGCGATGTACATCGCGCCGTGGGCCTGCTGCGGGTTGAGAGCGCCGGGGAAGCTGTAGCCCGGAGCGATGTTCGCGTTGCCCTGCGCCGTGAAGTTCTGCGCGCCCCACCAGCGGTGCGCCGTGTAGAACCACACGCGGTCCTGCACGATCGGGCCGCCGACGCCGACGCCGTAGTCCCAGATCTGCTTGTTCTTGGCCAGCGGCGAGGCACCGCGCGCCTGCAGCGCGTCGTCCACGTTGTCGGCCTGCAGTCTGCCGCTCGTGCCGCTCACGTTCACGTAGTAGCTGTACGTGTTGGCGCCCTCCTTCGGGATGGCGTTGGTCGCGACGCCGCCGAACGGGTACTCGGCGTTCATGTCGCTGGTCGAGACGACCATCTCCTCGATGGCGACCTGGTTCAGGAAGAACTCCTTGGATGAGCCCCCGCCGAGGCCGATGTTGTTGTTGATGCTCATGCCGTCCCACATCACCATGCCGTCCGCGTCGCTGGATCCGTGGATTCTCACGTAGCCCCAGATGTCGCCGGTGGCGCCACCCACGTCGTGGCCGCCGCCGGCGATGCTGGCCGCCATGCCGGGGGTGAGCGCGGCGAGGCCGAAGTAGGTCTTGGAGGTCGGCAGCGTGTCGATCTGCTCGCGCGAGAGGTTCTGCTGGCTGACGACGTTCTGGACGTCGATGACCGGCGTAGCGCCCGACACCGTGATGGTCTCCTCGATGGACCCGACCGTCATCGTCCCGTCGACGTTGGCCGTGAAGTCCGAGACCAGCTCGATGCCCTCGCGCACGAAGGTGCTGAAGCCCGGCAGCGTGAACGTGACCGTGTACGTGCCCGGGCGAAGCGCCTCGATCGTGTACAGGCCCGCCCCGTCGGTGACCGTCGCCCGCACGCCCTCGATCAGTGCCGGGCTGGCGGCCTCGACCGTCACGCCGGGCAGCACGCCGCCCGTCTCGTCGGTGACGGCGCCGGCGATGGCACCTGTCTGGGCCAGTGCCGCGGCGGGAATCAGGAGCGCGCATACGAGGGCTGCAAGGCCCGTGCGCGCCAAGCCGGAGTTGCTCATCTGGTCCTCCCGGTTTCTCTCTTCTAGAAGGGGTGGCTCCCCCAATCGAAGCCTAATCGGACTTTATGCAATTTGTGCGCCATTATCGGCTGCGGCCGCGCGCGAACGATTCAGTGCCCCGTCGGGGTCTGTACCAGCCCATCGCAACAGTCCCCGCTGCATTCGACGGGCGCTGCATCCCGCCTGACTGCGTCGCTCCTCGGCCGAATAGGTCCAACAGGCTCGCTCGGCGCGCCTTGCCTGGCAGGCGGCTTGCCCGTCTGGATGCGACACGGGGTTTCAACACGGGCGGCTATGCCCTGCGCCGTCCAACCGCTTGAAGGGTATCCAACGATTTGGATCCGCCGGGGCCGGCGCTCTGGCCGCAGCCGGGCGGGGACAGCACGTATAATCTGTTCCCAGCACCATGCCATCGATACCGAGAACCGTTTTCGTGCGCGCGGTAGCCGCCGGGCTGCTGTGCGCGCTCACCGGCGCACCGGGCGCGCGCGCCCAGGACACGCTGGTCGAGCCGGTGACCGACCAGATGCTGATCGAGCCGGATCCGGCCGACTGGCTTCACTGGCGGCGCACGCTCGACGGGTGGGGGTACAGCCCGCTCGACCAGATCAATCGCGACAACGCGCACCGGCTGCAGCTCGTCTGGTCGATCCCGCTGCGGCCCGGCCTGAGCCAGCCGGCCCCGCTGGTCCACGCCGGCAGGATGTACATCCCCAACCCGCTAGGCGTGGTACAGGCCGTCGACGCGGCCACGGGCGACCTCCTCTGGGAGTACCGCAAGACGTTCGAAGGCACGCCCGACGACACGTTCCGCAGCCGCACCCGGTCGCTGGCAATCTACCGCGACAAGATCTACGTGACGACCAACGACGCGCATATCCTGGCCCTCGACGCCGGGACCGGCGAGGTCGTCTGGGATCACACCGTGGCCGACTGGCGGCGCGGCTACCGCTACACCAGCGGGCCCCTCGTGGTGCGCGGCCAGATCGTCGCCGGCATCACGGGCTGCGAGCGGTACAAGGAGGGCGGGTGCTTCATCTCGGCACACGACCCGGACACGGGTGCCGAGCTGTGGCGCACGTCGACCATCGCCGGACCCGGCGAGCCGGGCGGCGACACCTGGGGCGATCTGCCGGCCATGTTCCGGGCAGGCGGCGACGCGTGGATTCCCGGCAGCTACGACCCGACGCTGGACCGGCTCTACTGGGGCACGGCCCAGGCCAAGCCGTGGGCGCGGTTGTCGCGCGGCACCGACGGCGACGCGCTCTACACGAATAGCGCACTGGCGCTCGACCCGCGGACGGGGCGACTGGACTGGTACTACCAGTTCGTTCCCGGCGAGTCCCACGACCTCGACGAGTCGTTCGAGGCCGTGCTGATCGATCGCGACGGACGTCGCTCGCTGTTCAAGATGGGCAAACTCGGGATCCTGTGGGAGATCGACCGCGCCACCGGCGAGTTCGTGGCGGCGCACGACCTCGGCTATCAGACCCTGGTCGACGTCGACACCCGGACCGGCCGCGTGACCTATCGGCCGGGGATGATCCAGGAAGCCGGCGTCGAGGTCGAGTTCTGCCCGGGCCTGTTCGGCATCCGGAACTGGCCCGCCAGCGCCTACCACCCGCAGACCGGCGCGCTGTACATCCCGATTCATCCGCACTGCACCAGGGCCGTGTACAGCGAGGTGGAGAAGCGGGAGGGACCGGTCGGAGACTACTACTTCTACGGCGACTATGAGGCCGCCGGCTGGCGGCCGACCGGCGGCAGCGCGCATCCGCTCAGTCCCGACCACGGGGCGCACCTCGTCGCCATCGACGTCGCGACCGGCGAGGTGCTGTGGCGGCACGCCTCCGCCACGCGCGCCCTGGCCGCGGCGCTGACGACGGGCGGCGGCTTGGCGGTCGGCGGCGACGGCGACGGCCACCTGCGCCTGCACGACGCCGCGACGGGGGCGGTGCTGTTCCGCACCCGGCTGCCGGGTCCGATGCAGGGCTTTCCCATCACCTACGCGGTCGACGGCCGGCAGTACCTGGCCGTGCCGGTCGGGGGCGGCCGGGTGGCGGGTTCGGCGAACACCCTCTTCGTCTTCGGCGTGCCCGGGCGCTAGCGCGATGTGCTACCGTTACGCTCGGCGTTTTTCCTGCGTCCCGACGCACCTGTCGGCCGGCCTGCGTCCTTGAGGGAGGGAACGAGGTAACTGGAGATGTCAAAACCGTATCAGTACATCGTGGCGGGGGCGGCGATCTCGATTGGCCTGCTCACGCTGCTCGTGATCCTCAACGCGCCGGAGCCGCGGCCGGAACCGAGCGCCCCGGTGGCACAGGCACCCCCCGCAGCCCCGGCCCAGCCACCGGCAGCGACCGAGCCGGCCGAGGAAACCGCCGAGGAAGACGCGGCCATGGCCCCGGTGCCGCGGCTCGAGGGTACGTCGCATCCGGCGATTCACGGCGTGTGGCAGGCGTTCAACGAGGTGGAGTACAACCTCGAGGGCCAGGCGGCCCAGCCGGCGATGGTGTTGCACGAAGGGGTGCCCAACGGCGGGCCGGTGCCCCACGCCCCGGTACTGGCGCTGGGCGCACTGGGCGGCGTGCCGCCCAGCCTCGGCGCGGTGGTCGGCGGGACGATTCCGTATCGGTCGGAGGCCCTCGCGCAGCGCGACGACAACCGCGCCAACGCGCTGACCCGCGACCCGGTGGTCAAGTGCCTGATGCCGGGTGTGCCGCGCGCGACCTATCTCGGCTACCCGTTCCAGATCACGCAGGGCACCGACAAGATCATGATCGCCTACGGCTTCTCGAACGCCGGGCGGACGATTCATCTCGACGAGGTCAACTCGCCGGGCCTCGACTCCTGGATGGGCCATTCGGTCGGACGCTGGGAGGGTGACACGCTGGTGGTCGAGGTCACCGAGCTCAACGACCAGACGTGGCTCGACCGGTCGGGCAACTTCCACAGCGGCGCGATGACGGTCACCGAGCGCTACACCCCGCTCTCGCCCTATCACATGCAGTACGAGGCGACCATCACCGACCCGGAGGTGTTCACCGAGCCGTGGACGATTTCCCTGCCGCTCTACAAGCGGATGGAGCCCAATGCCCAGGTGCTCGAGTACCGCTGCGTGGAGATGGTCGAGGAGCTGATCTACGGGCACCTGCGCCGGGAGCAGCTCGTCCAGCACTGGGAAGGCGACTACGGCCGGCGCGGCGGGACGGTGATCGTGCACATAACCCGCCGGCCCACCCAGGAGCCGGACATCTGATCAACGTGATCGACCCCAGGGAAAGGACAGACCGATGCGCACACACAAGCTCACATGGAGGGGAGCGGCACTGGCCGTCGCGCTGCTGCTGGGCGCGGGCTCGGCTGCGGCCCACCACGCGTTCTCGGCCGAGTTCGACGCCAACCGGCCGATTCACTTCCAGGGCACCGTCACCAAGGTCGAGTGGATCAATCCCCACGCCTGGATCCACATGGACGTGCAGATGGAAGACGGCACCACCGAGCGCTGGATGATCGAGGGCGGCAACCCCCACAACCTCTTTCGCCGCGGCTTCAACAGGGACGTCATCACCGTCGGCATGGAGATTGTCGTGGACGGCTACGGCTCGAAGGACGGCACGCGCCGCGCCAACGGCCGCGACCTGACGCTGCCCGACGGCCGCACGCTCTTCATGGGTTCGTCCGGCACCGGTGCGCCGCGCGACGGCCGCGACCCCACGGAGCGCTAGCGCCAGCGCGCGGCGCCGGTTGCCGCCCAGCCAGTTCTCCCGGGAGTCTGCACCGTTCTACGGCGCAGACTCCCGGACCGACGGTAGCGCCAGCGCGATCAGCTCCGGAACGGGGTTGCCGCCGATGGTGAGCGCGATGTACTGCCGGCCGTCGAGCTGGTAGGTCATCGGCGTGCCGATGGCGCCCCGAGGCAGGTCCACCGAGGCGACCTCCTCGCCGCTGGTCTTGTCGCGGGCCACCAGTCGCGGGCCGCCGTTCGTGCCGCCCGCCGACAGCGCACTGATGAGCAGCGTCTTCGTCAGCAGCGGGCCGCTTCGTCCGCTGTCGCCGCCCAGCGGCGGCAGGTCCAGGTCGCGCAGCAGCGGATGGTTGCGGATGCGGTCGCCGTTGCCGAGCGGCTGCATCCAGGCGTGCTCGCCGGTGTTCATGTCGATGGCGGTCATCCGCGAGTAGGGTGGCTTGAAGAGCGGCAGGCCGCGGGGCATGGTGGGATAGGCACCCTCGCGATCCTGGAAGTAGCGCAGCGTGCCGCGCTCGTGCTCCCGCGGCTCACGGACGCGGAAGACGAAGAACGTGTTGTTGGACGGGACGTACAGCATGCCCGTCTCGGGATCTACCGCCGCACCGCCCCAGTTCGCCCCGCCGCCGGCGCTCGGGCGCCCGAGCGTGCCCTGGTTGCCGCCTTCGACCACCAGCGAGGGCGGGGTATACAGCGGCCCGATGCGGAACGGCTCGATCACCTCCAAGGCCATCTCGCGGATCTCGGGCGTGAAGTCCACCAGGTCGTCGACCGTGACGCCCTGATACTCGAACGGCGCCGGCCGCGTGGGAAACGGCTGCGTCGCCGACGCTCGCTCGCCCGGAATGTCCGACGCCGGCACCGGGCGCTCCTCGATCGGCCAGATCGGCTCGCCGGTCACGCGGTCGAACGTGAACACGAAGCCCTGCTTGGAAATCTGGGCCACCGCCTTGATCGGGCGCCCGTCGACCACGACATCCAGCAGGTTCGGCGCGGCCGGCAGGTCGTAGTCCCACAGGCCGTGGTGCACGAACTGGTAGTGCCAGACCCGCTGGCCGGTCTCGAGGTCGAGGCAGAGCAGCGTTTCGGCGAACAGGTTGTCACCCAGCCGGTGCCCGCCCCAGTAGTCCGGCGCGGCCGTATTGAGCGGAATGTAGAGATACCCGAGCTCCGGGTCCGCACTGTAGATCGTCCAACCGCTGATCTTGCCGGTGTAGCGCCAGGAATCGCCCTCCCACGTGTCGTTCCCGAAGCTGTCGGCCTGCGGCACCGTCTCGAAGGTCCACTTCCGCCGGCCCGTGCGCACGTCCCAGCCGCGCGTCCATCCGGGGATCTGCTCCCGGTTGATGTTGTAGGACGAGATGGACGCGGGCGTCACCACGGTGTCGCCCACCACGATGGGCGGCGACTGCACGGAGTAGGTCAGCGCGTTGAGCCAGTCGCGCGCGCCGCGCTCGGCCTGCGGCAGTCCCTCCATCAGGTCGACCCGGCCGCCGTCGCCGAAGCTCTCGACCGGCCGCCCGGTCTCCGCATCGACCGCCACGAGATAGCCGTTGCTCGTGCCCCAGAGAATCCGCTCCTCGCCGCCTTCGGTCCAGTAGGCGACACCGCGCTGGTTCCAGCGGGCGGTCATCGTGGTGGTGCCGGCCTCGTAGGTCTTGGGGTTGTAGACCCAGATCGTCTCGCCTGTGCGCGCGTCGATGGCCGCCCCCACGGAGGTGGGCATATTCACGTAGAGCCGCCCGCCGACCATCAGGGGGGTGGCCTTGAAGTTCGCCAGGTAGGGCGGCTCCCGGTCCCGCCAGCGCGCCGGGTCCTCGCGATCGAGCTGCTCGAAGATGAACTGCGAGCTCGTCCACAGCTCCCCGCCCGCCGGGTCGCTCTTGCTCAGGAAGCCGTCCGCCGACTGCCAGCGCCAGGCGATCTCCAGGTCGCCGAAATTGTCCCGGTCGATCTGATCGAGCGGCGAGTACTTGGTGTTGCCGAGGTCGCCGCCGTAGGTGGGCCACTCGCCGTCCGCGCCCGCGCCGTGCTGCGCCTGCGCTGCCGGCACGCTCAGTATCGCCAGCATGCCGGCGATGCAGGCGGCCGAACGCCACGTTCCCCGTGCAGTCGACATCGCTCCACTCCTTCCGTTCGCGGCGCGGCCGGTGCGGCTATTCGGCCGGCTCCCCCGTCACGCCTCGTCAGCCGGGCTCTTCGTCCGTCTCGGCGCGACGCGGGGTTGCACCACGAGCTGTCAAGCGCTCCC
Source organism: Vicinamibacterales bacterium (assembly GCA_965221595.1). Lineage (GTDB taxonomy): Bacteria > Acidobacteriota > Vicinamibacteria > Vicinamibacterales > UBA8438 > JAAXGX01. The sequence goes on from OZ244900.1 coordinate 3,744,758, forward strand.
AGGTGATCATGCCGCTCCAATCAACTTCGTCCTCCGTCGGGGCTGGCAGCACGCCGGCGGTGGTCAGGAAGCGCAGCACCATCCGATCGCCCGCGAACTCGTAGAAGCGCTGGGCATCCGTATCGAGGCCCGTCGTGCGCTCGGCCTCGGGCCGGTCCGTGAGATCCAGCGTGTGACCGATGCGATGGTGGATGAAGTAGCTCCCCTCCTCGTCGACACTGAACGGACCGAAGTAGCTGGTGTAGGAGCCGACTGCCGCCTGCGCCTCCTCGGGCGTGGGCTCATCGCCGGCGTAGGGGAGGCGCTCCGGGTCCAGCAGATGCACCATCATGCGCCCCGTCGGCGTATAGATGATGAACCCGGGCCGCAGCGGCGGGTCGTCGTCGGACGCGTCCTCGTTGGGCACGTGATGCCAGAAACCGAAGACGCGCTCGTGCGTCGGCGTAACTTCCTCGAGGTCAGGCAGGCGCTGCCACACCGCAGTGGGCGTCGCGCCGGCCGCGGTCGCGGGCAGCTCCAGCGACAAGCGGTCCGCCGACACCTCCACGGCGCCGGTCCGGCTGGCGCCCGTCAGGCCCGGATCGCGGCTGCCCTGGATGCGAACCGTCAGCTCGCTGCCGGCCTCGTCTACGGTGTAGGTTCCGAAGAACGCCGTGTATCCGTCCAGGTCGGCCAGGGCCTGTTCGGCGGTCGGTTCCTCGTACCGCGGTCGACCCTGCTGCATGATCGCCAGCCCGATGTGCCCGGCGTCGTCGAGGATGAGCTGCCCGATGGCACCGGGCGCTCCGAGCGCGGGCCCGTCCGGCGCCGGCAACGGCGCGCCCGCCGCGTCACGCAGCATCACCGACTCGAGCTCCCAGGTGCCGACGACCGCCGCTCCCAGCGCGGGTTCGGCCGGCGCCGTCGGCAGTGCTTCCTCCGCCGGTCCACCGCCGCATCCGGCCAGGCCCGCGAGGCCGAGCAGTCCGAGTGTGACCATGCCGTTCATTCGCATCGTCGGCTCCCTGTCGTGCATTGGACTAGGATCATAGCTTCCGGAAGGAGGGGCAGCAATGCAGCGCCGAGACGTTCCCGGAGCCACGCGGGCGACAATCGCCGCGGCCATCGTGTCACTCGCCGTGGGCGCTGGCGCGGGCCAAGCCCCCGGCACCCAGTCGGGCGCGCCCCGGACGCCGTGGGGCCACCCCGATCTGCAGGGCGTCTGGAGTCACACCACGACCGTGCCCCTCGAGCGTCTGACGGCGCCCGGCGGGCCCGCGGCCGAGACGCAAGTCGCCGGCACCGGAACGGGACCGCCGGTGGTCGAGACGTCCGACGGTGGCCTCCCGCCCCTCACGGCACGCGGGCGGCAGCGGGCCGACGCGGGCGCCCACGAATTCCCGGACGGCAACGTGCCGGTGGCGTCCTGGCAGGAGCTGTCGCTCTTCGACCGCTGCATCACCCGCGGACTGCCGGGTGCCATGTCGCCCGGCGGCCACAGCCGGAACTACCAGATCATGCAGACGCCCACGCACGTGGTGCTGATCGTCGGCATGCTACGCGACTCGCGCATCATTCCCCTCGACGGACGGCCGCACGTCGGCGACGGGATCCGCCAGTGGCTGGGCGACTCGCGCGGCTACTGGGACGGCGATACGCTGGTGGTCGAAACGCGGAACTTCAGCCGCAAGACGAACACACGCATGGCTACCGTGTTCAGCGGCAGCGCGAACCTGCGGCTGGTCGAGCGCTTCACCCGCATCGACGCCGATACGCTCGGCTACCGCTTCACGTTCGAGGACCCCGACGAGTTCACGCAGCCCTGGACGGCGGCCATCGAGCTGACCCGGGGCGCGGGAGCGGTCCCCGAGCACGCCTGCCACGAGGGCAACTACGCGCCCGAGGGAGAGGTCATCACCGGCTCCCGGGTCACCGCGGAACGGACGGCCGCCGGGAGCGGCCAGCGGTAGGCAGACTGCCCGGACTCCCGTTCTAGTACTTGCCGAGGCCTTCGGTGAGCTCGATGCGCGTGCCCCAGGGGTCGGTCACGAACGCGACGCCGAGCTCCAGGGCATCAGCGTAGCGGTACTCGCCGTCGAGCTCGATCCCCTTCGCCTGGAGCTGCTTCGCGAACTCCTCCAGGTTCTCGACCTCGAACCCGATGTGGTCCACAGCCTTGAAACGCGTGGCCTTGACCGGCGTGGCCGAGGGCGAGAACGTCAGGTTCACGCCCGGCAGGTCAGCGGCCTCGAACGAGCCGCGCATGCCGGGCACGGCGCCGAACGCGTCGGCATACCAGGCCTTCATCGCGTCGACGTCCGGGGTCGCGAAGTGCACGTGGTGCAGGGCGATGGACCCGCTCATCGACGCGTTCTGGAGCAGCTCCACCTTGACGCCGTCCGGGGCCATGACGAAGGCGATGTAGGTGTCCTGGTTCGCGATGTGCGCCAGACCGTCCTCGTCGACCGCGACCGCCGGGGGCAGCTCCTCGCGCGTGATGATCGGGTAGCCGGCTTCCCGGACCTTGGCCACCATTGCCCGCACGTCCGGCACCTGGAAGCCGAGATGGTTGACCGAGGTGCCGATGGTGCCGCCGCTCGGGACCTGCTCGCTGAGCAGCACGTGGACGTTGGGGATCCGGATGACCGGGATCGGGATGGGGCCGAGGTTGCCGGCATCCACCCCGCCGAGCGTGTCGACCCAGAACTTCTTCTGTGCCTCGACGCTGCTGGTGTAGATGTGGTGGTGCCCGTAGACGACGGGCCCCTCCGTCGAGAGCTGCGCGGACGCCGGCGCGCCGGCCAGCAGCAGCAGTCCCACGAGTACGCACACAGCCTGTCTCTGCATCAGTCTCACTCCTTGTTGCCGGAGGCTCCGCACCACGGACTTGCTAGAACACGGCCAGCGGGTTGATGGCCGTGCCGGCGCCGTTCGGCACGCCGTGCGGCGAAGCCATGAACAGGAACTCCCAGCGGTTCAGCTCGCCGGCCGTCTCGGCGAGCGTCTCGAGGCCCAGGTTGTCGAACAGGTGCACGCCGAGCGCGACGAGCGTGAAAAAGTGCACCGGGATGGCAACGCCGTCGACCTGGCCCCCTTCCTGGGGCACGTCGGCGCCCAGCAGCGCGATGTCGCGCTCCTTGAAGAACGGGAGCAGCGACGGGTGGTAGCCGCCGGTCTGGCCGATGTCGCGGCCCGTGCGGAGGAACAGCGCGTCGCCGGCCGAGATCGTGATGCCGGTCTCCGCCTCCCAGGCCTCGACGTCCTGCCGCGTCACGGCCTTGCCCGGCATGTCGATCAGCACGCCGCGCGTGACCAGCCCCTCGTCCTTCAGGTTGACGACGCCCATGGCCGAGCAGCCGTCATCGAGCGACGCGACGTCCTCGAAGTCGCGGCCGTTGTACACCTTGCCGTTGTACGCGACGTGGCAGAAAGCGTCCAGATGCGTCACGAGGCCGCCGTGGTACTCGATCTCGTACCGCTCCCAGAAATAGCCGTTGTCGGTGTCGATCCCGAATACGTTGCGGACCGAGCCGACCAGCTCCGGGGCGCGGTTCGCACCGGCCTGCCCGGGGTCGTCGAGCACCTCGAGGGTCATGTCGCGCGCCATCGAGACCACCCGGCCTGTCTCGACCAGCTTCGCCGCCGCCACCCGCTTGGCGGGCGTGATGAGGTTCAGCGCGCCGAGCTGATCGTCGTCCCCCCAACGGCCCCAGTTCGACAGCTCGGTCATCCAGCGATCGTACTGCGCCTTGGTCACCTCGTCGCCCTGGGCCCGCACGTCCGCGCCGGCCCCGATCAGGAGCACGACCGCCAGGACCAGACTGCCCGCCGCAAGCATCACTCGCATGTTCTCCTCCCGCCCGTTCCCTGGTTCATGAATCGTGATCGCACCGTCGCCCGCGCGCAGCGGGTCGGCAACCGTCAGGACGGCAGCGTGAACGCAATCAGCTCCGGGACACGCCCACCGACGGTGAGCGCGATGTACTGCCGGCCGTCGAGCATGTACGTCATCGGCGTGCCGAGCGCGCCACCCGGCAGGTCGACGGAGCCGACTATCGCACCCGTCGCCTTGTCGTAGGCCACCAGCCGCGGCCCGCCGTTGCTGCCGCCCGCGGTGAGCGCGTTGATCAGCAGCGTCTTCGTCAGCAGCGGCCCGCCCCGGCCGTCTCCGCCGAGGGGTGGCAGATCCAGGTCGCGCAGCAGCGGCAGGTTGCGGTAGCGGTCGCCGTCGCCCAGCGGCGTCATCCAGACGTGCTCGCCCCGGTGCATGTCGATGGCGGTCATCCGCGAGTAGGGCGGCTTCCACAGCGGCAGCCCCTGCGGCATCACCGGCCCGCGGTCGCCCTGTCCCCAGCGCCAGATGTAGCGCATCGTGGCCGGGCTGTCGGGGTCGACCTCCGCGAATGGAATGACCGAATGCGTGTTCACCGACGGCACGTAGAGCAGCCCCGTTTCGGGATCGACCGCCGCGCCCGACCAGTTGGCGCCGCCCCCGACGCTGGGCCGGATGAGCGTCCCCCGCGTCGAGTTCGGCGTGAAGAGCGGCCCCAACCGGTAGCCCGCCACCGCCGCGACGGCCATCTCCCGGATCTCGGGCGTGAAATCGACGAGGTCGTCGATCGACGTGCCCTGGTACTCGAACGCCGGCGGCCGGGTCGGGAACGGCTGCGTGGGCGACGGGACCTCGCCGACCAGGTCCGTGTCCGTCGGCACCGGCCGCTCCTCGATCGGCCAGACCGGCGCGCCCGTCACACGGTCGAACGTGTAGACGAACCCCTGTTTGCTAGGCTGCGCCACCGCCTTGATCGGTCGGCCGTCCACGACGATGTCGATCAGGTTCGGCGCCGAGGCGAAGTCGTAGTCCCACAGCCCGTGGTGCACCGCCTGGAAGTGCCAGACGCGCTCGCCCGTCTCCACGTCGACGCAAATCAGGCTCTCGGCGAACAGGTTGTCGCCCGGCCGGTGGCCGCCGTAGTAGTCGCCTGTGGGCGTACCGGTCGGCAGGTACGCGTAGCCCAACTCCTCGTCGCCGCTCATCAGCGACCAGACGTTCGCCGCGCCCGAGTAGCGCCACGATTGGTTCAGCCAGGTATCGGCGCCGTACTCGTCGGCGCTCTGCGGGATCGTGTGGAAGTCCCACTTGTGGCGGCCCGTCCGCAGGTCATAGGCGCGAACCCAGCCCGGCGGCATCTCCTTCGTGACGACCATGTCGGTCATCGACGAGCCGACCAGGACCGTGTCGCGAATCACCAGCGGCGGCGACTGCGACGACAGCGCCAGCAGGTTCTGCACCGTCCGCGACTCGCGGCTGGCGCGCGGCACGCCTGCCATGAGATCGACGCGCCCGCCGTTGCCGAAGTCAGGCACCGGCCGGCCGGTCTGCGCGTCGACCGCGAGCAGGTACCCGTCGCCCGTGGCCCACACGACGCGGGCCTCGCCCCCGGCCTCCCAGTACGCGACCCCGCGGTGGCGCCAGGGGATGACGGCCGGCGTGCCCGACGCGTACGCCTGCGGGTCGAAGGCCCACAGCGTCTCGCCCGTGCGCGCGTCGACCGCCGCCGCCTGGTAGAGCGGCGTGCTCAGGTACAGAACGCCCCCAACCATCAGGGGCGTGGCGACCAGCAGCGACGTGCCCGGCCGGGGGCTGTAGAGGTCCGTCTCCCAGCGCTCAGGCTCTTCACGGGCCAGCGCTTCGAATACTTCGTGCGCAGGGCCGACCCAGGAGCCGCCGGCCTCGCGCTTCGCGAGGTGGGTGTCGACCGACTGCCAGCGCCAGGCGATCCGCAGGGTCTCGAAGTTCTCCGCGGTCACCTGGTCGAGCGGCGAGTACTTTGTGCTGCCCGTGTCGCCGCCGTAGCTGCGCCATTCGCCGTCCGTAGCCCCATGCTGCGCGGCCGCGGGCGCGGCGAGCAGCCCGGCCAGCACCAGGGCGGCTCCGAATCGTCTCGGCATATTCTCGAGCTCCCTGCCAGACGGCGCCGTGCGGAGCGCGGCGGTTACGTGCGCTTTCGTCGAGCAGTTTTCGCGCACGGCACCGCCCACGGTGGCGACGCACGCTTCCGCCTGCCGCTCGAACGTTACGACCGACATGCTCTCATTCTGCGTTGCCTGTCCGGATGACGTCAACGCCTGCCTGCCACGCGGCGGACGCCGGGAGTCTGCCCGCAGAACCAAGCAGACTCCGCAAGGCGCGCACGGCGCGCCACGGCGGGAGCGGCGCGGGCATAGGGGTCCCCGCAAGCGGCCGCCGGGGATTCGGTGTACAGCCCCGTCCGGAGCCAGCCAGCTAGAGCAAAGCGAACTTCGCCGCGAAGAGCAGCGCGACGGCGGCGAGCGTCGGCGAACAGTCGCGCGCACGGCCAGCCATGACCTTGATCACCACGTAGGTGAGAAAGCCGATGCCGATACCGTCCGCGATGGAGAACGTCAGCGGGATGGCGATCGCGGTGACGACCGCGGGGGCCGACTCCGTCACGTCGCCCCACTCGACGTCCGCCAGCGCCCGCGCCATCAGACAGGCCACGTAGAGGATGGCTGGCGCGGTGGCGTACGGCGGGATCGAGCTCGCGAGGGGCGCGAAGAACAGACAGGCGCCGAAGAGCGCTGCAACGACGACCGCCGTCAGCCCGGTCCGCCCCCCCGCGCTCGTGCCCGCGGCGCTCTCGATGTAGCTCGTCACCGGCGACGTGCCCAGCGCGGCGCCGGCCAGCGTGCCGGTGGAATCGGCGAGCAGTGCCCGACGGATGCGGGGCAGCCGTCCCCGGTCGTCGAGCAGGTTGGCCTGCCGCGCGACGCCGATCAGCGTGCCTGTGGTGTCGAACAGGTCGACTATGAGGAAGGTGAGGACGACCGCGATCATCCCGGCCTGCAGCGCGCCGGCGATGTCCAGCGCCAGCAGCACGGGCGAGGGATCGGGCGGTACCGAGACGAACCCCTGCCAGGCCGAGACGCCCCAGGCGATGCCCGCGCCCGTGACGCCGACCATGCCGATGACCGCGGCGCCGGGTACGCCGCGGGACGCGAGCGCCACGATGACGCCGAACCCCAGCAGCGCCAGCACCGGTTCGGCCGCGACCAGCTCGCCGGTGGTGACCAGCGTGGCCTCGCTGGCCTGGATGACGCCGGCGTTGCGCAGGGCGATGATGCCCAGAAACAGGCCGATGCCCGCCGAGACGGCCATCTTCATGGGGGCCGGCACGGCATTGATGATCCACTCGCGCACCGGCAGTACGCTCAGGACGAGGAACAGCAAGCCGGCCACGAAAACGGCACCCAGAGCCACCTCCCAGCCGTACCCCAGGCCCTGGACGACCACGTAGCTGAAGAACGCGTTGAGGCCCATGCCCGGCGCCAGCGCGATGGGATAGTTGGCGTAGAGCCCCATGACGAGGGTGCTCAAGGCGGCCGAGACGCAGGTCGCGACGAACACCGCGTCGCGCGGCATGCCGGCGTCGGCCAGGATCTGCGGGTTGACGAAGGCAATGTACGCCATCGTCAGGAAGGTGGTGACCCCCGCCCACACCTCGGTGCGCACGGTCGTGCCCCGTGCCGACAGGCCGAAGTAGCGTTCCACGTCGAGCACCATGTTCGTTGCCCTCCCTGCGCGGTCCGCCGCCGGCCGGCCGCGGTCGACCGTGGTCGGATATCCTATCAGTGCCCCGCCGCGCGCAGCACCGCATCCGGTCGGCGGGCGGAGTAGGACGATGGAGAGCTGGAACCGCTGGGTACAGGCGCCGCAGGGCGTCCGGCTGCGCAAGGCCATCTTCCAGATCCACCTGTGGAGCGGCGTCGGCCTGGGCCTCTACATCTTCGTGATCTCCTTGACCGGCAGCGTGCTGGTCTACCGGAACGAGCTGTACACCGCGTTCGCGCCCCAACCGGTCATCGTCGAGGGATCGGGCGTGTCGCTGAACACCGACACGCTGGAGCGCACTGCCCTGGCGGCCTATCCGGGCTACGAGGTACGGGACGTCCGGCAGGGCGACACCCCGAACCAGGCCGTCGAGATCGCCCTGCTGCGTGACGGCGAGCGGATACGCCGGTTGTTCCATCCCTTCACCGGCGAGGACCTCGGCGACCCGCTGCCGCTGGGCTACCGCGTCACCGCGTGGCTGCTCGACCTCCACGACAATCTCCTGGGCGGCGAGACCGGCCGGCGCATCAACGGCCTCGGCGCGCTGCTGCTCATCGGGCTCTCGGTCACGGGCGCAGTGATCTGGTGGCCGGGCATCTCGCGCTGGCGTCGCAGCCTAACGGTCGACCGGCGGCGCTTCAACTGGAGCCTGCACAGCACGTTCGGCTTCTGGTGCTGGCCGTTCCTCCTGATGTGGGGCGTCACTGGGGCCTACCTGTCGTTCCCGGCGCTGTTCTCGGCGGTCGTCGACTACCTCGAGCCGTTCGACCCGACGAACCCGGTGGACCGCATCGGCGACCGGGTGATGTACTGGCTGGCCTTTCTGCACTTCGGCAGACTCGGCGGCCGGGGCATCCCCGGCTGCGAGGCAGTGTGCAACGAGGTGGCCAAGGCGACCTGGGCGCTGATCGGGATCGTGCCGACCGTCCTGTTCGTCACCGGCACGGTGATGTGGTGGAACCGCGTCGTCCGGCGCCGCCTCGCGTCGAAGTCCACCACCTGAGCCGCGGATGCAGCAGGGGCGGTACTTCGCGGACGACTCGCCGGCCGACCGTGAACAGGTGCGCCTGCTGGCGCTCGAGGCGCTCTGCGACGGCGCGACCACGCGGCGCCTCGAGGCGCTCGGCGTCGGCGCCGGGTGGCGCTGCCTCGAGGTCGCCGCGGGCCGGGGCTCCGTTGCCCGCTGGCTGGCCGCGCGGACGGGACCGGCAGGTCGGATCGTGGCCGCGGACATCAACGCGCGCTTCCTGCGCGGCGCCGCGCTGCCCGCCAATGTCGAAGTCCGGGAGCAGGACCTCCTCGAGAGCGACTTCGAGCCGCAGGCCTACGACCTCGTGCACGCGCGGGCCCTGCTCGTGCACGTGCCCAATCCCGAGGAAGCCGTCGCGCGCCTGGCGGCCGCCGTCCGTTCCGGCGGCTGGTTGCTGATCGAGGAAGCCGACTTCAGCATGTTTCGCGCCTCGGACGCCCAGTACCCCGGCGCCGAGGCTTTCGACCGCAAGGTCCGGCGCATTCTCGACGCCATCCGCAGCGCCGGCATCTATGATGCCTGCCTGGGGCACCGCACACCCCGGTTCGTCGAGAGGCTCGGCTTCGAGCGCACCGGGTACGAGTGCTTCCCGTTCATGGCCCGCGGCGGCGACGACCCGGGCGGCAGGTTCTGGAGCCTTACCTTCCCGCTCTCAGGGCCGGCGCTCGTCGCCGCCGGCGCCGTCGGCCAAGCTGATCTCGACCACGTACTCGCCTGCCTGGAAGACCCCGACTTCCGCTTCATCGCCGGCGTCCTGTTCGGCGCCTGGGGCCGCCGGCCGGCAGCCTAGGCCTAGGCCGGCATCCGCCCCGACCCGGGGAGATCGCCGATCCGCTCCGCGAGCGCGGCGGCCACATTCCCGACGGCCTCCGCGCGGGCGTGGCCTAGCATGGCGCCCGGACGGGGTCGGGAAAGATCGCTCCACTCCGCACGGCCGCGCGCAGCCGCCCATGAGGCCCGCCAAGCCGGACCCGCGTCCTCCGCGAGGCTCTCGCTTACCGCCGTCTCGATCGGGACCGGCTCGATCGCGGCGTGCCCGCGCGCCAGCATGGCGCGGATCGTCGCCAACGCACGGGCCGCGAGCAGCTCCACGGCCGCATCGTCGAGCCGGACCTCTTCCTGGCCGCGCAGCCGCCGCAGCACCTTGCGCGCGCTGGCACCGGCGGCGCCGAGCGCCGATCCGACCGCACCGAGCACCGCGAACCCGCCCAGCGACACGCCGCCGACCGCGATGTCTATCATCGCGCCGGTCGCCACCAGGCCCGTGCCGGCGCCGGCCGCCCACAACCCGGCGCGCTCCAGGCTGGCGGGACTCAGGAAGTCGACGCCGCCGAGCGCCTGCGCCACGTCGAACGCCATCGCCCGCGCCTCGGCGCCATAGAAGCCCAGCGTCGCCGCCATCCGGTCCCGGGCGGCGGCCTCGCGCTCGCGCAAGCCCGCGAGCAGCAGCGCGGTCGCCTGCTCGACGGCCAGTCGGCGCGCGGTCTCGTCGCGCGGCTCCGGCGCGGTCACCACGACCGTCGCGGCCGCGGTAACCAGGAGCTCCCCGGCGACATCGGCCGCCGCCGCGACCGCCTCCCGCCGCTCGCGGGAGCGCAGCGCCAGCCAGCGCTCGAGAGCCGCTTCGTGGCCGGGTGCGAGGGCCTTGAGGGCGGCCAGCAGCCGCCGCTCGCCGGCATCGTCGTACACCACGGCGTCGAGCGCCACCGTGGCGTGCAGCCCCTGCCGGGCGCAGGCGCCGCGCCAGCTCTCCGGCCGTGCGTCGGGATGGGCTGCGTAGTTGAGGACCGGGATCAGCGGCCGCGCCGTGGCCGCCAGCACGGCGAGCTCGTCGAGGTGCTTCGGCTTCGGCTCGGCGCGCGCGTCGATGGCGTACAGCAACACGTGGGCACCGAGTGCGGCGCGCACCGAGGCGGCCTCCAGGCCCAGGTCGTTGACGTCCGCGGCGGCCGGCGAGGCGAGGAAGCGGTCGAGCAGGGTCCGCGGATCGTCGTAGCGGTCGGTCTGCTCGGACTCCAGCGCATCACGCAGCCGATCCGATTCCTCGATGCCCGGCGTGTCGAGCAGGACGGCGATGACGCCGGCGTCGTCGGCGACCTCGCCCGCCTCGACCTCGCGCGTGGTGCCGCCGTGGGCGCTCACCTCGCCGATGTCGCGGCGCCGCAGCAGTGTCTGCAGGAGCGACGTCTTGCCGGTGTTCGTGTGGCCGACGAGGGCGAGCCGCAACGGCTGCCCGGAGCCGCTCAAGCGTCGCCCCCGGCCGCCACCAGCACCCGGCCGCGCGCCGCGGCGAGCCAGCGCCTGGCCCCGTCCGCATCGTCGAGCACCGGGGCGACGTCGTCCGGAGCGAGCGCTTCGAGTGCACGTGTCGTCCGCGCCTCGTCGGCGCCCTGGGACCACCACAGCACGGCGCTCGCGGACGCGGCGAACACCGCTTCGCCGAGCCGCTGCGGGCCGGCCGGCGCGGCCTCCTGCGGGGCCAGCGAGCCCGCCTCACCACCGCGCCGGACGAGCGACAGCAGGCCGGCCGCGCCGGCCCCGGCCGCCGCCCAGCCCGGCAGGGCAACGAGCGCCGCGGGCGCGACGGTCGCCGCGGCGGCGCAGGCGGCCGCACCGAGCAGCCCCCCGAGCCCTGCCCACAACGCGCGCTGGCGCAGGCCGGGCGGCAGCAGGCCGACGCCGGTTGTCGCGAGCGACGCCGCCAGGCTGGCGGCGTCGGACGGGTCGAGGCCGCGGAGCACCGCGAGACGCGCGCTCCAGGCATCCGCCCGCAAATCCCCGCCGGCCGCGGCGCGGAACGTCCGCGCCACGTCGCCGAGGCAGGCCGCCAGGGCCGCGTCCGAGGGCAGGGGGTCGGCACCCTCGAGATGTCGTCCAATCACGCCAAAAGCGGCATCGAGGGCGGCCGGATCGAGGTGGGCAGGCCCCGGCCCGCTGCCGGCCGGCGACGGGCCGGGCACAGCGACCGCGGACGGCGTGCCGGCGCCGTTGGCGGCAGCCGCCCGGCCGATGGCGACAGCCAGGCGGCGGCGGCTCGCGTCGGTCAGCTCCGTCAGGTCGCATTCGAAGGGGGCGACCCCCGTCGCCCGCGCGAGCGCGCGCCAGTCCGCCAAACGGGCTGCCGCCGTGCGGGCCGGCTCGGCACGTCGGAGCACGTCGCCGCCGTCGAGTATCAGCAGCGGCGGCTCTTGCGAGGCACCGGCAAGCGTCCGCAGCCTGCGCCGGACGGCACGGTCCGGCGTCGCCGGCAGCCAGCCGACGATGGCAATCCGGGCCGGGCCGGCGTGAACAACGGCGCGCACGCGCTCCAGATCGGCCGCCGCATCAACGCTGCCGAGATCGTCGAGGCGATTGAGCGGCGCCGGCAGCCCGACGGCGCGCTCGGGGCGCTCCAGCCGGACCACGTGCGTGCATGGTCCGCCGCCAGGAGGCCCGCCCGGCGCCGCCGCCAGCGGGCTGCCCGGAGGCGCCGTGGCCGCGGCGGACCGGGCGACCACAGCCACCGCAGGTCGCCAGCGCGCCGCACGGCGGTGTCCGAGCACGGCCTGCAGCAGCGTCCAGGCGGCCATCGGCAGCAGCAGATACACCGCCACGCCGGCGGTCAGGAAGCGGATCCACGCCCGGCGCGCTGCGAGCGCCGTCGGGTCATCGGCGGGGGCGGCGGGCGCGGCGGCAATCGGGGTCAGCGCGTCGCTGCCGACGAGCGGCGTCAGCGGCGCCGCCGCCAGCTCGACGACCGCCCGGCCGAAGCTCGGCGGAATCCACGAGCTCTCCCAGCCGAAGCCGAGCGCGACGCGGGCGGTGACGATCCAGATCGTCGCGACCGCCACTACCGCGTACGCCGTCCAGAACGTGCCGCTCCCCACCGCCGCCAGCCGCCGGCCGCTGCCGGCTGCCAGCAGACTCCCGATGCGGCGGACGGTCGCCGCGGCGAGGTCCCCGGCGCCGGCGTCCCGTCCCACGGCCCGCAGCAGCCCGGTGGTGACCAGGCGACCGAGCAGTGGCGACACCCGCCGGCGGAGCACCAGCAGGACGAGGCTCCGCAGCAGCAGCAACAGCCACGGGGCGCCGGCGATCGCCAGCAGCGCCACCGCCGCGTGGACCGGCCCCTCGCCGACACGGAGCAGCTCGGCGGTGGTCGTCCAGCCGGCGATTGCGCCCAGCGCGGCCAGCGCCGCCAGACCGGTCGCCGCGCCGAGCCGGCCGCGGTCGGCCATGCGGCGGGCCTCGGCAATCGCCTCCGCAGCGGCGGGTCGTCCGACATCGGCCGCGGCCGCCCGGGCGGCCCGGTCGCGCCAGTCGCGTGCGGCGGGGAGGGCAGGGGCGGCGGGTCGAGTCACTGTGTCGGTCGACGCGTCGCGAAGGTTGGCCGGGATGGGAAATCAGTAGCGGCCACTTACGATTCTATGGTGCACGATCGGTCGTGCGTCCATCAACCTCGACCGTTTACACCGCTGCCGCCGGTGATAGACTGTCGGAACCATGCAATTTGCCACCCGGGCGCTGATCATCGTCGGATGCCTGCTGCTGATCCCGTTGACCGCGGTCCTCACCGCCGCCGCGAAGCAGCGCCTCTCGGACGGCTCGGACTTCGTGTTCTCAGGCGGCCCGCTCGTGACAGGCGAGCTGCATACCGGTCCGGAGCCGGACTGGAGCTTCACCAACGACGTCGTGACCATCGAGCTGCAGTTGGAGGACCCGCCGCGGTCGCGCACCATCTGGGTCGGCGACCACGACGGGAAGCTGTACGTTTTCTCCGCCTACATGCGCAGCGCGGTCGGCCGACTGTGGAAAAGTTGGCCGCGGCAGGCCGAACGCGACGGCCGCGCGGTGCTCCGCATCGACGGCAAACGCTACGAGCGGCAACTCCGGCGCATCGAGTCGGGTCCGATTTTGGAGGGCATCACCGCCTCGATTGCCGACAAGTACTCCTACAACATCAGCCGCGAGATCGTCGAAGCCGGCGACGTCTGGCTGTTCGAAGCCGGGCCCCGGTAGGCGCCGGACGATAGGCGCCGACCCACGCCATGAAGAACTTCTACTACTGCATCGCAGCGGCGCTGGTCGTGACCATCCTCGCGGTCCTCTTCATCCCGGGCGTCGACGACTTCGTGGAAACGACGTTCCAGGCCTACCTCGGCCGCGCCGCGCGCTGAACCGGCTCACCGCGCGGGCTGCGCCGGTTCAGCCGAGCCGCGACCGGGTGCTGCGCAGCGCGGCGATGTCCAGCAGGTCTCCGGGCCTGCCGGCAGGCTGCTTCCTCTGCATCCGTGCCCGTCGCGCCGCATCTCCCAACCGAACGAGCGGTCCCCGCGGCCGGTTCAGGCGCTGTCGCCCCCGAGCGCGCCGCGCAGCGCGTCCAGCTTTGCCGCGTTGAACCGCTGTGCCACTTCCGTGTCGGCGGCCAGGCCATCGAACCCGTGGAAGGCGCCGGGGACCACGAGGAGCTGCGTGGAGACGCCGGCCTCGATCAGCCGCCGCGCGTACTCGATGTCCTCGAGGACGAAGAGATCGATCCCGCCGACGCCGATGAACGCCGGCGCGAGGCCCTCCACGCTCGAGACGCGGGCGGGCACGGCGGCGCTTGGCACCGATGCGCCGCCTGCTTCCTGGCCGAGGAAGGCGCCCCAGCCGAACCGGTTGGCGGCGGCCGTCCATACGATGCGACCCATCTGCGGCGGCACCTCGCGCGTGCTCCCCGTCCGGTCGTCCAGCATCGGATAGACGAGGAGCTGGAAGGCCAGCGGCACCTCACCCCGGTCGCGGGCCGCGATGGCCAGCAGGGCCGCGTGTCCGCCGCCGGCGCTCTCGCCCATCACCGCCAGGCGCTGCGGGTCGACGCCCATCTCCTCCGCGTGCCGGTAGAGCCACAGCAGACCGGCGTAGTTGTCCTCGATGGAGCCGGCGTAGGTCGTCTCCGGTGCCAATCGGTACTCGACGCTCACGGCGCAGCAATCGAGTGCCGCGGCGACCTCCTGGAGATTGCGCACGCTCGCGGAGGCCGAGCCGGTAACGTAACCACCGCCGTGCGTGTGGAGGATGCCGATCCGGCTCGCGCCGGGCCTGGCGTTGACGATGTAGACCTCCACGTCCGGCTCGCCGGTCGAGCCGGGGATGGTCCGCCGCTCGACCGCCGGCGCGTCCAGGGGCGGCGGCGTCAGGGCGTCCGCTGCTCCCCGCATCGTCGGCAGCGTGTCCGCCGTCATCGCGGACAGGGCCTGCCCCAGCGGCTGCGCCTGGCGCGCGGCGGCGCGCAGCCCGGGATGCACGAAAGCCAGCGGGTCCGCGGCCGACGAGGCCTGCGACACGGCCGCCCGCGCGGAGCCGCCGGGCGCCAATGCGAGGAGTCCGGGCACCGTCATCCCGGCCAGCAGCAGCTCACGGCGCGTCAGTTCGGTCATTGCATTCTCCTTCGTTCCCAACCGGCAGGGCCGGCCTCTCTGGCCGCCGGCGTATCGTTTTTCGACAATCCCCGACGAGCCTGGCCGCAACGCTAGACTGATTGTAGGCTATGCGGGACCGGGCGGCCCTCGCGGCCCGCGCACGTCACAACGCCAACGGGTCAGGCAAGTCGACGCTCTTCGACGCCTTGAGCTTTCTCAAGGAAGCCTTCATCCTGTTGCACAATCCGCAACCTCATCCCCTGCTGGCCGTCGAAGAACCGGAGAATCAGTTGTACCCGGCGTTGCTCATCGAGCTCGTCGAGGAGTTCCGTGACTACGCGGGTCGGGGTGGACAAGTGTTCGTTTCGACCCACTCACCCGATTTCCTCAACGGCGCCAAGTTGGAGGAGATCCTCGAAGAACCGTCGATGAGGGCTCTGCTCGATGGGCTGTTGCCGCGGCTCTATCCGAGCTTGAGGTTCCTGTGCGTACCCCACGAGGGTCGAGCCGATCTGGCTCGGCACTTGAGCCTTGAGCGAAATCGGTCGAGCAGCTTCCACGCGTTCATGAACGGTGTCGACGCGGCGCGCGCTGAGATGACCAAGGAGCGAATGCAATAGCAGTCGGAGGCGTCGGGATGGAATCCGGAAAGGCCCTCGATTTGCTGAAGAGATGCCAGGAGCGCTGCCGCCGTCGCGCGCACGTCGAGCGGCGGCAACGCACCCGGGCCCTCTTCTCGCGTTTGAACGGGTCTACCTGACCCTGATTTCCGCACTGCCAAACGCCATCTGCTCCAGGAGGTGCAGCTCGGGCCGGCGCAAGCCGTGGTCGAGCAGCAGGCCCTCGATGAGCACCGCCTTGCGCCAGGCGTCGGCCAGCGCCTCCAGCAGTTTGCCGGTCACGTCCAGCGTTGCCCCCCGCGCCTCCAGCACCTCGGTGTAGTCCTCGCCGAAGTCCTCGTAGCGTCCCAGCGCCAGCGCGTGCACCTGCTCCGCGCGCGGCAGGATGTCGTCCAGGTAGCTCTGCGCTTCCGCCCGCTCCACCTGGTACTCGTGGAAAACCTCGTCGAAGCGCGACCGCAGGTCGAGTTCCGTACGCCGGATGCCCGCCCGGGCCTCCTCCAGGTCCTCCTCGGCCGCACGCACGCCGTGCTGGTTGCGGTTCCACAAGAACCCGCCCATGTCGATGTCGAAGGCCACTTCCCACCCGGGCGGCTCGTCCACGCGACCGGCGCTGTCGAAGACGGCATTGCTGTAGCGATACCCGGCCATCACCCGCACGTCCGGCCGGTTCTCCGACTGCTCGAACCGCAGTGCCGCCTCGGCCACGGCCGCTTCCGCCTCGGCCACCTGCAGCTCCGGACTCTCCTCCAGCAGCCGCGCCAACGACATGTCGTAGTCGAACGGGGGCGGCAGTTGCAACGCGTCGCCCGCAAGCGGCGACCGCATCATCGTCGGGTCGCCGACCATCTGTGCGAGCTCCGTCCACAGGTGCCGCAGCTCCAGGCGTTCCTCGTTCAGATCGAGACGCGCGTGCTCCAGCTCCATCTCCGTCTCCAGCACGTCCGTGCGGTCCTCCAGACCCACGTTGACCAGCTGACCGATGGTCTCCAGCACCTCTTCGAGATGCTCGACGACCTCCTCCTGCAGCGCAATCTGCTGTTCGGCGATGAGGGCATCGCGATACAGCAGCCGCACGGAGTTGTCCACCTTGAGGCGCTGCTTCGCCACCAGCAGCCGCGCGAGATCGGTATCCCGCGCGTGCACGGCCTGGCTGGCGCCGAGCCGGCCGCTGGTGGGCAGTATCTGACGCAGGAAGAGGCCCCGGGTCTGATGTTCGTTGACCAGTTCCTGCTGGTAGGCAACGTGCAGGTTCGGCCACAAGCCGGCCTGCGCGGTATCGGCCGACGCGGCATCCAGCCGCGCCTGAACCACGAACAGCGTCGGGTTGCGCTCCCGTCCGATCTGCTGCAGACCCTCCAGCGTGACGGACTGACCCGACGCGGGCGGCGGCAGGGCATACCCCAGCAGCAGGGCAACCCAGACAGCCATCGACAAGCGTCGCATGTTCACTTCTCCTCTTGGCAGGGACGGCGCTCGCCGCCTACTTGTACTCGGTGTCCGCGCTCCCGATGGACGAGTTCTCCAGCAGGTGCAGGTCCGGAGGCGCCAAACCCTTGTCGAGCAGCAGCCCCTCGATGAGCACCGTCTTGCGCCACGCGTCCGCCAGCGATTCGAGTATCGTGCCGCGCGTCTTCAGAATCGCGCCGCGAGCCTCCAGCACCTCCTCATACTCCTCGCCGAAGTCCTCGTAGCGGGCCAGCGCCAGGGCATACACCTCCTCGGCGCGCGGCAGAATCTCGTCGCGGAACACCTGCGCTTCGGCACGCTCCACTTCATACTCGTGGAATAGATCCTCGAACTTGGACCGCAACTCGAGCGCCAACCGGTCGGCATCGGCACGCTCCTGCCGCACGTCCGCCTCGGCGGCGCGCACCGCGTGCTGGCTGCGGTTCCAGATCGGCACCAGCAGATCGAAGTCGTAGAACATCTCCCACGCAGGCGGGACCGGCGAGTCGTGGCCGAAGCCCACCAAGCCCCGGTTGTACCGGCGGCCCACCGTGACACCGATGTCCGGGCGCGTCTCGCGCCCCTCGAACTGCACGGCGGCAGTAGCCCGCTCCACCAGAGCCTCGGCAGCCTGCAGCTCGGGGCTCTCCGACAGCAACCGCCCCAGCATCGTGTCGTAGTCCAGAGGCGGCGGCAACGCCAGGGGCTCGCCCGCCAGCGGGGAAAGCGTCAACGTCGGGTCGCCGACCATCTGCGCCAGTTCCGTCCAGACGTGGCGCTGCTCGAGCCGCTCCTCGTTCAGGTCGAGACGCGCGTGGTGCAGCTCCATCTCCGTCTCGAGCACGTCGGTGAGGTCCTCGAGACCCACGTTGACCAGTTGCTCGATGGTGGTCAGCGTCTCCTCGAGATGCGCCACCATCTCCTCCTGCAGCGCAATCTGCGGAACCGCAATCAGCGCGTCGCGGTAGAGCACACGGACCGAGTTGCGAACCCGGAGCCGTTGCTCCTCCAGCAGAATCTCACCAACCTCGGCATCGCGCGCGTGCACCGCCTTGCTGGCACCGATGCGGCCGCTGGTGGGAACCGTCTGGCGGAAGAAGGCGCCGTGGCTCTCGTGCCCGTTGACCGTTTCCGTCGCGTAGGAGACGTGCAGGTTCGGCCAGAGACTGCTCTGGGCCTCGTCGGCACGCGCCGCGTCGATACGAGACTGGACCTGCACCAGCGTCGGGTTGCGCTCCATGGCCACCTGCAAGAGACCTTCCAGCGTCAGGGACTGCGCGCCCGCAGACCCAGCCGCCGACAGGCACACGAGACCCACCACAACCATCAGCGCCATCGATTCGCGACGCATCACGCCACCCCCCCGCCGCCCGCGGCGATCTCCGCCTGGATCTGGTCGAACGCCGCCGGCTCGAGCACGCGCACGACCGTCATCATCCCCATCACGCCCCCAGACCAGGTCGGACGCATGCCCCGCGTCTCCGGCTTGGCAACCTCCTGGTCCATCGGCATGAACATGTCCTGACGGAAGCCCGGCACGTTGGACATCTCCCCGCCGCCGTGCCGCATGTGCCGCGGCCCGACCAGCGCCACCATCTGGTTCATCATGTGGTGCGGCAGGTGGCAGTGCAGCATCCAGTCGCCCGGATACTCGGCCACAAACTCGACGTCGCGTGCCTGCGCCACCCCGACCAGCACCGTGTTGCCAGGCTCCCACGTGGACTCGGGCATGCGGCCGCCCTCGGTGCCCACCGTCTGGAACGTGAAACCATGCAGGTGGATCGGGTGGTGCATCATGCTCAGGTTCACCATCCGCAACCGCACGCGCTCGCCCAGCTTCGCCAGCAGCGGCGTCGTGTCAGGACCCGCCTTGCCGTTGATGGTCAACCAGTTGAAGTCCATGCCCAGCGTCGCCGGAACCGTCGCGTTGGGCTTGATGTCCCACGTCTGGAAGATCATCCCGTAGTCGCGGTCCACCGCCGGCCGATACGCGCGCCGGGGATGCATGATGAACAGGCCGACCATCCCCAGCAGCTCCTGCATCGGCATGTGCGAGTGGTAGAAAAACGTCCCGTTCTGATGCAGCGTGAACTCGTAGACGAACGTGCCGCCGGGGGCTATCGGGTCCTGCGTCACCCCGGGCACGCCGTCCATCTCGATCGGGATCTCGAAACCGTGCCAATGCATCGAGAACGGCTCCGGCAGCCGGTTCTCAACCACCAGCCGCACCCGATCGCCTTCGGTCACTTCAATCGTCGGGCCAGGGCAGGTGCCGTTGAAGCCCCAGCAGTCGATGACGCGGCCGGGCACGAACTCGCGCTTGACCGGCTCGCAGATGATGTGGAACTCCTTGTTGACCCCGTCCGTGTCGACCTGCCGCGGCTGCAGCGTGGGCAGGTCCGGCGTGATGACCGGCAGCGGCATGCCGCCGCGCCCCGATTGCGCGGCGGCGCCCGCCGGAACCGCGGCCACGGCGCCGGCGCCCATCATCGAGCCGAGGAAACTCCTGCGGTTGGTATGCATCGTTGTTTCTCCATACAGGTGGTGACCGCCTACGGATTCTGACGCCACCTGTGCCCTGCATACAGCAAGAGGGATACAGGCCGTCTGCCGGCACCCAGGCGATCAGAGCGAGTGACCGGCGCAGAGATCAAGCTTGGACGGGGCGGACTCTCAGCAACGCAGCGGTACAGAAGCGCCGTGGAGGGCGAGCGCAGGCGGGCGGGAGACGAGCCGCGACGTAACGCACGGGCTGGCGGTCGCGGCGGAGCGGGCGAGGGTGAAATCGAGCGGCGCGGCCACCGGGGCGCGCTCCAGCACGCCCTCGCTGACCGGAGGCGTGGCACACCAGCGGGGCGAGTCGCCATGATCACAGGCAACGCCCAGGATGCCGGCCGCGTGACCGACATCCTCGCAATGCGACGCGGCAACCGTCGCAGCCATACCGGCACACGGAGCGCAGACGAGGTGGACAACCCCCAGGAGAACCACGCTCCACACGCTCCGGGCCGCGCGTCTACTCATGACCTCCTCCAGCATACAACCCTTGCTCCGCCCGTGCAACCGCGCTGGCGGTGCGTCCGGAATGCGAGCCCGAACCAACGCCGATCGCGTCGTGTGCGTCGGCTGCCCCGCAAGCCGATCCCCGCCGTTTCGTGCGGCGGACCACGTCGAGCGCGTCCAGCGCCGGGCGCTCGACATGGAACCGATTGAAGACCACCGCGCGTACGGAACCCGCGGGCGGCGCATATTGGCCCGGGTCATCGGCGGCCACCCGCTGTGTAATCTGCATTCAGGCGCGGATTCGGCACCGATGCGTAGTGCATCGGGACCAGTTCGAGACGAGGGCGTTGCGGGTCATTTGAGCTGCAATCTGTCCCTCAAAACGCGTAGAGGCTCACACGTGAGCATCAAGCGTCATCCGTCCCTCTGCGACCTGCAGGACGTCGGGGTAGTAGCCGTCGGGCTGTTGCTCGGCATCGACGTAGCGCCCCGGCTTGCAGAAACAGGATGGCGGTGAGGCAGGGATTCGAACCCTGGGTGGAGGTTCAGGCCCCCACAACGGTTTAGCAAACCGCCGCCTTCAGCCTCTCGGCCACCTCACCGTGGACCGGTCGCCGGCGCCGATTCGCCGGCAAGTCTCTACGATAACACGAGGTCAGCCCCGTTCGGGATCGAACGGCGGGATGGCGTCCGACGGATCCCGGAACCAGACGCGCGAGAGGTAGCTGAGGGCGAGCGCCACGCCCTGGCGCTGCGGCATCGTCAGGATGAGCGGGCCGGCGATCGCCAGGAAGAAGAGGGCACCGCTCAGCCAGCCCGTGATGCGAAAGCCGAAGTAGATGGCGGCGATGCCGGCGAGGATCGGGATGCGGTCCATCACGATCCAGAAGAGCCACGTGTCGCCCTGGTTGCGGAGGAAGACGAGGCCGCACGCCGCGCAGCGCGGATGGAACCGGATCCAGCGCACGAAGAGCGGTCCCCGGCCGCAGTGCGGGCAGCGGCGGCGCAGCCCGCGCCAGAGCACGGTGCGGACGCGCGGCGGGCGGGTTCCGGGCCGCCGGGCAGTCCGCGCCTCAGTAGCGGACAACGCCGCACCAGAACATCGTCTCGCCGCGCGTCTCGACCGGCAGCGTGGACCTGAACGTGAGCCGGCCGTCGGCCTCGATGTCGTACAGCGTCAGCGCGGCGGGCACCGACTCCAGCCGATCGTCCACGCGGATGTAGCCCGGCGCCGTGTTGGCGGCCACCAGCGAGCGGCCGTCCGGGGCGAACGCCATGGTCCGCACCGCGATGCTATGGGTGTCGGCTGTCTGGATGAGGGTCGGCTCGCCGGTCTGCGGATCGACGTCGAACACCGCGATGGTGTTCTCGGTGCCGTTGGCGACGCGCTCGCCCCGGAACGTTTCCGTTCCCCGGCCCCGATTCGCGACGTACAGCGTCCGGCCGTTGGTCGGGTGCATGCGGATGGACGACGTCGTCTGGCCGCCGCGCTCGGCCTCCGGCGCAGCGAGCGTCGTGCTGACGAAGAGCGGCTCCTCCGACAGGTTGTCGTCCGCCCCGATGGCGTACGTGTGCAGCAGATTCTGGCTCTCCAGGTCCACGTAGACCCAACGTCCGGACGGATGGAAGTCGGCGTGCCGCGCGCGGTAGTCCCGGCCCTGGTTGGGTGCCACGGTCTGCCTGTTGGTCAGCCGGCCATGCTCGAATCCGTAGACGTACAGGCCGCCGGGGTCCTCCGTGTGGACCGCGGGCTCGGGCTCGTTGCCGCGCGCCACCAGCAGGACGGAACGGTTCGAGGGCAGGACGTAGACGGCGTGGGCGTAGTAGCCGGCATCCAGGTCGGCCGGCTGCTCGACCTCCGCGCCGATGGACCCGTCGGCCTCGAGGCGGTGCACCGCCAGCGAGCTCGGGAAGCTGAAGGCCGAGATGACGTGCTCGCCGCGCCGGTCGACCGTGATGTAGATGGGCCGGTGCGCCAGCTCGACGGCGTTGCCCAGAGGACGCAGCCCGCCTGTCGGGTCCACCTCGAACGCGTTCAGGTAGTGGTGCCGCACGCGGGCAGTCGACGTGCGCTGGTCGCTGCTGGCGATATAGAAGTAGCGGCCCGACGGATGCTGCCACCCCTCCTGGATCGGGGCGGGCAGAACGAGCGGACGGGGGTCGCGCGTCAGGCGGTCGCCGGCACGGCGAATCCGGTAGAGCCTGGCGTCGACGGCGGCGTAGACCGCGCCGCGCGGGCGGCCTCCGTCCTGGGCCGCGGCGCCGCCGGGCGGACCGAATGCGGCCCAGCCGGCCGCCGTGCCGGCCAACAGCACGTTGAACCGACGTCGATCCAGCATCTGCGCGCCTCTCCGCCCCGTACCGGGACAGCGACCGTGCCGCCCGCAACCCCGATCAATCGAGCGTCCAGAGCGCCAGCGTCGAGACGTCCTTGATGTACAGCCGGTCGCCCGCCAGTGTCGGTTGAGTCCACGTCTCGCTGTTGGCGACGTCGTAGCGCCGGAGCGGGTTGAATCCGGTCCGGCTGTGTTCGAGGACCAGCAGCTCGGCATCGTCCTCCAGCGCGAAGATGGTGCTGCCTGCGCGCTGGATGGAGGCATGATCCGCCTGCCGTGGGGCGCTCGTCCAGAGCACCTCGCCGTTGTCGAGGTCGAGCGCGAAGTACTGCCCGCTGTTGAGGTGCGAGAGGCCGAAGAGCACCCCCTCGTTGACCACCGGGTTCGCCATGTGCAGCGACACCTCGCGCTGGTGCCAGACGTCCTCGGTCGTCCAGCCGCCCGCCCCCTCCGTCACACGGAACGCCGTGACACCGTTGCCGCGGCCGTTCTGGATTATCAGGTCGTTGTAGAGGATCGGCGTTTGCGACGTAGTGGTCGCGCGCGTGGTGAACGGCCGGCTCCACAGCAGCGCGCCCGTCTCGAGCGACGCCCCGACGAAGTGCTCCTGCGTGAAGACCACCACCTGGCGGGTCCCGCCGAGCTCGAAGATCATCGGCGAGCCGTAGGCCGGGCCGTCACCGTCCCAGCTCCAGCGCACCGCGCCGTCCGCCACGTCGAAGGCGGTCAGCGCGCCGTCGTCGTGGCCGCCGACGTGGACTATCACCAGGCTGCCGTCGACGATGGGCGACATCGACGTGTGATAGAGCGGCTCGACGCCGGTACCCGGCACCTGCCAGAGCTGCTCGCCCGAGGCGGCGTCGAACGCGGTGACGGCACCCGTCATCCCCAGCGTGAACAGGCGGCCGTCGGCGTAGGCCGGCGTCGACTTGGGTCCTGCCCGATGCGGCGCCGTCGCGGGGTTCATGGTGAACGGCGCCGGGTAGGCGGTGCGCCAGATCACCTCCCCCGTGTCGCCTTCCAGTGCCGTCATCACTTCGTCCTCGTCCTGCCGCGTGAACAGGTAGAGGCGGTCGCCCACCAGCACCGGCGTCGCGTAGCCGAGGCCAACCTCGATGGACCACTGCTGCTGCAGCGCATCGGGCCAGGCAGACGGCACGTCGAACGCGCTGATCACGCCGTCGCGCGCCGGTCCCCGCCACTGCGGCCAGTCCTGGGCCGTCGCGCCCGCCGTGCACGCCGTCATCGCCACAACCGCTACGAGTACGCGCAACTGCTGTCTGCTCATTCGATACTGCTCCCTCGCGCGGCACCCCTCCGCGCCGCTCGGCCCGATCATACTCCGGGCACGGGCGCCTCCGGGTCAATCGCGCGTCGCGTATCGCGCGTTGCGCCGGCGGAGCGGCCAGCCGCCGCTCAGTAGCGGAACAGGTACTGCAGCTTGGTGAAGATAGCCCGGTTCGTGCGTTTCAGGGCGGTGCCCGGGAAGAACCGGTCGTCGAGGCCGTCGCCGTCCACGTCGCGCTCGATCAGGTCGGCCTGACGGTAGTGGTCATCGTAGCCGACGTAGAACACGGTGCCGGCATTGACGCGGTACGTGAACAGGAAATTGAGGCTGAGCCTCTGGTCGAAGCTGTTGAACTCACTGATGTTCCGGA
Organism: Vicinamibacterales bacterium; assembly: GCA_965221595.1. Lineage (GTDB taxonomy): Bacteria > Acidobacteriota > Vicinamibacteria > Vicinamibacterales > UBA8438 > JAAXGX01. Next base: position 3,768,849 of record OZ244900.1, read on the forward strand.
ACAGCAGCCGATCCGTGAACTGGTATGTAGTCTGGGCGCGGAAGATGTTGACGTCGAAGACCAGCGTCTCGCGGCCGGTGCGGCGCGCGTCGACGAAGCGGTTCGTGTTGACGAACACCCGCGACTGCCAGCGCGGGAAGGCCCGCAGGTTGAAGAAGATGTTCCAGCCCCTGTCGCGCCCCAGGTAGGGGTTGTCGGGGTCGAAGAAGATTTGGTTCCCGCCGTCCGCGCCGACGCCGAACGAGTAGGCCCGGCTGGCGCTGATGACCCCCATGTAGCTGTAGCGGGTCTTGAAGAAGTCGATGCCCCCGAAGCGCTCCATCTCGCGACTGACGTTGGCGTCGAAGCGCACGTTGTTGGCAAACGAAAAGTTCAGGCCGCCGCGCACCTGCTGGTCCTCGAGCACACCCGCGAAGTTGTGGCCTCGCATGTAGTCGAGGCTCGGCCCCCAACTGATGAGCCAGTGCTCCGGCCACCAGCGGTACAGCATGGTCCCGAACGTGGCGCGCTGGTCGGTGCGCCGCACGAAGCCGACGTCGGTCCGGAAGTCGGGCGACAGGGCGTAGTGCGCCAGCGTGTAGCTCAGGTTGCGGCCTATCTTGTCCAGGCTGGCGTCGAGCAGGTAGCCCGAGGTCTCCAGGCCGTCCAGATCGCGATCCCGCGAGCCGATGGCGCGCACGCCCAGCGTGTGCGTGTCCCCGAGCCGGAAGTTGCCGTCGAGCCCCCCGACGCGGTTGTAGCCGTCGAGGAACTGGCGGTCCGTGAAGATGCCGCCGATGTGCGACTCGGCGTACAGGTCGTAGCGCAGGCGCCCGACGAACGTCTGCGACGTATGGCCGAGTCCCGCGGTACCGGCGTCCTCGATGTCGGGCGCCGCCTCGTCGTTGGCGTACATGACGCCGATGGTCGTGTCGCCGGCCTTGCCGGTGAGCTTCGCGCCGTACTGCGGGTCGACGATGGTGCGCGTGTGCACCAGGGTGACCGGATCGAACGGACTCTGAAACTGGAAGATCTCGGCGCCTTCGAGGAAGAACGGCCGCAGCTCCGGATAAAACAGCGCGAAGCGCTGGTTCACCTCGATCTGCGGACGGTCCGACTCGATCTGCGAGAAGTCGGGATTGAAGGTTACGTCGGCCGTCAGGTTCGACGTCACGCCGTACTTGAAGTTGACCCCGCCCTCCGGCTGCAGGTCGCCGTCGCCGAAGTCGCCGGCCGCGTCGAGCCCGCCGAACCGCAGCGCCGTGAACGTCGGCAGGATCTCGATGTTGCGGCTGGTCGACAGTCGCGTCATGCCCTCCAGCACGCCCATCTGGGGCAGGAAGCCGGCGACGTTGCGTGACACCGGCGCCCACACCTGCGTCTCGTTCTTGCCGCGGAGGCGGCGCGCGATCTGGAACCCCCAGCGGTGCACCGCGTTGCCCGTGCGCTGCGGGTAGCGCAGACTCTTGAAGGGGATGGCCATCTCGGCCGTGAACCCGTCCGCCACCACCTGTCCGGCCGTGTCGAAGAGCGTGTCCCAGGAGCGGTCGCCGCGGGGCGGGCCGAAGAACCCGCGCGGCTCGCGGCGCCGGTTCCCGAACGCGCCGCCGCCCCCGAAGCCACCGCCGCCGCCCTCCCGCGAACTCAGGATGGCGTCGGTCTGCACGCCGTAGCCGTTCACCGAGAATACGTACGCCCGCTGCTGGTCGAGGAACGGATCGAAGTAGACGACGAAGGCGTCGTCCCCGGGCACCTCGTCGCGGTCCGACAGGTTCGCGCGGAGCATGCCCGGATCCGTGTAGCGGGCGCGGAAGGCGAGGTAGATGTTGGCGCTGTCGTACGCGATGTAGGCTTCGGACGCCTCGGTGCCGGGCGCACCGTCGAGTGGCGAGAGCTGCACGAAGTCGGTGATGCGCGCGGCGTCGGCCCATACCGCGTCGTCGAGCCGCCCGTCGATGTCCGGCGCCACCCGGGTGCGCGGTGGCCGCACCGCCGGGCGGCCGGTCAGCACGCCCGCGCCGGACGCGACGCCAAAGCGCGGCAGCAGATCGTCCTCCACCACGGTGCCGCCCAGGAGGTCGGCCGCGGCCAGTCCGTCCGGGCGGCGCGGCCGGCCCGGTGCAAACGGGACCGACGCTGCCGGCGCTTGTGCCGCGGCGGGCGGCGGCACGTCGGACGGGCCGGCGAAGTCGGGCAGTGCCGCCCGCCCGGTCGCGCGGGCGCCGAGCACACCCCCGCCGCGACTGGCCGGCCCGGGCGCCGCGGCGGGCGGCGGCGCACCGGTCGGATCGAGCGCCAGCCCCGCCACCCGGCCGCCGCGGCGCTCCGCAACGCGGGTCCCGACCAGCTCGGCGAAGCCGGCGCGCAGCGCCGCCCCCACCTCGTCCTGGAGCTCGAACAGCGCCCCCAGCTCGCCGTCGACCCTGACGGTCCGACGCGCGGTGCCGACCGCGACGCTGACGATGCGGGCCGTGACGGAGAGCCGCGGCCCGCGCCGCGCGTAGCCGCCGGTCACCACCCACGCCGCGCCCAGGCGGCTCGCCACGGCCAGCGCCGCCGCATCGTCCGCGTCACCGTGGCCCGTGCCGGCCTGCGGCTCGGCGGCGAACGCCGCCCAAGTGACCACCGTGAGAGGCACCAGCCGTTCGAGGTCGGTGGTGACCGTCTCGACGAGGCCGTCACCGATCCAGGCGTCGGAGGGGTCGCCCGAGAGGTTCGCGAACGGCGCCACCGCCACCGTGCCGGGCCGCGGCGCCGCGCCCGCGGACGCACCCGCGGCCGCCGACCCCGGCGGCTGGCCGGGGGCGGAAGCGGCGACGCCGATGCTGAGCAGGCAGAGCGTGCCGGCCGTGGCCACGACCGGACACCGACGGGAAACGGGATGAGCAGCCAACCGCAAGATGTTACTCCGACCTCACATCCCGCCCGCGGAAGCCGGGTTCGGGGCGCAGCCCGGCCCAATGCCGGCTAGTAGCGGAAGAGGTACTGCAGCTTCGTGAAGAAGGCGCGGTTCGTGCGCCGCAGCGCCGTCGACTGGAAGAACCGGTCGTCGATGCCGTTGCCGTCGAGGTCGCGGGCTATGTGGTCGGCCTGCTGGTAGCGGTCGTCGTAGCCGACGTAGAAGGCCGTGCCCGCGTTCACCCGATAGGTGAGCAGGAAGTTGAGGCTCAGCCGCTGATCGAAGCTGTTGTACTCGCTGATGTTCCGGAACAGGAAGCGGTCGGTGAACTGGTACGTGGTGAGGGTCCGGAAGATGTTCACGTCGAATACCAGCAGGTCGTTGTTGCTCACATCGATGAAGCGGTTCGTGTCGACATTGATGCGCGACTCGAGCCGTGGGACCGGGCGCAGGTTGAGGAAGACGTTCCAGCCGGTGTCGCGGCCGAGATAGGGGTTTTCCGCGTCGAAGAAGATCTGGTCGCCGCCGCTGCCGCCCATGCCGAAGGAGAACTGGCGGATCTTGCTCATCACGCCGAAGAACCGATACCGCGTCTTGAGGAAGTCGATCCCTCCGAAGCGCTCCATGTCGCGGTTGATGTCGGCATTCACGTTGATGCTGTCGGCGAAGGCGACGTTGAACCCGGCGCTTGCCTGCTCGTCCTCGAGGATGCCGTCGAAGTTGTAGCTACGCGTGTAGCGGACGCGCGGACCCCAACTGATGATCCAGTTCTCCGGCCACCAGCGGTAGGCGACGTCGCCGAAAGCGAAGCGCTGGTCGGTGCGGCGCACGAAGCCGACGTCGGTCTTGAAGTCGGGTGAGAGGGAATACCAAGCCAGCAGGTAGCTGAAGTTCCGTCCCGTCTTGCGGATGTTCGCGTTCATCAAGTGCCCCGACGTCTCGATGCCATCGAGGTCACGATGGCGTGTGCCGAAGGCGAGCATGCCCAGCTCGTGGGTGTCGCCGAGCCGGAAGCGGCTATCGAGACCGGCCACACGGCTGTGGCTGTCGAGGAACTCGCGGTCGGTGTACGTCGCGCCGATGAACGACTCCGAGTACAGGTCGTAGCGCACCCGCCCGACGAACGTCTGCGCCGACTGGCCGATGGCCGCAGCCCCGGCGTCTGCGGCGTTGCCCGGCGACTCGTCGTTGGCGTACATGACGCCGACGGTCGTGTTGCCTGTCTTGCCCGTCAGCTTCGCGCCGTAGCGCGGGTCGACAATCGTGCGGGTGTGCACGATCTGGGCCGGCGCCCGGATGTTGAAGATCTCGGCACCCTCCAGAAAGAACGGCCGCAGCTCGGGATAGAACAGGTCGAACCGCTGGTTCACCTCGATCTGCGGGCGGTCCGACTCGATCTGGGAGAAGTCGGGGTTGTAGGTGACGTCCGCCGTCAGGTTGGAGGTGACCCCGTACTTGAAGTTGACGCCGCCTTCCGGCTGCGCCCTGCCGCTGTCGAAGCGACCCGCGTCGTCGAGCGCGCCGAGCTGCACCGCGGTGAAGGTCGGCAGGACCTCGATGTTGCGGCTCGTCGACAGGCCGGTCATCCCCTCCAGCACGCCCATCTGCGGGAGGAAGCCGCTCACCTCGCGGATGACTGGCGCCCAGACCGCCGTCTCGTTCCTGGCGCGGATGCGCCGGGCGATCTGGAAACCCCAGCGGTGCGGCGCGTTCCCGGCACGCTGCGGATACCGCAGGCTCTTGAGCGGGATGGCCATCTCCGCGGTGAAGCCGTCGGCCACGATGCGGCCGGCGCTGTCGAACAGCGTGTCCCAGGAGGCGTCGCCGAACGGCAGTCTGAGGCCGGGGCCGCCACCGCCACCACGACCGCGGCCGAATCCGCCGCCGCCGCCCTGACTCACGATAGTGTCCATCTGCACGCCGTAGGCGTTGACGGCAAACGAGTAGGCGCGCTGCTGATCGAGGAACGGGTCGAAGTACACCCAGAACACGTCGTCGCCGGTCCGCACGTCGCGGTCCTTGCGTTGCGCGCGCATCGTCCGCGGGTCCGCGAAGTGCGCGTGGAAGGCGAGGTAGATGTTGGCGCTGTCGTACGTGATGTAGATGTCCGAGGTTTCACTGGCCGGCTCGCCCGCACGCGGCGCGAGTTGCACCAGGTCGGTGATGTGCGCCGCACGTGCCCAGGCCGCGTCGTCGAGACGGCCGTCGATGGTGGGTGGCGCGGACGTGCGCGGCGGGCGCACCATGGGCCGGCCGGTCAGGATGCCGGCGCCTGCGGCGATACCGAACCGCGGCTCATCGTCGCCCGGCGCGAGGCCGCCCGGGACACCGTCCACCGAAGCGGTCGGCAGAAACGGCTCCTGCGACAGCGCCGGCGGGAACGACCGCGGCGAAAACGCCTCGGGTGCGTCGTCCGGCAACGGCTCCGCGGCGGACGGGCGGGTTGCCGGCGCCGTGACTTCGGGAACGGCCGCTTCCGGCGGAGCCGACGCCGCCCCGAACACGCCCCCGAGACCCCGGCGCCGCGGGGGCCGGAGCGGACCGGTGCCGTCGCCGTCACGGCCGGCCGGAGCTGCAGCAGCACCGGCCACGCGGGCAGCGGGTGCGGGCGGACGACGCGGCGCGCGAGGTCGTATCGCGGCAGGCGCCGCGGCCAGGGCGGCGAACCCGTCACGGAGCGCCGCGGCCACGCGGTCCTGCAGGGCGAACAGGTCGTCCAGCGGCCCGTTGACCTCGACGGTGTGGCGAGCCGCGCCGCTCGCCGCACGCACGATGCGCGCCGTGATCCGGATCTCGGACCCGATCCGCTCGAAGTCGCCGGTCACCAGCCAGGCGACGCTCCACCCGCGCGCCGCGGCCAGTCCCGACGGCGGCGCGGCAGCCTCCCCGCCCGGCCCCCGCAACGGATGACTGGACACGTCGCGACTCACGACCGTGAGCGTGGAGAGCTGCTCCAGATCGGTGGCGACCGTCTCGGCGATGGCCGCGCCGAGCCACGCGTCGCCGGGGTCGCCGGAGAGGTTCTCGAAGGGCGCGACGGCTACCGTGTCCGGCCGCCACGGGCGCGCTCCGAACCCCGTGGCGGAGCCCCCGCCCTGTCCGGCCGCCTGGGCCAGCACGGGCCGCGCCGCTCCTGCCAGCAGCAGCACCAGGGCAACTCGCACCCACCGTCGCACGTTGCCGCTCTTGCACGGCGCGAGCGCCGCAATCAAGCCTTTTCCAACCGCCCCACCACGGCGTCGGTCATCCCGGTGCAGGATACGGCAGCGTCCGTGGCGCCCGCAAGCAGGTCCGCCGTGCGCACGCCGGCGGCCAGCGTGTCGCCGATGGCCCGCTCGATGACGCCGGCCTCCTCGTCCGCGCCCAGCGCATGCCGCAACAGCATGGCCGCCGACGCGATCGCCGCCACCGGGTTCGCGCTGTCGCGGCCGGCGATGTCGGGCGCCGACCCGTGCACCGGCTCGAACAGGCCGCCGCGTCCGCCCACGCTGGCCGACGGCAGCAGGCCGAGCGACCCGACGAGGCCGCCGGCCTCGTCCGAGAGGATGTCGCCGAACAGGTTGCCCGCGACCACGACGTCGAACTTCTGCGGGTCGGTCACCATCAGCAACGCGCACGAGTCCACGTACTGGTGCTCGAGCCGCACGTCCGGATAGCGTTGGCCCACCTCGGTGACAACCTCGCGCCACAATCGAGAGGTGTCGAGCACGTTGGCCTTGTCGACCGACGTGACCAGACCCCGCCGCCGCCGCGCGCTTTCGAACGCCACGACCGCGATGCGCTCGATCTCGGGGCGCGCGTAGCGCATGGTGTTGAACGCCGCCTGGCCGTCGTCCGTCCGGCCGCGCGGCTCGCCGTAGTAGAGCCCGCCGGTCAGCTCCCGGACGATCAGCATGTCCAGTCCGCGCACCCGGTCGGGCTTCAGCGCACCGCCGTCCTCGAGGCCCGGCCACATCCGGGCCGGCCGCAGGTTGGCGAATACGCCGAGCGCCTTGCGCAACTGCAGCAGGCCGGTCTCCGGCCGCCCCGCGCTCGGACCGTGGTCGAACTCGGGGTCGCCGACTGCGCCGAGCAGCACGGCGTCGGCCGCGGCGCAGGCCGCCCGCGTGGCGTCGGGCAGCGGGGGATCGCCCGCGCGCAGAGCCGCGCCGCCGATGGGGTGTCGCGTCAGCGTCAGGTCGTGGTCGAAGCGCCGGGCGATGACGCCGAGGACGCGCGCCGCTGCATCGACGACCTCGGGCCCGATGCCGTCGCCCGGCAGCAGGGCAATCGTCGCACGCATGGTCTACGCAGACCGCGCGGCGGGCGCCGGCCCGGCCGGGGTTGCCGCGTCCTGCCCGGCGCGGATGCCTGCGACGATGGCGGCCACGTCGTCGTCGCCGATCTGCTTCTGCCGGTCGGCAAGCTCGATGACGGCGCGGTAGACGCGGTCGAGCTCGTAGCGCCCGAGCTCGTAGCCCATCTGCTCGCAGCGGCGCTTGACGGCGTGACGCCCCGAATGCTTCCCGAGCACCAGCGTCGACTCGACGCCGATGTCCTCGGGCCGCATGATCTCGTAGGTGCGGCGGTCCTTGATGACGCCGTCCTGGTGAATGCCGGCCTCGTGCGCGAACGCGTTGCGGCCGACGATGGCCTTGTTGGCCTGGACCGGTTCGTGGGTGAGCGTCGACAGGAGCTGGCTTGTGCGGAAGAGCTCGGGTGTGCAAACCGCGGTCTCGTAGGGCAGCCGGTCGCGGCGCACCCGCGTCGCCATCACCAGCTCCTCGAGCGACGCGTTGCCGGCACGCTCGCCGATGCCGTTGATGGTGCACTCGACCTGCCGCACGCCGGCCTGCACGGCCGCCAGCGAGTTGGCGACGGCGAGACCCAGATCGTCGTGGCAGTGCGCACTGAACACGGCCCGGTCGGCGTTCGGGACCCGCGCGCGCACCGCGCTGAAGAACTCGCTGATCTCCTCCGGCGTGCAGTAGCCGACGGTGTCGGGGAGATTAACCGTCGTGGCGCCGGCATCGATGGCCGTTTCGACGACCCGGCACAGGAAGTCCATGTCGGTCCGAGTCGCATCTTCGGCCGAGAACTCCACGTCGTCGGTGTAGCCGCGGGCCTGCCTGACGCCGGCGGTGAGGGCGGCCAGGCACTGCTCGCGGGTGATCCGCAGCTTGCGTTCCAGGTGCAGGTCCGACGTGGCGATGAAGGTGTGGATCCGCGCCCGCTCGGCCGGCTTCAACGACTCGCCGGCGCGCTCGATGTCGGCCGGGTTGCAGCGCGCCAGGGCCGCGACGACGGGGCCGCGGATCTCGCCGGCCACCAGCGCCACGGCATGGGCGTCATCGTCCGACGCAATGGGAAAACCGGCCTCGATGATGTCGACCCCCAACGCCGCGAGCTGTCTCGCCAGCGTGAGCTTCTCGTCCGTGTTCATCGAAAACCCGGGCGACTGCTCGCCGTCCCGCAGGGTCGTATCGAAGATGATCAGCCGCTCGCTCGCCACAACACCTCCCGATCGCAACGCTCTGTTCATTAACGCGCACCGACGTATTCTAAGTCAAGGTTATAGTCGTTACGATTCGATAATTTTTAGTTATAATGAAGCGCCGTGGACCTCGCCGCACTCCAGGTTTTCCTCGCCGTGGCGACCGAGCGCAGCTTCTCGCGCGCCGCGACCCGCCTGCACCGCACGCAGCCGGCGGTGAGCCAGGCGATCAAGCGGCTCGAAGAAGAACTGGACGAACGCCTGTTCGATCGCTCGTCGAAGGGCGGTCGGCTCACGGAGGCCGGCAGGATCCTGCTCGACTACGCCCAGCGCCTGACGCAGCTGAAGGCCGAGGCGGAAGGGGCAGTGCGCGAGCTCCAGGATCTGCGGCGCGGGCGCGTCCTGATCGGGGCCAACGAGGGGGCGGTGCACGTGCTGCTGCCGGTCGTCGAGCAATTCCGCCGGGCCCACCCGCACGCACAGGTCGAGGTGCGCCGCGTGCCGGCGCGACAGGTGGCGCGCGAGGTGCTCAGCCGCTCGCTGGACTTCGGTGTGCTCACCTTTCCCCCGCGCGAGCGGGGGCTGCAGACCCTCGTGCTCGGCGAGGACGAGCTCGTGATGCTGATCAGCCCGGCGCATCCCCTGGCCCGGCGGGAGCAGATCACGATGGAGGAGTTCGGCCGCCAGACCGTCATCGCCCACAACGAGGCGTCGCCGGCGCGCGAGCGGGTGCTGCGCCTCTACGAACAGCGGCATGCAGCCATCAACATCCAGGTCGGCCTGCCGAGCCTGGACGGGATCAAGCGGGCCGTCGAGATGGGCCTGGGCGTGGCGCTGCTGCCGCAGCGCTGCGCCCGCACCGAGATCGCCCGCGGCCAGCTCGCCGCCGTCAAGGTGCCCGCGCTTCGGCTCCCGCGCCGGGTGCGGCTCGTGTACCGCCGCGCAGGCGAGATGTCGCACGCCGCCGCGGCGTTCCTCGACGCCGCACGCGCGCTCGGCTCCGCGTAGCAGCGCGGATGGGACGCGGGGCCCTCGCCCGTCTCGGTGCGACGCGGGGTTTCACCACGGGCTGTCAACGGCTCGAGCGGGACGGCAGGTCAGAAGTCGGTGGCGTACGGCAGGTGGGCGGCTACGCGGCGCACCGCGTCGAAGTCGTCGAGCAGCAGGCCGGTGGCGTCCCACTGGCCGCTCAGCAGCGCCTCGCGGACACCAACGGGCATGTCGAGGGGCACGGTCCGGCCGGCGGCCTGCATCGACCGTGCGTCGACGCTGAGGACCATCGGGGTCTCGGGATCGCGCTCGGCGGCCGCCATGAGGAACTCGATGTCGGCTGCCGCCGCCGTGGCGCAGACCAGGCCGATGGCCGTCGCGTTGCCCAGGAAGATCTCGGAGAACGACTGGCCGACGCAGGCGTCGATGCCGCGGCGCTTGAGCGCCTGGGGAGCGTGCTCCCGCGACGAGCCGGAACCGAAGTTCTCGTTGACGACCAGGATCGACGCGCGGGCGAATGCCGGGTTGGCGAACGGATGGTTCGGCATCGACCGCCGGTCGTCCTCGAATGCGTGCTCGCCGAGACCGTCGAAGGTGACGGCCTTGAGGAACCGTGCCGGGACGATCCGGTCGGTGTCGATGTTGTTGCCGCGCAACGGGAGAGCGGTTCCGGCGACGCGATCGAGGCGGCGGTCGCTCATGTTCACCCCGCGGCGGGCGCTCCAAGCACCTCCCGCACGTCGGTCACCTCGCCGGTGACGGCGGCGGCAGCGACCATGGCCGGGCTCATCAGGAGCGTGCGGCCGGTCGGACTCCCCTGGCGTCCCTTGAAGTTGCGGTTGGAAGACGAGGCGCACACCTCGCGTCCGTGCAGCCGGTCGGGGTTCATGGCCAGGCACATCGAGCACCCGGCGCCGCGCCATTCGAAGCCGGCGGCCTGGAAGATCTCGTCGAGCCCTTCCGCCTCGGCCGCCCGCCGCACGTCCTTGGAGCCGGGCACCACGAGGGCCCGCACGTGGCCGGCCACGCGCTGTCCCGCGACCACGCGCGCCGCCTCCCGCAGGTCGGACAGGCGCGCATTGGTGCACGAGCCGACGAACGCGACGTCGACCCGCGTCCCGGCAATGGGCGCACCGGCCGTGAAGCCCATGAACTCCAGCGCCTCGCCGACAGCGCTGCCGTCGGCGCCCGATTCGGCCGGCACCGGGATGCACCCGGAGACCCCGACCGACTGGCCCGGGTTGATGCCCCACGTCACACGCGGCTCGATGGCGCTGCCGTCGAGCTCGACGACGTCGTCGTAGGCGGCGTCCGCGTCGGAGGCCATCGACCGCCACCAGGCGCGGGCGCGACCGAACGCCGTCGCGCCGGGCGCGAACGGCCGGCCGGCCAGATACTCGAACGTCGTCTCGTCCGGGTTCACGTAGCCGATGCGGGCGCCGCCCTCGATGGACATGTTGCACATCGTCATCCGCTCATCCATCGACATCCGCTCGACGGCCGGACCGGCGTACTCGTAGGCGTAGCCCACCCCGCCCCGCACCCCCAGCCGCGCAATGATCTCGAGGATCACGTCCTTCGCGTAGACCCCCGGCCCGAGCGCGCCGCCGACGGCGATGCGGCGCACCTTGAGCGGGTCGATTGCCAGGCACTGCGAGGCCAGGACGTCGCGCACCTGTGACGTCCCGATGCCGAACGCCACCGCCCCGAACGCCCCGTGTGTCGACGTGTGGCTGTCGCCGCAGGCGATGGTCATGCCCGGCTGCGTCAGGCCGAGCTCGGGCCCAATGACGTGCACGATGCCTTGCCGGTCGGTGCCGAGGTCCGAGAACCGGATGCCGAACTCGCGGCAGTTGTCCTCGAGGGCCGCCATCATCTGTTCGGCCAGCTCGTCAGCGAACGGCCGCCGCTGGTCCAGCGTGGGAACGATGTGGTCCACGGTCGCGTAGGTCCGCTCCGGAAACGCAACGCGGATGCCCCGCCGTCGCAGCATGTCGAATGCCTGCGGCGAGGTGACTTCATGGACCAGGTGCAGCCCGATGAACAGTTGCGTCTGCCCCGTGGGCAGGCGGCGCACCGTATGGAGATCCCAGACCTTGTCTAGCAGGGTTCTGCCCATAGTCGATTGGAAAGGGCTGCGCCCCCAACCCCGGCGGCCGCCGGGGGGGACTCTGCGCGCCCTATTGGGCGTCTTCCTCCGTCTCGATCTCCTGCAGGAACTCTTCGCTGGGCCTGTGAATCCGGCCGTAGCTGCCCGCGTCGATGACGTAGTACCAGGAGGCGAAACGGGCAGCGAGCTGTTCCGCCTTCTCCCGGCCCTCGCGCACCTGGCGCTCCCAGGAAGCGTGCGCGTCGGCGTCCGCTGCGTCCGGCTCCGGCAGGGCAGTCTCGTCGAAGTCGGCCGTGATGAACACGTAGCGGTTCTCGCCGGAGCCCGTCTCCTCGTCGTCACTCGTCTCGTCGCCGACTGCCACCGCGTCGCCGCGCCCGTAGACGATCTCGCCGAACCGCAGGGTGTAGAGCACGCCTTCGTTCGTGCGGACCAGCAGTTCCCCGTCGTTCGACAGCAGCCCGCCCTCGGCGGTCGGGTAGAATCCGCGGCTGGTCAGCGTCTGCACGTCGGCCTGGTTGATCTGCCCGGCCTCGAACGCCTCGCGGATGTTCCCCGAGAGCCCGGTCGGCTTGGGCCGCACGCCGGCAATGTTCATGGTCATCACGGCACCGACCAGCAGGTTGACCTGGACCGTGTCCACCTCCTGCCCCGCGGGCAGCTCGTTCGCATCCCAGCCGTCGTCCTCGTTCCGGGTGAGCACGAATTCGCCCCGCCGCACCACCGACAGCGTCTGCTCGTCGATGAAGTACTCGTTCAGGGTGATCTGCTGGACCTGATCGCGCTCGACCTCCAGCAGGTTCGTCTCGATCCAGTCCTCGAACGCCGTCGAGATGTCGGCTTCGAAGCGGGCGGAGTACACCCGCTTCTGGCCGGGCACACGGACGAAGCGGAGCCCCGGCCGGCCCGGCACCGCGCGGCCGACGATCAGGTCGGCCAGCACGCGCTCGTCGGCGTCCCTGAACGTGACGCGCGTCCCGCGCCCCTGGAGGGTGCTCACCGTTTCGTCGGTCGGATCGACCACGCCCAGCGTGTCGTGGTCGGCGACGTTGTCCGAGCGGAAGTCGTCCTTGATGACGCTGATGACGTCCGCTGCCGCGTTGGCCAGCCGCTCCTCGCCGTCCGCGGGATAGTCGTGATGCGACGGGATCGTCCACAGGCCGCCGCGGTTGGTGACCTTGAACGGCGTCGCGGACGCGGTGTCCTCGTCGAACTCGATCACCTCGAGCGTCGCAGCCGCCTCCGGATCCGTGAACTCGGGAAAGAACGGCTCGCCGACATCGAAGAACGCGTCAGGGGCAACGCGCCCCGGCGTCGTCGCGAATGCCAGCAGGGCCAGCACGATGGCGGCGCCTGCAATCGTACGGGTCGTCTTCAGCTCACTCATGGTCAGTCCCTCAACCGATGCGCCGCCGCGGCCCCCTCCCGTTCGCGGCGCTGGCGGCGAAGCAGGATGGCTACGCCCACGACAAAGACGGGGATCGGCGGCAGCAGGACCGCGAACGTCTGGATCGACGTCTGGATCTGCCGGATCTGCGATTCCATGGTCTCCCGGCTGGCCTGAATTTTCGCGTCCTTCTCGGCGTCGATGTTGGTCGACAGGACGCTGAGGCGCCGGTTCTCGACCTCCTCGAGATTCCGGACCATGATCTGCTTCGTCTGCGTGTCGATGTCGGTCCGGCTGCGAAGCTCCTCCACCCGCGCATCGAGCCGCGCCTGGGCTTCCTCGATTGCCTGCTCGGCTTCCTCCTCGGCCTGCTGCTCCTCCTGTGTGCGCTGCTCGGTGAACTGGGCGGTCTGCGCCTCGACCCGCTCCAGCGTCCGGTGGCGCGCGCGCCGGCTGCGGAGACTGATGAACGACTCGTCGTTCACGAGCACGTCCATCGCGTTGAGGAAGAACGTCACGTTGTCGAAGTTGAGGTCCGCGATGCCCTGCTCGCGGATGGCAAAGAACTGCTCGCCGATGAAGTCGAGGTCGGCCACCACGATGAGATCGACCGACCCGGTCGCCGGGGCCGCTTCGCCTTCCTCGCCGGCCGCGGCGTCCGCCGCGGGAGCCGCGGGCGCCGGGTCGGCCGCGGGCAGGTCCGCCGGCTCGTCCGCATCCGGCGAATCGGCCGCGGCAGCGTCGACGGCCGCACCGGGCGCGGTCGCGTCGGCCTCGTCGGCGGCGGGAGCCGGGTCTGCGGCATCCGCCTCCTGAGGCTCGCCCGCGGGGTCCGTTGCCGGGTCGCCGGCCGCGCGACCCGATTCCGTGAGATCCGGCTCCGCCTCGGCCGCCGCATCCGACTCCGCAGGAGCCGCCTCGGACTCGGCCGTGGGCTCAGCCGCGGGGGCTTCCGGCGCGGGGTCCGCCGCCGAGTCCGACTCCGCGGGGGTCGCCGCTTCCGGTTCAGTCGCGACGGCGGGGGCCGCTTCAGGCTCCGGGGCAGGGGCCGCGTCCGCGGGAGCCGCGGGCTCGGGCCCAGGACCAGGTTCCGCTCCAGCCGGGGCCGCCGTAGCCGGTTCCACAGCGGGTTCCACAGCGGCCGGGGTTGGCCCAGGCTCCACTGCCGTTGGCGCCGCCGCGGGCTCAGCGGCAGCCCCTTCCTCCGCAGGCATTGCCGTGCCCGGCGCGGCGGCGGGCGCTTCTTCCACGCCAGCCACAGCTTCCGCCGGCTCCGCCCCAGGGGGAGGCGCCGCCGCCGCGGGAGCTGCCGCCGCGGGTTCGGTCGCCGGGGCCGGTTCCGTCGGGCCCGCGGCCTCCGGCTCGGGGGCCGGGGCCGCCTCGGCGACGGCCGGCGGCGCCAAGCCGGTGGCCCGGATGCGGGCCGCGATGACGTAGTCCTGTTCGTCGGTCTCGCGCGGCGGCTCGGGGTTGATCTGCGGCCCGAACGGCGAGTTGCGGACGATGGAGAAGTAGCCGTTCGTTCCCGACGCCGTCCCGGATCTGAGCAGCGGCTCGAACTCGACCCGCTCGTCCTCGACCGGCTCGATGAACCCCGGCCAGAGGAACACGAGCTCCTGCAGATCGGCGGTCATGCTGACGTCGACGTTGAAGGTCGCCTCGTTCAGGTTTCCCCGTCCGAGGAACACCACGTCGTCCGGCATGTGCGCCAGTTGCGGGTGGGGATTGTAGCTGTCCCACACGATTCGGGTCGGCTCCCAGCCGACGCCCAGTCCGGCCAGCCACTGCCGTACGTTGCCGCGCGGGCCGGGCCGCGCCGAGCCCGGCGGATAGGTGAACGGATTGCCGTCGCCGACCCACTCCGTGGGCGAGAGCTGCGGGTTCACCGCGGGCATCGGATCCAACAGCAGCATGGCCGGCGTCCCCCGCCGGATGGCGGCGGCGACATGCTCCATCTCGTCCGTCTGCATCGACGAAGGGAGCGGCACGAGCAGTGCGTCCACCTCCACGTCGATAGGGAGCTCAGGGTCGATCGGATACACCTCGTACTGCTTGCGGAGCTCGGATACGACCGGCCAGGCCGGATCGAACCGGTTCTGCCGATAGTCGACGCCGCCCACGAGGTTCATCATCGTGCGCACCACGCCGATGCGCTTGCGCTCCGCGCCGGCCACGACCCGGATACTGCGCACGACCTCGTACTCGGTCGGCAGCCCCCGGTCGAAGAAGGGGATCACCTGTTCCTCGGCACCGCACGTGAATGCGACGCCCATGAAGACCTCGGTGACGTCGGCCCGGGTCGAGCTGACGTCGCGGAACGGTCGCGGTGCGATGCCGAACGTCTCCCGGGCGTCGCGCGCGGCGTCCGTGAACGACTCGGTGTCGTGAATCAGCACCTCCACGCGCGGTCCGGCGAGCGCATCGATCTCCTGCAGCACGCTCAGCAGGTTGGCCCGGGCTTGAACGAACGGCTCCGGCACCTCCGGGCTGACGAAGGCCTGGATGAACACCGGCCGGTCGGGCGCCAGCTCGTCCAGCAGGGCACGCGTCTCGGGGCTCAGCGAGTGCAGCCTTTCGGCCGTGACGTCGATGCGGACGCCGGCCCTGGCCGTGAGCGCTCCCAGACTCACCAGCGCCACGACGATGGCGACGGCGCGCACCCCGTGATGCAGCCACATCGGGTAGCCGTCGGCCCGGGCTGGCCAGTGGCGCCGCGAGAGCACGAGGTTGTTGAGGTACAGGAAGACGCCGCCGACCGCCACGAAGTACAGCAGCGCACTCAGGCTGATGACACCGCGGGCGAAGTCCGCAAAGTACGTGCCCATGGCGAACGCCAGCAGCGAACGCTCCAGCTCCGGGTCGAACGTCCCGACGGCCGGGCCCGCCACGATCAACGCTGCACAGAACAGTGCCCCCAGAATGAACCCGATGGTCGCGTTCCGCGTCAGCAGCGACGCCAGCATGCCGACGGCCGTCAAGGCCGCGCCCATGCACCAGTAGCCGACATAGTTGCTGAACATCAAGCCGATGTCCGGGCTGCCGAGCCAGAAAAGCACCCCCACGTAGCTCAGCGACAGCAGGAGCGACGCCGTGTAGATGCCGAGCGTCGCCGCGTACTTGCCGAGCACCAACTCCACGTCGGTCGCGGGCAGCGTCAGCAGCAGTTCGTCGGTGCCCTGCTTCTTCTCCTCTGCCCAGACGCTCATCGTCAGCGCGGGAATGAAGAACAGCAGCAGGAACGGAAACACGTCGTTGAGCTGCTGGAGGTTGGCCAAGTTCTGCAGGAAGAAGCGGTCCTGCCAGAACGCCGCACCCGCGCTGATGAAGATGAACAGCGTGATGAACACGTACCCGGTCGGGTTGCTGAAGTACATCCGCAGGTCGCGCTTGGCGACCGCCAGGATCACGTTCAGATTCGGTCTACCGATCATTGCTCGTGCCCCTCGCTGGCTAGGACTGCTCGGACGGCGCCTTGGCGGCCGGTTCCGACGGCTTCGTCGCGGGTAGCGGCGGCGCGGGCACGTCGGGTGGCGGCGGTGCGGACGCGGACGGTGCGGGCGCGGGCGGCGGTGCAGATGGACTCGCCGCGGGCGGCGGCGGTGCGGGCGCGGACGGCCCGGCAGCCGGCGGCGGCGCGACTTCGCCACGGTTGGTCAGGCGGTAGAACGGCTTCTCGATCGAGCCGTTTTCCTCGAGCTCGGCCAGCGTGCCGTCGAACACCAGGCGCCCGCTGTCGACGAGCAGCACCCGGTCGGCGGTCGCCTCGGCCTCGTGGAGGATGTGCGTCGAGACGAGCAGCGTCTTGGTCGCGCGCAGACGCTGGACGTTGTCGCGAAACTGTCGGATCTGGTTCGGGTCGAGACCGGCCGTCGGCTCGTCCATGATCAGGACTTCGGGGTCGTGCAGCAGCGCCTGGGCCAGACCGACTCGCTGTCTGAGCCCTTTCGACAGCCTGCCGATTGGCTTCTCGATGACGAGCTGCAGAGCGCACAGGTCGACGACGGCTTCGATGCGCTGCCTGAGGGCCTTCCCGAGCTCGCGCGCTTCGCCGAAGAAAGTGAGCAGCTCGAGCGGCGTCATGTCCGGATAGAGCGGACCGTTCTCGGGCAGGTAGCCCAGGCGCCGGGAAGCCTCGATGCGATGCGCCCGCACGTCCAGCCCGCCGATGGACGCGCTGCCGGCGCTGGGCGCCAGATACCCCGTCAGCATCCGCATCATCGTGGTCTTGCCGGCGCCGTTGGGCCCCAGGAAGGCCACGATCTGGCCCTTCGGTATCGTGAAGGAAATGTCGCGCACCGCGACGAACGGACCGAAGTACTTGCTCAGCCCCTTCGCTTCAATCATCGGCGCGCCCGCGTTGAGATCGGTCGCCTCCATCACCAGCCTCCGTCGCAGCAAATGAGGATAGCCAAGGCCCGCCCGGGCATCAAGCGCCGCGGGGCCGCCGGGCCGCCGCCGCCTCGGCACGCCGGAAGTACCCCGGCGCATTCAGCCGCGCGCACAGATCGAAGAAGACCGGCCGGGGACCGTCCCACCGCAGCTCGTCGACCGAGTCGAACACCGGTGCGTCCAGGCGCAGCGTCGCGATCTGTCGAAAGAGCAGCGCCTGCTCGCGCTGCTCGCGAAGCGTGCGGGCCAGCCGGGACGCCCCGCGCACGGACACGGCCCAGTCCTCGCCATCCGCCGGTATGTTCTCGATGCGCTCGTATCTCGCGAGCACGGTCGACGCCGACTTCGCTCCCCATCCCGGCAGCCCGGGATAGCCGTCCGCCGCGTCGCCGACCAGGGCCAGATAGTCGACCATCGACTCGGGACTGACCCCGAACCGGGCCCGAACACCGTCGGCGTCGCGCAGCAGGCCGGCCCGCCTGTCGAACTGCACGACCCGCCGCCCGTGCACGCATTGCGCGAGGTCCTTGTCAGGCGTGCAAATGAACACCTGCTCTACGCGCGCGTCGTCCGCCGCGCGGGCTGCTGCCGTTGCCAGCCCGTCGTCCGCCTCGAGATCCGTCATCGGCCACACGGCGATGCCCAGCGCCGCAAGCGCGTCCTCGAGCGGATGGAACTGCGCCAGCAGCGCCGGCTCGATGCCCTCCCCGGTCTTGTAGCCGGGCCAGAGGCGGTTCCGAAAAGACTCGATGACGTGGTCGGTCGCCACCCCGATGTGCGTGACGTCGTCCTCCAGCATCGCGAGGACGGAGCCGACCACACCGCGGACGGCCCCGATGTCGCGGCCGTCCGGATCGAGCGCCGCCGGCACGGCGTGGAAGTAGCGGAACAGCTCGTACGTGCCGTCGAGGACGAACACGTTCACCGGGCTATCGGTCAGATGACCGTATGCTCGCCGACGTCACCTCGATGCCGCCGCTTGCGCGGCGACGGCCGCCGCGGCTCCACGAAGGTGCTCAACCGCCCGCTGCGCGACGGCTCCCGCAGCTTGCGCAGCGCGGCCGCCTCGATCTGGCGGATTCGCTCCCGGGTCAGGGAGAACTTCTCGCCCAGCTCGGCCAGCGTCGGCTCGGCACCATCGTTCAGCCCGAAGCGCATGCGGATGACCTCGCGCTCCTTGGGGCTGAGCGTCTCGAGCACCGACTCGGTCTGGCGCCGGAGGTCGAATGCGATGGTCGACTCGGCCGGATTGACCGCCTGGCGGTCCTCGATGAAGTCGCCGAACTGGCTCTCCTCCCCATCGCCGATCGGCGAGTCGAGCGACACCACGGTCTGGGCTATCCGCCGCGCCTTGCGGACCACCGACACCGGCAGATCGGAGCGCTCGGCCAGCTCGCGGATGGTCGGCTCGCGGCCGAGGTCGCGCATCAACGTCTGACCGGCGCGGTTCAACTTGTTCAGCGTCTCGATCATGTGGACCGGGATACGGATGGTCCGGGCCTGGTCGGCGATGGCGCGCGTGATCGCCTGGCGGATCCACCACGTCGCGTAGGTGGAGAACTTGAAACCGCGGCGGTAGTCGAACTTGTCGACCGCGCGCATCAGCCCAATGTTTCCTTCCTGGATCAGATCCAGGAAGGCCAGCCCGCGGTTGGCGTACTTCTTCGCCACCGACACGACGAGCCGCAGGTTGGCCTCGGTCAGCTCCTTGCGCGCGCGGTCGGCCTGCATCGCGCCGCGCACAATCGCCTTCTGGATGCGGGCGAGCGCGTCGGCCGTCTCCTCGATCTCCTGGCGGCGCCCGCTGAGCGGGCCGCGAGGGGCCGGCTGCCGGTTGCCGTCCTGGGCCTGGCGTGCCGTCGCCGGCGAACGCCGCAGCCGCTCGCTGCGGCGTTCGGCGCGGCGCAGCGTGCCGGCGGACGAATCGATCCGTTCGATGAAAGCATCCCGCACCGTCGGCGTAAAGCGGATGGCGCGCACGGCCTGCGACAGGTCGACGTGGGCGCGCAACACCCGCCCGGTGACACGTGCCGACACGCGACCGTGCCGTTTGCGTGTGGCGGCCGCCCGGTTCCGGCGCCGGGTCAGTTCCTTGAGCGCAGCCTGGACGGCGTCGACGGCGTCGAGGAACTTGCGCGCGCGGTTGGCCACCTGCCGCTCCGTCAGGTCCCCTTCCAGCACGACGAGGTCCTGCAGTTCGTACTCGTCATCCCTGAGGGCCTGTCCGAGATGCAGCACGTGCCGCGCGACGATCAAGCTGCGCGACAGTGCGATCATGACTCGCTGCTCACCGCGCTCGATGCGCTTCGCGATGGCCACCTCGCCTTCCCGCGTGAGCAGCGGCACCCGACTCATCTGGCGCAGATAAGTCCGCACCAGATCCTGGCCCTGGTCGGATTCGTCACCGGCCGGGTGCACCTCCGACTCCGGCATCACGCGCAGCGGCGCGCGCCGGGCATTGGCCACCTCGATCTGATCGGCGGAACCTTCGACCTCGATGCCCTGACTCTCGAGCTCCTGCAGCAGTGCGGCGAGCTCTTCGGACTCGACGTCGGGCGCGAGATGCTCGACGACCTGATCGATGGTCACGAAGCCCCGCTCCTGACCGGCGGCAATCAGGTCTCGCACTATTTCCTGTCTGTCCTGGGTCAACAATCGACTCCTCTCGACGCGTGCGGGTGCTGTCCCGACAACGACGCTGAATGTGCGGTGGGACTCGGGATTACCCGTTGTGTGCTTAGACGCACCACGGGCTGGATTTGTTTCGGCGAATTTGCGCCGATTCTATCACCACCTCGGCCTGCGATCTTCCCCTTTTCCGGCGCCGGCCTGAGAGCCCCCCACTCCATCTCATCGGTCGGGCACGCGGCGACGGACAGCCGGGGTCCGGGAATCCGGAGGAGGAACGGAAGTCCGGGGCGCAGCCCGTCCGATTGAAGCCGGCTAGTAGCGGTAGTGGTCCGGCTTGTAGGGCCCGCCGACCGGCACGCCCAGGTAGTCGGCCTGCTCGGTGGTCAGCTCCGTCAGGCGCACCCCGAGATGGTCCAGGTGCAACCGCGCGACCTCTTCGTCGAGCTGCTTGGGCAGCATGTAGACCTGTCTGCCGTACTCGCCGGTGTTGCGGTGCAGCGCCAACTGAGCGAGCACCTGATTGGTGAAGGATGTGGACATCACGAAGCTCGGGTGCCCGGTGGCGCAGCCGAGGTTGAGCAGTCGACCCTCGGCCAGGACGAGCACGCTGTGCCCGTCGGGGAACCGCCACTCGTCGTACTGCGGCTTGATCCCGATGCGCTCGATCCCCGGCACCCGCTTGAGCCCGGCCATGTCGATCTCGTTGTCGAAGTGGCCGATGTTCCCCACGATGGCCTTGTCCTTCATGCGCTCCATCTGGGCCGCGCTGATGATGCCCTTGTTGCCGGTGGCGGTGACGAAGATGTCGGCGGTCGCGACTAGGTTGTCGAGCGTGTCGACCTCGTAGCCTTCCATGGCCGCCTGCAGCGCGCAGATCGGGTCGATTTCCGTGACGACCACCCGGCAGCCCTGCCCGCGGAGCGACTGGGCGCACCCCTTGCCCACCTCGCCGTAGCCGCAGACTACCGCGACCTTGCCCCCCAGCATCACGTCTGTGGCCCGGGCGAGGCCGTCCGGCAGCGAGTGGCGGCAGCCGTACACGTTGTCGAACTTGCTCTTGGTGACCGAGTCGTTGACGTTGATGGCCGGGAACAGCAGGGTGCCGTCGCGCATCATCTCGTAGAGCCGGTGCACGCCGGTGGTCGTCTCCTCGCTGACGCCCCGGATGGCCGGGCCGATCCGCTGCCACTGCCCCGGGTCGCGCTGCCGGATGTCGCGCAGCAGGTCGAGAATCACCCCCCACTCTTCCGGGTCGCGCTCGGGGTCGAAGGCCGGCACCGCACCGGCGCGCTCGAACTCGTACCCCTTGTGAACCAGGAGCGTGGCGTCGCCGCCGTCGTCGACGATCAGGTCGGGGCCGCGGCCGTCGGGCCAGACCAACGCCTCGTTCGTGCACCACCAGTACTCGGGGAGTGTCTCGCCCTTCCACGCGAAGACCGGGACGCCGGCCGGGGCGGCGGGCGTGCCCCCGGCTTCGGGACGCCCGACCGCGACGGCGGCCGCCGCGTGGTCCTGCGTCGAAAAGATGTTGCAGGACGCCCAGCGCACGTCGGCACCGAGCGCCGCCAACGTTTCGATCAGCACGGCGGTCTGCACGGTCATGTGCAGGCTGCCCATCACCCGGGCGCCGGCCAGGGGCTCCTCGCCTGCATGGCGACGCCGCAGCGCCAGCAGCCCGGGCATCTCCTGCTCGGCGAGTCGAATCTCGTTGCGGCCGCGCGGGGCGGCGGCGAGATCCGCGACCTTGCAGGGCAGACGGCCGGCCCGGGCCGCTGCCTCGAACGGGTGAATCTGCTCGACCTTCTCGACCAGCGTCGAACTCATGGAGACTCCTCTCAGCGTGCGGCGCGCCGGGGGCGGCGCGACGACGAGCGGCGGCGGCGCCTGGGCGCCTGGTCGCTCGGCTCGGCCGCCGGCACCGTGGAAGGCTGCGTCTCGCGGACCGTCGGCGGCGGTGCGTGCAGCGTCTCCTGGTAGTAGTCGTCGACCAGCATGGCGATGAGCGCCGACTCGTCCTCGTTCTCGGCCAGGTTGCGCGCCAGGGGCACGAACCGCTCGCTGCGCTCGGTCCGCAGCCGGTCGCGGCCACGCAGACGCGCCTCGAGGAGCGTGGTCACGCGCTCGGCGACCACCGCCTGGACGGCGGCGTCGGTCGGCGCCGCGCGCTGCTGGAACTCGATGTCGTAGCGCCTGGCGATGGCGTCGAGCGTGAGCGTCTCCGCTTCGGTCACGAGCGAGAGGGCCACGCCCGCGGCCCCGGCGCGGCCCGTCCGGCCGGCCCGATGAATGTAGCCCTCCGGGTCCTCGGGCGGTTCGTACTGGATGACATGCGACAACTGGGGAATGTCGAGGCCGCGCGCCGCCACGTCGGTGGCGACGAGAAACCGCAGGCTGCCTTTGCGAACCCGCGCGAGGATGCGCTCGCGTTCCGCCTGCGAGCGATCGGCGCTGAGCTCGTCGGCATCGTAGCCGAACCGCTGCAGTACCACGGCGATGTAGTGCACTGCCGTCTTCGTGTTGCAGAAGATGATGGCGGACGCCGGGTTCTCGAGCTCGATGAGCCGCACGAGACTGCGGTCCTTGTCCATCGCGGGCACGACGTAGAAGACGTGCTCGGTCTCGGTGACGTGCACGTGGTCGCCGCTCAGCGACAAGAACTCGGGTGTGCGCAGAAACTCCCGCGCGGTGCGCATCACGAAGTCCGGAAACGTGGCGGAGAACATGCTGTTGTGGAGCCTGCCGCGCGTCGCCGCCGGGATGTGCCGCTGGACCTCCTGCATGTCCGGATAGAAGCCCATCGAGAGCATGCGGTCGGCTTCGTCGAAGACGCGCATCTGCAGCGCGTCGAGCGCCAGCGTGCCGCGCAGCAGGTGGTCGAGCACGCGCCCGGGCGTGCCGACCACGATCTGCGCCCCGCCCTTGAACGCCTCGATCTGCGGCCCGTAGCCGACGCCCCCGTAGACCGCGACCGTCCGCAGCCCGGTGTCCCGGCAGAGGTCCTCCGCAACCTGGCCGACCTGTTTTGCCAGCTCGCGCGTCGGCACCAGGACGAGCGCCTGGCACTGCGCGCGGCCCGCGTCGAGCCGCTCGAGCATCGGCAGGACGAACGCCCCGGTCTTGCCGCTGCCGGTCCGGGCCTGAATCATGACTTCGCGGCCGGCCAGCACGTAGGGAATGGCCCGGGCCTGCACCGGCATGAGGCTGGTCCACCCCGCGCGGGCGGCCCCGCGGCGCAACGGCTCGGGCAACTGGGCGAGGGTGAGCTCCGGAAGCTCGGGAATCTCGCTGGTCGGGGAATCGGTAGGCTCGTTCAAAACGTCTTCGCTGCTTGATTGTACGATACCGCGCCCGGCCCCGGGTAGTCACTGCCCGCGAGCTTGCAGTATGCTGGTCCGATTGGACACCAGGGGAGGTTCGCAACCGATGGCGCGATGTACGCTCGGCCCTGCGTGGATTCTGTTGGTTCTGCTCGCGTGCAGCACGGCGGGGCTGTCGGCGCAGGAGGGCCGGAACGTCGAATGGCGGTCGTATGCCGCCGACGCGGCCAGCACCTTCTATTCGCCGGCGGATCAGATCACCGCCGAGAACTTCAACGACCTGGAGGTCGCCTGGCGGTTCTCGACGCGCAATTTCGGGCCCCGGCCGGAAGCCAATCTGCAGTCGACCCCGCTCATGATCGGCGGCGTGCTGTACAGCACCGTCGGCTCGCGGCGGAGCGTCGTGGCCCTGGATGCAACCAGCGGCGAGCTGCTGTGGATGCACCGGCTCGACGAGGGCGAGCGGGGCGAGGCCGCGCCGCGGCGGCTCTCGGGGCGCGGGCTGGCCTACTGGGACGACGGCGCGGCGGGGCAGATTTTCTACGTCACGCCGGGCTACCGTCTGGTCGCGCTCGATGCGGCCAGCGGCGAGCGGGTGCGCACCTTCGGGACGGACGGCATCGTCGACCTGAAGCTGGAGTTCGACCAGGACATCGATCTCGTCACCGGCGAGGTCGGGCTGCACGCCGCGCCCGTGGTCGCCAACGACACGATCGTCATTGGCGCCGCCCACCGGCCGGGAACCGCCCCGCGGTCGCGCGCCAACGTCAAGGGTCACGTGCGCGGGTACGACACCCGCACCGGGGCGCGCAAGTGGATCTTCCACACCATCCCGGACTCGGACGAGTTCGGCAATGACACCTGGCTGAACGATTCATGGCAGTACACCGGCAACACCGGCGTGTGGGCGCAGATGAGCATCGACCCCGAGCTGAACATCGCCTACCTGCCGACCGAGACCCCCACCGGCGACTACTACGGCGGGCACCGACTCGGTGACAACCTGTTCGCGAATAGCCTGGTCGCCGTCGATCTCGACACCGGCGAGCGCCTCTGGCACTTCCAGGTCTCGCACCACGAGGTGTGGGACTGGGACCTGCCGGCCGCCCCCATCCTGGCCGACATCACGGTGGACGGTCGCGACATCAAGGCTGTCGCACTGCCGACCAAGCAGGCCTGGATCTTCGTCTTCGACCGGGAGACAGGCGAGCCCGTGTGGCCGATCGAGGAGCGCCCGGTCCCACCGTCCGACGTCCCGGGCGAGGTGCTCTCGCCGACCCAGCCGTTCCCGACGAAGCCGCCGGCCCTGGATCGCCAGGGTATCGGCATCGACGACCTCATCGACTTCACGCCCGAGCTGCGGGCGGCGGCCGAAGAGATCGCGAGCCGCTACACCCTGGGCCCCATCTACACTCCGCCGACGTTGGCCGATCCGCACGGCACGGGCAACTACGGCACGCTCATCGTGCCCGCGGCCACCGGCGGCGTGAACTGGCCCGGCGGCGCACTCGACCCCGAAACCGGCATCCTCTACCAGTACACGAAGACCCAGGTCACGGCGCTGCGGATGATCAACGATCCGGACGTGTCGGACATGGACTACATCAGCAGCCGGCGGCTGCGGGGTGTCAGCCCCGCCGACCTCCAGCTCACCGTCGAAGGTCTGCCCCTGCTCAAGCCGCCCTGGGGCCGCATCTCGGCTGTCGACCTCAACACCGGCGAGATCGTCTGGCAGGTGCCGCACGGCGAGACCCCGGACAACGTCCGCAACCACCCCCGGCTGCAGGGCCTGGACATCCCGCGCACCGGGCGGGTCGGCCGCATCGGCACGCTGGTGACGAAGACGCTGGTCGTGGCCGGCGAGGGCGGCTTCTTCACGACGCCCGAAGGCGCGAACGGCGCCATGCTGCGCGCCTACGACAAGGCCACCGGCGCAGAGGTCGGCGCGGTCTTCATGGAGGCCCCGCAGACCGGGACGCCGATGACCTACATGGTGGACGGCACGCAGTACATCGTGCTGGCCACCGGCGGCGCCGGCCGCGACGCGGAGCTGCTGGCCTTCAGGCTGCCCGGGTAGGCAGCCGCCTCAGGTCCGCAGCGGCGGCAGAGGCTCGCCCGCCGGCACGAACTGCAGCGCCACGCCGTTGTTGCAGTACCGCTGGCCCGTCGGTGCCGGCCCATCCCGGAAGACGTGGCCCTGGTGTCCGCCGCAGCGGATGCAGTGATACTCCGTGCGCGGCAGGATCAGCTTGTAGTCGGTCTGCGTCCCCAGCCGCCCCTCGATCGACTGGAAGAAGCTCGGCCAGCCCGTGCCGCTCTCGTACTTCGCCGCCGACTCGAACAGCGGCAGGTGGCAGGCAGCGCACACGAACGTCCCCGCCCGGTGCTCCCGGTTCAGCGCACTCGTGCCGGGCCGTTCGGTGGCATGCTTGAACAGGATCGAGTACGCCTCCGCCGGCAGCAGCTCCCGCCACTCGCTCAGCGGCTTCTCCAGTTTCGGGATCTCTTCCCTGGTGATCTCTTCGGGCATCTTCCACTCCCGGTCCACGCTGCGCGGGGCCAGCCATCAGTGTACCAGCCCCGATTGACGGACTTCTTGGGTCACGTACGGTGCCGCGCCCGAGGCATCTTCGGTTTTTCGGAATCGGAATCAACGACGACGTGGTCGCCAAGGACAGGTTCATCACCCTGCTGAACGAAGCCGAGCGCGCGCTGTGGCTCTGCGACGACGGGAACGACTTCCCGGATTCCATCTACAACCTGCCCGAGGTCGTACACGCGGTGGAGAACCGATTGAGGCTCAACGAGCAACTGCGTCTATTCTGCCTTTTCAGTTCGGCAGATCCGACGCTCTTCGCCAAGACTTTCGCCGAAGACCCGCGGGTCCACATGAGGCGTGGACATCAGCCCCGCCGCCACATCCACTTCAAGATTATCGACGCTGGCAGAAAGGGATACGTGTCGGCGCACCCGCAGGGTTCCGGCGAAAGAAGGTACCGGAGTTACGACTGCTCCCGCGCACCGGGCCATATCCGGCAGGCTGCCCTCGGCCGCCACCTGGACAGCATGACCGGCCTCTTCTCCGCGGAGCAAGCCATTGCCTGAGAGCGGTCCGTACTCGCTGCTGATTCTGTCGTTCACGATTTTCTCGTTCGTCACGTGGCAACTGCAGAGCAGCGGAGCCGATCTTGCACTGGGATTCTGTGCGGGACTCTTGATGTTGTTGGCTACTGTTCGGCTGCTGATCCGGCAAATCCAGAACATCATCACGTCGCCCCCGCAAGACATCGCCTTGGCGTCCTTCGATTGTGTGCTCACCGCCGCCTTCCTGGCTCTGCTGACTTGGACTGCAATCCGTGTCCTAAACCTCGCAACGACGGTAGATCCCGTGCGTCGGTGACGTCCTGCGTCCAGCGTCACCGGCAAGCGGTCGAAGCCATGGGATACCGGGTGCTCGTAATCGGCCGGAGCAGAAGCGCCGACATCCGGCTGCGCGACCGCAGCGTGTCGCGGTTGCACGCGGAACTCGTGGTTGCCGAGGACGGCCGCCTGCACGTCACCGACAGGTCAAGCGCCAACGGCACCTGGATCGACGCCGGCGGGCGGTGGGAACGCGTCAGGCACCACGCGGTCACGCCGCGCGACCGTTTGCGCTTCGGGTCGCTCGCGGTCGAAGTTTCGGCGATGCTGCGCCGAGTGTCCGTACGTCAAGCGGCCGGACGGCCGGCAGGGGATCGCGAGGCCGGACGGAGCGCCACGAATTACGCGAACGATCTGCCCAAGGGTCCAGTGCGGCGTAATCCGGAAACCGGTGAGGTGATCGCGGCTGACCCGGGTGCCCACCCGCCGCCTCGCACGCCGGCCGACCCGGTTCGATGAGCACGACGCGGCAGGAACCGGAGCTCTGGCCCGCGGTCGTGTGGTTCGCGCCAGCATTGCTGCTGGTGATTGCTGTCGGCAACATGCCGGGCGGCTACTACACCTTCCTGCACGTCGCGGTCTGCCTCACATCGATTGCCCTGGTGATTCACGACATCGACTTGCGCGACAACCTCTCCGGCTGGGCCATCCTGCTGGTCCTACTGGCCGTGCTGTTCAATCCGCTGTTCCCGGTCCCCCTGACGCGCGCGGAATGGGCGTTTATCGAACTCGGCTCGGCCGTGTTTCTCCTCGTCCACGACGCATCCTGCAGGCGATTCGCCAGAGTGCGCAAGGCCGGCAGCGGGACGCGCATCATTCTGCCGCCGGTCCAACCTCCGAGACCGAAGCCCGGCCGGACGCACACCAATGCCCTGGCGCCGAAGACGCGCCTGAAGGAGTACGAGATCGTGCGCCAGCTCGGTGCGGGCAGCTTCGGCATCACGTACCTCGCCTTCGACCACAACCTGAACGGGCCAGTCGCACTGAAGGAATACTTCTATGCCGGTCAGACCACGCGTCGCAGCGACGGAAGCGTAGCACCCATCTCGACGGAGCGCACGGGCGACTACGAATGGGGACGCGCCCGCTTCGTCGAGGAGGCGCAGGTTCTGACCCGACTGGAACATCGCAACATCGTGCGGGCGCGCCGCTTCTTCGAGGCCAACAACACGGCCTACATTGTCATGGACTACGTCGAGGGCGATCCGCTGTCGGTGTTCCTCGAACGGCATGTAACGCTGACACCGACCCAGTGGCAGGCTTGGCTGGATCCGCTGCTCGACGGACTCGAGCACGTCCACGACAACAACTACTTACACCGGGACATCAAGCCTGACAACATCGTGATTCGCGCCGATGCGACCGGGGCCTCACAACCGGTGGTCATCGATTTCGGCGCGGCGCGGCGCGCGGCAGCCGACAAGACGCAGAGCCTGACCGCCGTGCTCACGCCGCGGTACGCCCCGATAGAGCAGTACTCCTCGACCAGCCGGCAGGGACCGCCGACAGACATCTACTCGCTGGCGGCGGTGTCGTACCGCGTGCTTACGGGGGAGCCTCCACCTGACGCTGCTGACCGCGTGAACGACGACGGGTTCCGGCCGCTGGCGCAACGCCTGCACAACCCGGCCGGCCACCCGCTGCTGAGCGCGATCGATGCCGCGCTGGCCGTGCACGCCGCCCACCGACCGCAGACGGTCCAAGAATGGCGCAGACTCATGAGGAAGCGCTCCAACAAGCCGGCGGACGACATCCGGCCCGGGATGCGCGTGCGCCATCGCGAGTTCGGCGTCGGCACGGTCGTCAACGTCGAGACCATCGGGGGCGACGTCAAGCTCCAGGTCCGCTTCAAAACCGTCGGTGTCAAGACAAACCTGCGGCTCAAGACCGACCCACCGTCGCCACAGCCCATCGTCCCTGTGAAGCCACCCCAGCCGACGCGGGAACGGCGTACGCTGCACGTGCGGCAGGTCGGGTCCGAAACCACGTCGGCGAGAGGTAACCGCTACGTCGTATGCGAGACGAACCACGGCAAGGTGGCGTTCTGGGGCCCCGACAACATCAGGCGGGTCTTGGCTGCGGACACGCCATTCGTCGTGACGTGCGATTGCGTTCTGCCGTCCGGGCCGGGAGAACATGACCTGTGGGTGAGTGAGACATCGTACGTCGGAATTCAAGAACCGGCAGCGGCCGATCCGCACGACATCCCATTCTGGCGCCGTTAGTTGATTGCCGTCAATCGGACGATCGGACGAAGGCTGCGCTCCGCACCCGCGGCGTCCGCTGACGGGGTTCTCCCGTGCCCCCGCGCCGCTCCCAAGGACGCCGGCTGTGCGCGCCGCGGCGGCACGGTTCTGCGGCGCAGACTCCCGGCGGACGACTGTGGCGTATTAGACTTCCCGCACCGTGACACGGGGCGACGAACTGCAGGGGCGGCTAGGGGCCTGGGTTGCCGGCTTGGCCACGGCGATCGTGTTCATCGCCGTCGCGAGCGCGTTATTGACGGAAGGCCGCGCGGCGGACCTGTTGCTCGACCGCAACTCCACCGTGTTCGACTATCCGTTCACCATCCAGAATCTGATGTGGCTCATCTTCTTCGGCGCGCTGGGCGAGACGGCAATCCGCCACTACCGTGCGGGCACGGAGTCCGACCAGATCGGCAAGCGGCTGCTGCCGGAGGACGACGAGACGATGCTGCGCCTGAAGGACCTCGGCACCATCCGCGCGCGGGTGCGTGGGCAGGAGCAGTTCTTCCTGCAACGGCTCATCGGGCGCTGCATCCTGCAATTCCAGAGCTCGCAGTCCATCGATCGCGCCAATGCGTTGCTCACGTCCTCGCTCGACCTGATGCAGCACGAGGTGGACACGCGCTACGCCACCCTGCGCTATCTAGTCTGGCTGATTCCCACCATCGGGTTCATCGGCACGGTCGTGGGCATTGCGGCGGCGCTGAACCAGGCCGGCGCCGCGGACGACTATCAGGACCCTGCGCTGCTGGGAGAGCTCACGCGCAGCCTGGGCGTGGCGTTTTATACGACCATGCTGGCACTGGGACAGTCGGCGGTACTCGTGCTCTCCCAGAACATGGCCCAGGCGCGCGAGGAGGGCGCACTAAACCGGGCCGGGCAGTATTGCCTGGACAATCTGATCAACCGACTCTACGAAAAGTGAGGGATCGCGTCATGCCTGTCTATCGCACACCGGACGGGAAGATCATCGAGGAACCGACGGAGGTGACGCCGCCCGGCGGCGCGCCGCCGGACGGCGACGCGACCGCTGCGACCCGCACGACCCGCGGCCGACCGGGAAGCGGCTCGCGGCCGACGGGACCACGCCCCGGCTATGACGACCCGACGGTTCTCAACTCCGGCGCGCGGACGCGCCCCACGAAGCCCAGGCAGGGCCCCGACGCCGGCAGCGAGCGCACCAAACTGGTCGGCACCATCCCGACAGGCGACGGCCATGCAACCGAGGTCGACCCGGTCACCGGCTGGTTGGTCGTCATTAACGGTCCCGGCAAGGGCAAGGACGTGCGGCTCGGCACCGGCCGCAACGCGCTTGGACGCGACGACTCCAACCGCGTGGCCCTGCCGTTCGGCGACACCGAGATTTCGCGCGCGAAGCACTTGTGGATAACCTACGACCACCGCGGCCGGACGTTCTCGGTTGCGCCGGGAGACGACAGCAGCAATCTAGCGTACTTGAACGACACACCGATCGACCAGCGCCTGCCGCTACCGGACGGGGCTACGATCATGATCGGCAAGACGGAGCTGCGCTTCGTGGCATTCTGCAGCGACAAGTTCGTCTGGTCCGATGCCGAATGAACGCACGTTGTCCGGCGCGGCGATGATTCTGATCGACAGCAGTACGGCCGGCATCGCCGTGGCCCTTGCCATCTCGGTGGCGGCACTTGTGTTGCTGGGCAGACTGCTGCAGACCGTGCACACATTGCCCGGCCCGGCCCGGCCCGTACGCCGCGCGGGCGGTCAGATCCGTGGCACGCGCGCCGTGCAGGAAGACGAGCTCGGCTTCATCGACGGCGCCACGCTCGATCCACAAGGGGAACACCCCGTGGCCGTCGTCGCCGACGGCATGGGGGGACACGTCGGCGGCGATGTGGCCAGTCGGCTCGCCGTCCGCGCGTTCATCGCAGCCTATGCCACCAGCGGCCGCCCGCCCGACCGGTTGCGACATGCGCTCGAACGCACCAACGCCGCGATAGGGGCTGCCATTCGGGAGAATCCGGCGCGTCAGGGCATGGGCACGACGCTCGTTGCGGCCGCGCTGACCGCCGAGGGCCTGGACTGGATCAGTGTCGGCGACTCGCCTTTGCTGCTGTACCGCGAGGGCAGGCTGAAGCGCCTTAACGACGACCACTCGATGGCCCCGGTCATTACCGCCATGCGCGACGTGGATCCGGAGGCGGCAGCCGGGATGAACCCGCACGAGCTGCGCTCGGTGCTCGCAGGCGCGGAGATTGCCAGGATCGACGCGTCCAAGATGCCGGAACTGCTGCAATCCGGCGACCTCGTGCTGCTCGCTACGGATGGCCTCGCCACGCTCGGGGAGGACGAAGCGGCGGGGGTCATCGAGCAGGCGCGGGCCGCCGGCCCGGTGGCTGTCCGGGATGCGCTGCTGGCGGCGGTGGAAGCGCGCCGCAACCCGACGCAGGACAACCTGAGCGTAGCCCTGCTCGAAACGCCACCGCTGCCGACAGCGGAGAGCGAACCGGCCTGATGAACAATACGATGGCAACCGCTGCGTCGTGCCCGCGGTTCGACTCGGCCGTCATCGCGGTGGCGATCCTGGCCGCTGGCGTGCCTACATTAGCGCTGGCCCAGCCCGATCTTTCCATCATCGCGGAGCAACTCGTTACGGTGCGTGCATTCGACCGGGCGAACCGCGCGCACGGAGACATCTCCGGCATCGCTGTCGGCGGCGGGCTGGTCGTGACCAACGCCCACGTGTTGCGCGGCGCGGAAACAGTCGTCGTTGTCGACCGCGGCGAGAACGAATACGCCGCTACGGTGCGCAGGCAGGACGCCCGGGCGGGTGTCGCCATCCTCGAAGCGGAGGGTTTGGAGTTCGCCGGCGCCCGACTGGCTCTGGACAACCCGGACGCGGCTCCGCGGGAGCAGGCACTGATCTACGTGCCGCGCATTGCCCCGGATGGCGCACTGGAAGCCGCACCCGCGCGTGGGTTGATCGCCGAGGCACGGAGGCTGGACCCGACCAGGCCGGGCGAACGGCCGCTGTTGATCTACCGCCACAACGCCCGCGTCAGCGTCCGGGAGTACGGCATGCCGATGCTGAACGCATGCGGCGAGGTGATCGGCTTGATCCGCCCCGATCCGGGCCTGTCTCCCCGCGCTCTGAACGACCGCGTTGGGCCCGGGGAGTCGACATTCGGGATAGCCGGGACCGAAGTGCGCCGGGCGCTGGCCGACGTGGGTGCCGAAATGCAAGCCGCGACCGAGGCCTGCCCCGATCCAGGCGACACCCTGGCAGGCCTCGAAGCCGAGGCACAGGCCGCTCGCGAGGCGGCCGAGACAGCCCGCACGGAAGCCGAGGCGGCCACAGCAGCAGCTGGAGCGGCAGGGGCAGAAGCCGACGGAGCACGCAGGCGCGCCGACGCTGCGGAGGCCCGGGCAGCCGAACTCGAAGCGGATGCCGCCGCGACACAGGCCGAACGCGACGCGGCCCGGGCTGCAGCCGCGCAGGCGCGGGAAGAAGCCGAACAGGCGCGCGGCGACGCAGAGCAGGCAAGGGCGAGAGCCGAAGAAAGGGAAGCCGAGCTCGACGACCTGGAGCAGCGTGCGCAAGCGACCAGCGACGCTGCGAACGAGTTCCAGGCGCGCGTGGAAAACCTGGAGCGGGAGCAGCTCCTGCTCTACAGCGCGCTTGCCGGGGCCGTGGCGACCCTGATTGCCATCGGCGCGATGGCGGTCTCCCTGCTGAGGCGCCGGCGACGCGAACTGGAGGAAGCGGACGCAGAGCGCCGCCGCAGCGACGAGGCGCTGAAGCGAGCCATCAAGCCGGCGCCGTTCTCGTGCCTGCTGGAAGGTGCCGACGATGCGGGCAGCAGCGTGGTGATCAAAGTAGGGCCGGACCAGCTTGGAGCACCCAAGGGTGTGGTGGTGGGACGCAATCCGGCGCAGGCGGGCGTGCTGCTCGACCACCCGGAGGCTTCGCGCGAGCACTTCCGGCTGTCTGTGCCCGACGGATACCTGTTGATCGAGGATCTGAATTCGACAAACGGCACGTTCGTCAACGGCACGCGTTTGCGGCCGGGCGCTGGCGTGAAGCTGTCGGACGGCGCCGAGATTGCCGTGGGTGTCGCCATCCGGGCGCGCGTAACGATCACACCCCATTCGGGCGGCGAGTAGACGCAAACCCTGCAGCAATCGAGCCGTGAAGCCTCAGCGCCGCGAGATCAGCATCTTCAATGTATCAACTATAGACCTGTTCGCGTCGGCGCTCGGCGCGTTCATGGTGGTGTCGTTCGTTCTGCTCCCCTATTTCCCCAATACCGGTACGTCGACCATTCAGAAACTGCCGGCCATCGACCTCGTCATCGCGCTCGATACCACAGCTAGCATGCGGCGCGAGGTGGCGAGCCTGCGGGAGGAAATAGCCGAGCTGTCGGAGCTCCTCGTCAAGTTGTCGGAGGAAGCGGCCGTGGGCATCATCGACTTCAAGGACCGTTGCGACCCCGGCACCGCGCTGCGGGCAGCTCCGATTCAGATCGTCGACCTGCGTTCGGTCCGGCAACTGACGGCGTTCGCGCGGTCCATGTCGCCCGGCAGCATGTACTGCAACAGCAGCATTACGGAAGACTTCGCCGAGGCGCTGCGCGCGGCGCTGGGCATGGGCTGGCGCGCAGAAGCGGAGCGGCGGTCCATCGTGATGATTTCGGACAACCCGGCCCACGACGACATGATCGCCCAGGCAATCTCGGACGCCGGAACATTCGCCGCTAGGCCGGGCGCACAGCACACGGTATCCACCGTGTTCGTCGACACGAGCGGAGCCGGCCCGTCACATCCGCTTATCCGCCATACCGTTCGATTCATGCGGCAGGTCGCCCAAGCGGGGCGGGGCGAGTTCGTGGCGGCCAACGAGAACGCCTCGCTGTCGCTAACCATTCTGCACGCGCTGTTCGGCGACTGACGCTTCTTTTTTGTCTCCCCGCACTTTTCGCTTGACAGCCTTCTGCGAGGTCCGCTGCCACGCAGTCGAAACCGCGTCAGACCGGCCTCTTCAGAGCGCTCTGGGCGGGCGCTGGCAGCCGTTCGCCTCCCGGGGAGGGCGCGACGCTGCGGCACGCCCCGATCGGCTGTCCTGGAGCCGTACAAGCGGTTCAAAAAGTGGAGCTTACAATGAAAGCATGCCTGCTGCTTCCAGCCCCGCATCTGCCTCGTTTTCCCCGCTGCCGGCTGCCACTGCGGCAAGCCTGTCCGGGCCGCCGCTTCCACCTCTCATGCCCGTGCAGGAGCCCGAGCCGAGCAACGAAGCCCTGGGCAATCGCATCGCCGAGGCTGCCGCCTGCATCCAGGCCGCCACCTACGAGCTGCTCGTTCTCATCCGCCACTTCGACGAGCGCACCGGCTGGGAAGGCTTCGCCTCCTGCGCCCACTGGCTGAGCTGGCGCATCGGACTCGCACCCGGACCGGCACGCGAGCACGTCCGCGTGGCGCGCGCCCTCGCCAACCTGCCGCTCCTGAGCGCCGCCATGCAGCGCGGCAAGGTCTCCTACTCGAAGGTCCGAGCCGTCACCCGCGTGGCCACCCCCGAGACCGAGCAGGACCTGCTCGACCTCGCCCTCGCCGGCACCGCAGCCCACGTCGAGCAGGTCGTCCGCTCCTGGCGGCGAGTCGACCGCGCAGCCGAGGCGGCAGAAGACCGCCAGCGGCACGACTCGCGCGCCCTCGACACCTGGGTGGACGACGACGGCATGGTCGTGGTCCGCGGCCGGCTGACGCCCGAGGTGGGCGCCGTGCTGCGGCGGGCGCTCGACGCCGCCCTGGACGCGGCGCCGAGCCCGGTGGATGCGGACGGGGCCGCCGCGGACACGGCGGACGGCATGGCGCCGAATGTCTCGCAGCGGCGGGCCGACGCGCTGGGCACCGTGGCCGAGTGCGCGCTGGCCGGCGGCCTCGACAAGGGCACGGCCGGCGACCGCTACCAGGTGGTCGTCCACGTCGACGCCGACACCCTGGCGAACGATACCCCGGCGGATGCGGACGACGGCCGCGCAGCAGCCGCGACCCCGCTGCGTCCAAGCGGCGGCACCGGCAACGCGGGCACCAGGGCAGGCGACGGACCCGATACTCGGATTTCGCCGCGTCCCAGCGACCGCAACGGTGACGAAGACGAGACCGCAATGACCACGGACGGCGCTTCGACGCCGGCGCTGTACGTTCCCGCGGGAACGTACAGGCAGCGCGCCGCGGTGGCGGACGAAGCCACGGAAGAGACGGTTCCGGCCGCCACACCAGCTCCGGACCCGCCGCGCTCCGACCGTTCACAGCCGGCGCCGGCGAGGCCCACGGCCTGCCCCGCCGTGACCCGCGGCCAGTCCGCACTCGACGAGGCCGGCGGCATCCGCTTCTCCGCCGAGACGGCCCGGCGGCTGGCCTGCGACGCCGCCAAGGTCACGATGCAGCACGGGCCGGGCGGCGAGGTCCTCAGCGTCGGCCGCCGGACGCGCACCCTCTCGCCGGCGCTACGCCGTGCGCTGGCCGCCCGCGACCGGCACTGCCGCTTCCCCGGGTGCACCGCCACGCGCTGCGATGGTCATCACATCCGCCACTGGGCGCGCGGCGGGGCGACGGTGCTCGACAACCTCGTGCTCCTCTGCCGGCGGCATCACCGGGCGGTGCACGAGGAAGGCTTCGGGGTCACGCTCGGCGACGACGGCGAGGCGCACTTCTTCCGGCCGGACGGCCGACCGCTGCCGGAAACGCCCGCGTCGCCGACCGTAGCGGGCACGCCGCTGGCACCGGTGACGGCGCGGCTCGCGCGGGCGGGTATCCGCTTCGGCCCGCACACGGCGACACCGGCGTGGCGGGGCGAGCGGCTCGATGTCGACTGGGCCGTCAGCGTCCTGTGGCGCCGGCGGGGCGGGTAGGCGCCAACCATCGAGTGCTTCTCTTCCGGCTTCCGCGCACGAACGGCGGGGCCATGCAGACGGTGATCGACTTCGCCGCGCGCTGCGGGTGCTTGTTCTTGACCCGGCGAAGGCGGGGTAAGGCAGGCGGTTGAGGCGTCCCACCCAGACCCGTTTGGCCACGGGCCGGAGCCACGGTGTAGATGTAGACGGCGGCCGTCACCGCCACGGGGAGACGTGGACCCGGCGGGCGGTGGGCAGCGTGCCCCAGGTTTCGCCGCCGGGGTCGTCGGCCCCGGCCGCCGTGTAGGTCCGCCAGCGCTCGGTCCCGGAATCGGCGGCGTGGGCGGCGACGAAGCAGCGGGCCTCCAGGCTGGAGGAGCTGCAGGCGCGTCCGCTGACCACGTTCCCGTTGACGATCAGCGCGCCCGAAGAGTGGCTGATCCCTTCGCGGTAGTCCGCCGTGCGCGACTCCCACGCCAGCTCGCCGCTGCGGGCGTCGACGGCGATGAGGTGCGCGTCGGCGGTCAGTTGATACACGTGGTGGCCGTACAGCGCCAGGTTGCGCGTGCGCCCCCCACCCGCGCGTACTCCCGCAGGTCGCCCGGCACCTCCCGCGAGAAGTCCCAGATGAGATCGCCGGTGGCGGCGTCGATGGCCTGCAGGTGATCCGAGCCGGGGTGGGCGATGTACATCACACCGTCGTAGACCAGCGGTCGAAGCTCCTGGTCCCACTCGTCCATCGCGCGCATCCAGGCGAGGCGGAGCCGGCCGACGTTCTCGCGCGTGATCTGATCGAGTGGGCTGAAGGCCTGCAGGTCTTAGGTGCGGTAGGCCATCAGCCAGTCGGCCGGGGCGGGATTGCGAAGCATCGCGTCCGTGACCGGGACGAACTGCTCTGCCTGCGCGGCGGACCGGCCGGCAGCGGCCAGCTCGACATCCGCGCCGGGTCCGGCGGGACCGCCCCCGGTCAACCACAGCAGCACGACGACGGTGCCCGCACACGCCGGGGTGAGTGCCTTCAGCATGTCGTTCCTCTCCTTTCTCCTGATGCCGTGCTCCGGGGCGTCGCGCAGCAGCAGCGGCCCGCTCCCGTTGCTATGATGCATGCGTGTCCACCGCCGGCAACAGCCAGGTCGGGCGGGCGCCGACGCCGCGCCGCGCGGTGCGGGCGCGTCGCGAATCCGAGCCGGACCTCACGGACACCCGCTTCTACATCAACCGCGAGCTGAGCTGGCTCGAGTTCAATCAGCGCGTCCTGCTCCAGGCGCTCGACCCGGCCCATCCG
This sequence comes from Vicinamibacterales bacterium, assembly GCA_965221595.1. Lineage (GTDB taxonomy): Bacteria > Acidobacteriota > Vicinamibacteria > Vicinamibacterales > UBA8438 > JAAXGX01. Next base: position 3,805,844 of record OZ244900.1, read on the forward strand.
CTGCTCGAGCGCGTGAAGTTCCTGTCGATCGTCGCGACGAACCTCGACGAGTTCTTCATGGTGCGCGTCGCCACCCTGTTGCGCAAGTTCCGGGCCGCGTCCGGCGACGTGTCGCCCGACGGGCTCGACACCGGGCAGCAGCTCGACGCCATCCGCGAGCGTGCGGCGCAGATGCTGCGCGACATGTCCGGCTGCTGGACGACGGTGCTCCAGCCGGCCCTGGCGCAGCACGACATCCAGTTCCTCGAGCGCGCCGCGTATTCGGATGCGGTGCGCGACCACCTCCGCACGTACTTCCGCAAGAACGTTCACCCGGTGCTGACTCCGCTGGCGTTCGATCCCGGCCACCCGTTTCCGTACATCTCCAACCTGAGCATGAATCTCGCCGTGGTGGTGAGCCACGGCGGCCGCACCCGGTTCGCGCGCGTCAAACTCCCGGACGTGCTCCCGCGGTTCATCCCGCTGCCCGCGCAGCTCGCGGGTTTCCCCGGAGACACGTTCGTCTTCCTCGAGGACGTGGTCCGGGAGCAGATCGGCATGCTGTTTCCCGGCGCCACCTTGCAGGGCGCCCACCTGTTCCGCATCGTCCGCGACACGGACATGGTGATTCAAGAGGACGAAGCGGACGACCTGCTCGAATCGGTCGACCGGACGCTGAAGGAGCTGCGCTACGGCGCCCTGTCGCAGCTCGTCGTCGAGGCGACCATGCCCGACCGCGTGCTCAACATCCTGCTCGAGAACTTCGAGATCGAGGAGAGCGTGGTCGAGCGCACGGCGTCGCGGATGGGATACGGCCACTGGCAGGCCCTGTCGCGCCTGCTCCATCGGCCGAAGCTGAAGGACGCGCCGTTCCTGCCCCGCGGCCTCTGGTCGAACGCCGATCGCGACGCCATCTTCGACGAGATCCGCGAGCGTGACCACCTGGTGCACCACCCCTTCGATTCGTTCGCATCGGTGGAGGCGTTCCTGCGCGCCGCGGTCGAGGATTCGCACGTCATCGCCATCAAGATGACGCTCTACCGCATCGGTTCCGACTCGCCGCTGGTCGACCTGCTGATCGAGGCGGCCGAGGCCGGCAAGCAGGTGGCCGTGCTCGTCGAGCTCAAGGCCCGCTTCGACGAGCGCAACAACATCGTGTGGGCGCACCGGATGGAATCGGCCGGCATCCACGTGGTCTACGGCCTGGTCAATCTGAAGACCCACTGCAAGCTGTGCCTCGTCGTCCGCAAGGAGAGCGACGGCATCGTGCGCTACGCGCACGTCGGGACCGGCAACTACAACGGGGTGACTGCGAACATCTACACCGACTTCGGGCTCTTCACGGCCAACCCGGCCGTCCTCGAAGAGGTCAGCGAGGTGTTCAACTACCTCACCGGCTACTCGAACAAGCAGGACTACCGCGAGCTGCTCGTCGCGCCGCTCAACCTCCGCTCCGGCTTCACCGCCATGGTGGACCGCGAGGCGGCGCATGCGCGCGCCGGCCGACCCGCCCGGATCATCATCAAGAACAACTCGGTCGCGGACCCGGACATGATCCGCGTGCTGTACCGCGCGTCGCGGGCCGGTGTGCGCATCGACCTGATCGTGCGCGGCGTATGCTGCCTGCGCCCCGGCATTCCGGGCGTGAGCGAGAACATCCGCGTCCGCTCCATCGTCGGACGCTTCCTGGAGCACTCCCGCCTCTACTACTTCGAGAACGGCGGCAGTCCGGAGCTGCTCTTCGGCAGCGCGGATCTCATGGAGCGCAACCTGGACCGGCGCGTCGAGGTGCTGTGCTTCGTCCGCGATCCCGCGCTCCGCACCGATCTGCGGGACAACGTGCTGGGAACGCTGCTCGCGGACAACAGCCGCTCCATGGAGCTGGCGACGAACGGGAGCTACCACGCGGTCGAGAAGCAGCCGGGCGATCCGGCGATCGACGCCCAGGCCGAGCTGCTGCCCCGGCACACTGCCGCCGAGGGGTAGCCGGGAGGCGGCGCGGGACGACGGGTGCCGCGAGCGTACGCCAGGGGTCCGGGGCGCAGTCTGCAGGGAGCCGTCCGCCGCGCGATTGACATCTCCCGGACGCGCGGTATTTACTGGGGGCGATGAAGGAGGCCCGCATGAGCACGAGAGTCCTGGCACCCGTCTGCACGCTCGTTGCGGTGACACTGGTGGTTCTGATGCCAGCCGTCGCGGCTGCCCAGGACGAGGCGTTCACACCCGGGCGCACCCCCTGGGGCGATCCCGACCTGCGCGGTCACTGGCTGCCGGGCACGGCGGCGCCGATGGAGACGCCCAGCGGCGGCGAGGCTTGGGTTCGTCCACCGGAGGAACGTGAACTCGGCCCCCGCTTCCGGTTCTTCCCCGGCCATTCCGATGCGCCGGACATCACGCGGCAGGAACGGCCCATGGTGATCGATCCGCCCGACGGCAGGATCCCGCTCCAGGCCTGGGCCGCGGAGCGGCGCGAAGAGATCATGGCACGGCGCGACGAACTCGAGTTCCTCGATCCCCGCGTCAAGTGTCTGCCGGCGGCCGTGCCGCGCGGCAACCTCCCCGTGGGCTACAACACCTACCAGTTCCTGCAGACGCCCGAGGCCGTCATCCTGCTCTACGAATGGAACCACCTGTTCCGCTACATCCCGCTCGGCGACAGTCCGCACGTGGCGTCGGACATTCGCCTCGGCATGGGCGATTCGCGCGGCCGCTGGGAGGGCGATACGCTCGTCGTCGACGTGACCAACTTCACGGAGAACACGTGGGTGGTCGGACACGGGGCGCCCGCCGAGAATGCGCCGGCCAGCTCGTTCACCTCCGGCCACGGCGTGTTCCACAGCGACGAGCTGCGCGTCGTCGAGCGTTTCACGCTCATCGACGAGGACACGATTCACTACGAGGCAACCATCACCGACCCGAAGGTGTTCACGAGACCCTGGACCATCTCGTACAACGCCTTCATGCGCGGTGAGGAAGGTCATATGTTGTATGAATACGCGTGCCACGAGGGTAACGCCCGCAACCTCAGGCTGATGACGGGTACCGACACCGAGGCGCAGGTGGCACTCGAGCACGTCGTGAGAGTAGGCAAGTAGGAGGACGAGAACGATGCGTACTACCATCTCTGTTGCGATCCTGGGTCTGGGTCTGCTGCTGGCTCCCCCGCCGGCGGACGCGCATCACGCGTTCTCAGCCGAGTTCGACGCCGACCGGCCGCTGCAGCTTCTCGGCACGGTGACCCGCACCGAGTGGATCAACCCGCACTCCTGGATCCACATCGACGTCGAGGACGACGACGGCAACGTCGAGAGTTGGGCCATCGAGTGCGGCGCGCCCAACGCCCTCATCCGCCGCGGCCTCAACAAGAATTCGATCCCAGCCGGGACCGTGCTGGTCGTCGACGGCTTCGGCGCCAAAGACGGCTCGAACACCGCCAACGCCCGCGACATCACGCTGCCCGACGGCTCGCAGTTCTACGTCGGCTCGTCCGGCACCGGCGCGCCCGGCCAGCCCTAGCTTCCCGTCCCCACCGCGTGTTCCGCGCGGTGGGGACACCTTTCGGCTGCGGCGGCGGCGCATGGTATGCCGCGGCCCAAGGAGAAACACAGATGAAATGGACGACGCTGCTCGGGGCGTCCCTGCTTGCGCTGGCCGTGGCGGCCTGCGGCGGTCCGGTCGACGAGCCCATGCCGGAACCGGAAGCCTCCGGTCCCAGCCATCCGCTGTTCGAGCTGGATCCGAACTGGCCGGCTCTCCCCAACGGCTGGGTCACCGGTGAGGTCTCGTCAGTGGCAGTCGACCGCCGCGACCACATCTGGGTGCTGCACCGTCCGCACACTGTGCCGGAGGAGAATCGGGGCAACGCCGCGCCGCCGATCATCGAGTTCGACGACACGGGCGCGTTCGTCAACGCCTGGGGCGGCCAGGCCGAGGGGTACGACTGGCCCTGGAACGAGCATGGCCTGTTCGTGGACCACAACGGTCACGTGTGGATCGGCGGGAACAACCCGACCGGCCGCACGCCCCCGTCGGAGGTCGAGGACAACATGTTGCTCAAGTTCACCAACACCGGTGAGCTGCTGCTGCAGATCGGCGGGCGCAACCTGGGCACCGACAACCTCACCACCGACAGCGTGCGGAAGTCGGCGGAGATGTTCGTCTACGAGCCGACGAACGAGGTGTTCGTGGCCGACGGATACGGCAACCGCCGGGTCATCGTGTTCGACGCGGACACTGGCGAGTTCAAGCGCATGTGGGCCGCCTTCGGCCAGGAACCGAGCGACACCGAACCCGAGGCCGATCCGGACGACCCGAACGGCCCGCCCTGGTTCGGCACGGTGCACGCCATCGAGGTGTCGAACGACGGGCTCGTCTACGTGGGCGACCGCAACAACAGCCGCATCCAGGTCTTCGACCTCGACGGCAACTACCAACAACAGGTCTTCGTGAACCAGTTCGAGGGGCGCTCGCTGACCTGCGCCGGCATCGCGTTCTCGCCCGACCCCGAGCAGCAGTTCATGTACGTGGCCGACCAGGCGAATCTGCACATCCACGTGCTCGATCGCCAGACGCTCGAAGTGCTCGACTCGTGGGGCGAGCTGGGGCAGGCACCGGGCGACTTCGACGCGTTGCACCACTTGGCGGTCGACAGCCGGGGCAACCTCTATACGGCGGAGGCTCAGCGCAACCACCGCGCGCAGCGGTTCCTCTACACGGGCATGTCGCAGTAGGGCGCGCGAGGCGCGCACGGCGGCGGTCGATTGGAACTCAGCGCGCGGCGGTCCGAGCGGCGGCGGTCCGGCGCCTCAGGATGATCCAGTGCGGGCACTTCACCGTGTCCGCGTACAGCCGTTCGCAGTCGTCGCACCGCACGCACTCGGTCATGACAATCTGCGGGCCGCGAATGGCCCCCCATTCGCAGGTCTTCTCGCAGATCTTGCACGTGTTGCATTCGGACCAGCGCTTGATCCGAAACACGGTCAACTTCGAGATCAGCCCCAGGAAGGCGCCGACCGGGCACAGGAAGCGGCAGTAGAGGTTGCGGACGAAGACCGTCGCGACGAGCAGCACAGCGAGGCCGGCCCACATGCCGGTCGAGGCTTGGCGGGTGAACATCCAGAACGGCTCGACGTAGCGGTACGCCGCGATGTCCGAGGTCAGCAGGAAGTAGCTCAGCGTCGCGCCGAGCAGCCCGAACTTCACCAGCGCCGCCCGCCGCTCTAGCCACGCCGGGACCTCGACACGCAGCCGGGCCGGGACGATCCGGTCCATGAGCTGCGTCAGCGCTCCGAATGCGCAGACGCGTCCGCAGTACAGCCGCCCCCACAGCACCGTCGTCACCAGGGTGAAGCCGGCGAACAGGTACCACGCCAGGCTGTACTTGAAGACCGGCAGGTTGCCGGCCAGCAGGCCGTAGACGTTGACTACCGATACGAGCTGGCTCTTGGTGAACCCCAGATAGACGATGGCGACCACGAGCGTGACGTACTTCAGGGCGACACTTTTGCGGAAGAAGCTCACCAGGGCCAGGGCGGCGAAGGCCGTGAACAGCAGCAGATCCGAGGCCTGATCGCGCAGCAGCGTGCCCCAGGTCTCCGGCTCCTCCAGGTCGTCCTCGAACCCCCACGGGTCGACCTCCGGTTCCGGCTGGGCGGAAGCGGCCGCCGGAATGGCCGTCGCCGCGGCGAGCAGCACGATGGCCGCGATGACGCACCGCATCAGCGCGCCTCCGGGGGCGTGATCAGGCGCCTGGCGAGCCGCCGCGCGCCGTTGCGCACGGCTCGCGTTGCACTCGTCACCGTGAGGGTGGCGGTGGAGACGGCGTCGATGTCGCTGCCGACGCGGAAGGGGTCCCGAATGCTCTTGCGGACGAACTGGGCGGCGAACCGCGGCAGGTCGATGGAGAAGTAGCCGTACGGCTCGTAGTGATCCGCGACGACGATGCCGGTCAGGACGCCGTGCGTGTCGACGCCGGTCAGAATCTTGATCGGCCCGTCGTAGCCGCGTTCGAGCGGCTCGAGCTCGGTGGTCCAGAAGGCATAGCCGATCAGCGTCCGGCGGCCTCCCGCCCCGCCGGCGTACGCCTTGAAGTGCGGCGGGTCGCCCTCCTTCGACGAGAACGAGCTCGCCTCCGGAAACAGCTCGTCGAGCTGCCGCTGCAGGCCGGGGTCGACCGCCGACTGTCCGGCCGCGGCCCCGGCCGCCAGCAGCGCCAGCATGAATGCCATCGACTTCATTCGAACATGCACTCCCGGACGCCGATTATGCTGCGGGCCGCTCACCCGGTCAAACCGCCCGGGCCCGGCGCGCGGCCCGTATAATACCCACCCGACCCACGGGAGGACCCATGTTACCGATTCGGCATGTCGCGGCCTGGGCGGCGCTCGGCTGGTGTCTGGCAGGCCCTGCAGCGGCCGCGGCGCAGGACGACCGCCTGGCCGCCGCCGGCAGCCTCGACTGCTCGTTCACGTTGATTGCCACCGGCACGTGGACCGATGGCGAGCCCGAGGCGGATCTGGACTCGTCGACGCTGTCCTTCCGCTTCGAGGCCATCGACACGGCGGGCGCCACTGCCGAGGTGATCGGTCCGTTCGGCCCGTCGCACATCATCACGCGGCTGACCGGCGACTACCTCCACTTCCTCCAGATGTTCAGCTCGGGGCCGCTGTACACGACCACGGTATTCGACCGCGAGACGGCCGACGGCAGGCTCATGGCCGTGCACACGCGCCATGAGTACACGGACGTCTCGCTGATCGGCTTCACATCGCGGCCCGAGCAGTACTACGGCGACTGCGCGGTCGGCCGCTGACGCGGGCCGTCCGCCTCAGAAGATCGCCAGCGGGTTCACCGGCGAGCCCGTGCCGCCCGGGACGCGCAGCGGTGCGATCACCAGCATGAACTCCCACTGCTCGAGCCGCGCCGCGGTTTCGGCGGCCGCCTCGAGGTCCAGGTTGTCGAGCAGGTTCATGCCGCGCGCCACGATGGCGAAGCGGTGGATTGGATTGAAGCCCAGACCCGGCACCGTGTCGGGCGCCTCGTGCACCGAGTCGGCGCCCAGCAGCGCGATATCGCGCTCGGCCATCCACGGCATGACCGAGGCGTCCCAGCCGGACATGGCACCGCCCGCCCCCCTGGCCGCGCGGCGTGCCCAGCGGCCGGTGCGCAGCAGCAGCGCGTCACCAGAGCCGATGCTGACGCCCGTCTGCGCCTCCCACGCCTCGATGTCTTCGGCGTACAGCTTCGTGCCCGGCTCGAGATACGGAACCCCCTTCAGCCGCGGCATGTCCACCAGGACCCCCTTCGTGACGAGGCCGTCCCGCATGCCGGCGGTGTCCATCACCGAGCAGCCGTCCGCGGTGACGACGTCGCGGTAGTCGTGCCCGTTGTAGAGCCGGTCGTTGTAGAAGACGTGGCAGAGGCCGTCGAGGTGCGAGAACTGGATGCCGTGGAAGTACACCTCGATGCGATCGCCCGAATTCTGCCCCTCGTGGTTGATGCTCATCTGGAGCCGATACGGCTCGCGGACGTCTGCGGCCTCCTCGGAGAGGAAATCGTGCGCCAGCGACACCGTGGTTCCGCTGCGCACGAGGGACGCCGCTTCCTTGCGCTTCGCGGGCGTCATCAGGTTGACGGCGCCCAGCTCGTCGTCCGCACCCCAACGCCCCCAGTTCGACAGCTCCTCCATCCAGGCCTCGAACTGCTCGACGCTGATCGGCGCCCGGTCCGCGGATTGCGTGAACGAGACCACCGCAAACCCCGGGAGCGCAATCCCGAGCACACCCGCCAGCACGAGTCGAGTCAACGCCGTTCTCATTCGTGACCTCCCTTGCAAGCAGCCGGCCCTGCCGGCCGGCCCCGACAGCCTACCGCAGAACACCCGCGTGCACGATGGGCGACTGCTTGAAGCGCGCCGCGAAGTGGCACATGGGCGGGCGTCAGTACCGCTCGCTGTCGCTGGCCGGCGCCATGGGCCACACCGTCGACGGCTCCCCGTTGACGGTGGCTCCGGCGTGCATGATGGTCGACGCAGCCGGCAGGATCCCTGCCGGGAAGTCCAACTGCGGCTCCGACACGCGATCCAGGGCCTCGACCTGCGCCGGGGTCAGCCGCACGTCGAGGCCGGCCAGGTTCTGGTCGAGCTGCTCCAGCGTGCGGGCGCCGATGATGGTCGAGGTGACGCCCAGCCGCGCCTGCACCCACGCCAGCGCCACGGCGGCGGGTGGTGCGTCGACCGCGTCAGCGATGCCGATCAGCTCGTCGATGATGTCGAAGGTGCGCTCGTGGAGGTAGTCTGTCACGCGCCGGCCGCGGCCGGGGTCGGCGTCCCCGGCGTTCTCGCGCGTGTACTTCCCGGTCAGCACGCCGGCCCGCAGCGGCGACCAGGGGGCGACGCCCAGTCCGAGCTCCCGCGCCATGGGTATCAGCTCGCCCTCGACCGTGCGCTCGATGAGCGAGTACTCGATCTGCAAGGCCACCAACGGCGTCCAGCCCCGGAAGCGAGCCAGCATCTGCGCCTGCGCCGTCTTCCAGGCCGGCGTGTCCGAGAACCCGACATAGCGGACCTTGCCCGCGCGCACGAGGTCGTCGAGCGCGCGCAGGGTCTCCTCGATGGGCGTGAAGCGGTCCCACAGGTGCATCCAGTACAAGTCGATGTAGTCCGTGCGCAGGCGACGCAGCGATTCGTCGCACGCCGCCGTCAGCGACTTGCGGCTGGCGCCGCCGCCGTTCGGGTCCCCGGGGTACAGATTGGCAAAGAATTTCGTCGCGATGACTAGCCGGTCCCGGCCCAGGGCGCCCGCCCGCAGGTAGTCGCCGATGATCGTCTCCGAGTGCCCCTTCGTGTACGCGTTCGCGGTGTCGAGGAAGTTTCCGCCCCGTTCGATGTACCGGGAGAGAATGGCCTCGGACGTGGCCACGTCCGAGCCCCAGCCCCAATCCTCGCCGAACGTCATCGCACCTAGACAGAACGGGCTGACGCGCAGCCCGGAATCGCCGAGTGTCACGTAGTGATCGAGTGCCATCCGGCCAGTGTACCGCCATCCACGAACGTGCGTGGTAGGCTGCATCCGAGGATGTTGAGAACGCGGGTGCGTTCCGCGTGGCGACCGGCCTGCGGGGCCGTGCTGGTCGCGACGGTCAGCGCGGCAGCCTGGGGTGTCCGGCCGCTGGCGGCGGGCGGCGGCGAGCCGCTGCCGGCGGCGGCACAGCGGCAGCGAGCGCCGTTCGACGCGCAGCAGCGGCCGCCCGGCGAGCCGCAGACGATCGCCCGCGGCCAGGCGCTGTACAGCATCCACTGCCGGGGCTGCCACGGGGTGGACCTGCGCGGCGGCGATCTCGGCGGTCCGAACCTGCTCCGCTCCCGCGTCGTGCTGCGCGACCGGCAGGGCGAGCTGATCTGGCCTGTGGTCAGGGACGGGCAATCGACGCCGGGTGGTTCCTCGATGCCGCCGCAATCGCTCTCCGAGGCCGACACGCGGGCCGTGGCTGCGTACCTGCACAGCGTCCTCGCCCGTGCGACGCCCCAGGGCGGCCCGCCGCCGGGACGCGAACGGGCGCTGGACATCGTGGTGGGTGACGCCGCGGCCGGGCGCGAGTACTTCGCGGCCAACTGCGCCGCGTGCCATTCGGCTGCAGGCGACCTGGCCGGGATTGCCGCGCGGATTCCGGAACCGCGGACGCTGCAGAACACCTGGGTCCGCGGCTACCGGCGGGGTACGGCCCGCCCGCCCGTCGCGGTCACGGTGACACTGCCGTCCGGCGAGCGCGTAGCGGGTACGCTCGTTCGCCTCGACGACTTTCTCGTCGCTCTCATCACCGCGGACGGCCGGCCGCGGTCGTTCAGCCGCCGCGACGGAGTGCCGGGGGTGGCGATCCACGACCCGCTGGCCCGCCACACCGAACTCCTTCGCCTGTACAGCGACGAGGACATCCACGACGTCACGGCCTACCTGGTCACCTTGCAATGACGCACGCAACCTCACTCCGGCGCCTCGTGCTCACCGCGGCGGCGCTCGGCGCCGCCCTCTCGGCCCCCCTCGGCGCGCAGGACCGCGGCGGCCTCGATCCTGCCGCGCTGTTCGAGCCGCTCGGCGACTCGTGGCCGACCTACTCCGGCGACTACACCGGCCGCCGCTACAGCCCGCTGACGCAGGTGACGACCGAGACAGTGAAGCACCTGACGCTGGCGTGGACGCGCGAGCTCGACACGGGGATGCCGCCGCTGGAGGGCATCGGCGCCCCGACCTTCGTCGGCGGCGAGGGCACGGGCGACTTCGTCATCGGCCGCCAGCGCCTCAAGGGGGCGATTCTCATGGCCGACGACGTGCTGTACGTCACGGCGCCCGACCACGTCTGGGCGCTCGACGCGCGCGACGGCAGCGAGCGGTGGCACTACTTCTGGAAGACGCGGGGCAGCATCCACATCGGCAACCGCGGCGCGGCGCTGTGGCGCAACGCGCTGTTCTTCGAGACGCCCGACAACTACCTGGTCTCGCTCGACGCGCGCACCGGCGAAGAGCGCTGGCACGTGGAGATCGCCACGTTCGAGGACCAGTACTTCTCGACCATGGCACCGATCGTCGTCCGCGACCATGTCCTGGTCGGGACGGGGAACGACCTCGACGCGCCCGGCTTCCTGCAGTCATTCGACCCCGAGACCGGCGTACGCCGGTGGATCTTCCACACGGTGCCGATGACGCCCGACTCGCCCGGCCTCGACACCTGGCCGAACCTCGACGCGGCCCGCCACGGCGGCGGGCAGGTCTGGGTGCCGGGTGTCTACGACCCGGAGACCAACTACTACATCTTCGGCACCGGCAATCCGACGCCGGGCTACACCGGCGTGGCGCGCCCGGGCGACAACCTGTTCACCTGCACGCTCATCGCGGTGGACGTCGACAGCGGCGAGATGGGGTGGTACTTCCAGACCTCGCCCCACGACACGCATGACTGGGACTCGGCGCAGACGCCGATCCTCATCGACGGCGTGATCGACGGAGAGCCGCGCAAGCTGGTCTCGACCGCGGCGCGCAACGGCTACTTCTTCACTGTGGACCGGGTGACCGGCGCGCACATCGTCACGCGCCGCTACGGTGCCACCGCCAACTGGGCGAGCCGCATCCGGCCGACCGGCGAGCCGGAGCCGGCGCCCGCGAAGGAGGCGACCATCCCCGGCTCGCTCGTCTCCCCCGTCGAGGGCGGCGTGACCAACTGGCAGCCGGCGGCCTTCAACCCCGACACCGGCCTCTTCTACACGCAGGAAAACAATGGCTTCAACCTGCTCTACCTGACCGACCCCGACCCGCGCGGCTCCATGGGCCTCGGCGGCAAGGAGCGCGTCGTGGTGGGCTCGGGCGGCAACGCGTTCTCTGCCATCGACTACCGCACGGGCGAGATCGCCTGGCGCCATCGGTGGCCCCCGGGTGGCGGCGGCGGGGCCGGCGTCCTGACCACCGCCGGCGGGGTCGTGTTCACGGGGGACGGCAGCGGGAACTTCGTGGCTTTCGACGCGGCCGACGGCCGCCTCCTCTGGCACACGCGGATCGGCGACATCTCCAACGCACCGCAGACCTACCTGGTCGACGGCCGGCAGCACGTGCTGGTCGCCGCGGGGCAGCGCCTCTTCGCGTTCGTCATGTACTGAGTCAGGTCTTCCCGTTGAGTGACGTGAGCGCCGAGGGACAGGCCGCGCGCCGGCTCATCGCGGGCGCCGTGCGCATCGTCGGCTTCACCGGGGCCGGCATCTCGACCGAGTCGGGTGTCCCGGACTTCCGCAGTCCGAACGGCGTATGGGCCCGCAACCGGATGGTGGACTTCCAGGAGTTCCTGTCCAGCGAGGCCGGCCGCATCGAGTACTGGCGGCAGAAGGTCGCCGCGTGGCCGGCCATGCGCGCGGCCAAGCCGAATGCCGGCCACCACGCCTTCGTGAAACTACACCGGCAGGGGCGGCTCAGCACGCTCATCACGCAGAACATCGAACGCCTGCACCAGCGTTCGGGGCTGCCCGCCGACCAGGTCGTGGAGCTGCACGGGACCACCACCGAGGCCGTCTGCCTGAGCTGCGGCGACCGGATCACGTCCGACGAAGCCTGCCGGCGGGTCGCCGCGGGCGAGCGGGCGCCGCGCTGCCGCCCGTGCGGCGGGCTGCTCAAGCCGGCCACCGTCTCGTTCGGGCAGGCCCTGCCGTACGACGTGCTGCTGCGGGCGCAGGCCGCTGCCGAGGCCTGCGACCTGCTCCTCGCGGTCGGTTCGTCGCTGGTCGTCGAGCCGGCCGCCTCGATTCCGCGCCTGGCCCGCCGCGCCGGCGCGAATCTGATTATCGTCAACCGCGATCCGACCCCACTGGACGACCTCGCCGACGTCGTCGTGCACGGCGAGATCGGTGCCGTCCTCCCCGCCCTCGTCTGACCGGGAGCCGCAACGCGCCTTGCCCGAGCTCCCGGAAGTGGAAACGGTCCGGCGCACCCTGGCCCCGGCCCTCGAGGGGCGAACCATCCGCACCGTCGCGTTCTGTTGGCCGCGGACCTGCGTCGGCGACGCGCGGCGCACGGCGCACCAGCTGGCGGGTCAGCACATCGAGCGGCTGGACCGGTACGGCAAGTACCTGCTGTTCAGGCTGCGCCGCGGCGAGCGTGGCTCGCTCCTGATCATTCACCTCCGGATGACGGGGACGCTCCTGTTGAACGGCCGGGCGGGCGAGTACACGCGGGCCAGGATGACGCTCGACGACGAAACCACGGTCGTGTTCCAGGACATCCGCAAGTTCGGCCGCTGGCAATGGGCCGCAGAGCTGCCCCCGCGTCTGGCCGCGCTGGGCCCCGAGCCCCTCGAGATCGGCCGGGAGGCGTTCGCCGCCCGGCTGGCGGCGCGCAAGGCGCGGCTGAAGGCGCTCCTGCTCGACCAGGCATTCCTGCGCGGTCTCGGCAACATCTACGCGGACGAAGCGCTCTTCCGCGCCCGGCTGCACCCTGAGCGCAGCGCGGCGGGCGTCGGCGCGCGCAAGGCGGGCGATCTGCACGAGGCCATCCGGACCGTGCTGCGGGACGCCCTGGCCGCCGGCGGCACCAGCATCAACAACTATCGCGACGGGCAGGGCGCGCCGGGCGCCTTTCAGCACCAGATTCGCATCTACGGTCGCGCCGGCACGCCCTGCCCCGCGTGCGGCGCGCGCGTGCGGCGCATCGTCGTCGCCCAACGCAGCACGCACTTCTGCCCCCGCTGCCAGCGGCGGCGGTGACCGACGTGTGTGCCCAGGTGCCATCCATCATCCCGGCCATCTGACGACTGACGATGCCGGCAACCGCAGCCACGGTACTGACGATAGCGCCCGCAGGCGAGGCGGGCGCGCCGCGTCGACCAGACGGTCCCCAGGAGGATCGTGGCGGACGGCTGCCTGCGGGTCACGCGTCTCGGTTGACAGGCAGCAATTCCGACCAGAAGTCTGTGGGGTAGCATAGGGGCATGAACCTGACCCACCCGCGCGCGGCCGCGGCGGCACTCGCGGTGCTGGCGGCCGGGTGCGCGCAGCCGGAGCCCGACACGCCCATGAACGACGCCACGACCGCAGCCGATGTTTCGCCGTTCCTGTCCCCCAGTGTGCTGCCGTTCGGCTATCCCCCGTTCGATCGGATCGAGGACGACGCCTTCCGCCCCGCCTTCGAACAGGCCATGGCCGAGCACGGGGCCGAGGTCGACGCGATTGCCGACGCGGCGGAGCCGCCGACGTTCGAGAACACGCTGGTCGCGCTCGAGCGGTCGGGCCGCGCGCTGGCCCGCGTGCAGAGCGTCTTCTTCAACCTGGTCGCTGCCGATACGAACGACACGCTGGACGCGATCCGCAGCGAGCTGGCGCCGAAGCTGGCCGCCCACGGCGATCGGATCCTGCTGAACGCCAGACTCTTCGAGCGGGTGCAGGCCGTATACGAGCAGCGCGGGGCACTGGGTCTCGACGGCGAGTCGCTGCGCCTCGTCGAGGAGTACCACACCGACTTCGTGCGCGCGGGCGCGCGGCTGTCCGCTGGCGACAAGGAGCGCCTGCGGGACATCAACGCCGATCTGGCGAGCCTGGAGGCGACGTTCAGCAGCAACGTGCTCAGCGAGGTCAACGACTCGGCCATCGTCGTCGACGCGCGCGCGGCGCTGGCGGGGCTGTCCGACGGCGAGATCACGGCCGCGGCCGAGGCGGCGGCCGCGCGGGACCTGCAGGGCAAATTCCTGCTCGCGCTGCGCAACACGAGCGGCCAGCCGGTCCTCGCGGCGCTCGATGATCGGGCCTTGCGCCGACGAATCCTCGAGACGTCGCTGGTCCGCGGCAGCCGCGGCGGAGACTACGACAATCGCGCCGTCATCACCCGCATGGCCGCACTCCGCGCCGAGCGGGCCGCGCTGCTCGGCTATCCCAACCATGCCGCGTACAGCCTGGAGCGGCAGACGGCGCAAACCGTGGCCGCCGTGAACGAGCGGCTGGCCGGCCTGGCGCCGGCGGCCGTGGCCAACGCCCGGCGGGAGGCGCGCGATCTGCAGGCGATGATCGTCGCGACCGGCGCCGCGCACGACCTCGCGCCGTGGGACTGGGCGTACTACGCCGAGAAGGTGCGCGCCGAGCGCTACGCCTTCGACGCGGCCCAGCTCCGGCCGTACTTCGCGCTGGATAGCGTGCTGCGGAACGGCGTCTTCTACGCGGCGAGCCGGCTCTACGGACTCACCTTCCGGGAGCGCTCCGACCTACCGCTCTACCATCCGGACGTGCGCGTGTTCGACGTGATCGACGCCGACGGCGAGCCGCTGGCCCTGTTCCTGTGCGACTACTACGCGCGTCCCTCGAAGCGCGGCGGCGCCTGGATGAGCTCGTTCGTGTCGCAGTCGGAGCTGCTCGGGACGCAGCCCGTCGTGGCGAACTACCTGAACATCCCCAAGCCGCCGGAGGGCGAGCCGACGCTGCTGACCTTCGACGAGGTCGAGACGTTGTTCCACGAGTTCGGCCACGCCCTGCACGGGATGTTCTCCGCCGTGCGGTATCCGTACTTTTCGGGCACCGCCGTGCCGCGCGACTTCGTCGAGTTCCCGTCGCAGGTCAACGAGATGTGGGCGACCTGGCCCGAGGTGCTCAGCAACTACGCGGTGCATCACGAGACCGGCGAGCCGCTGCCGCCGGAGCTGCTCGAGCGGGTGCTGGCAGCCGAGCAGTTCAACCAGGGCTTCGCCACCACCGAATACCTGGCCGCGTCCCTGCTGGACCAGGCATGGCACCAGTTGACGGCCGACGCAGTGCCGGACGTCGAGGGCGTCGCAGCGTTCGAGGAGGCCGCGCTCACGAAGGCCGGCGTGGCGCTCGACGCCGTCCCCCCGCGCTACCGGAGCACGTACTTCGCGCACATCTGGAGCAGCGGCTACGAGGCGGGGTACTACTCGTACATCTGGAGCGAGGTGCTCGACGCCGACTCCGTCGAGTGGTTCAAGGAGAACGGCGGCCTCACGCGCGCGAACGGCGACCACTTCCGGCGGACACTCCTGTCGAAGGGCGGCAGCCGCGACGCGCTGGCGCTCTTTCGCGAGTTCCGAGGTCGCGCGCCTGATATCGGGCCGCTGCTGGCGCGCCGCGGCCTGCGCTGACCGGCCGCCCCCGGGTTCACGCGAAGCGGGGCAGGCCCTGGGCTGTTCGACGCGCGTGGGAGCAACCACCGCCGTCAGGGCCACAGCCAACCGAACGTGCCGCCGGTCAGCAGGGCGTAGATCAGCCCATCCAACACCGTCTTCAGCGTGTAGCTCCAGCTGCGGTGCCACCAGATGCTGTTCTGCAGGATCGCGAGTGAGTAGCCGGCGAACGCGACGGCACCTACGACCCGGAAGACGATGCGGTAGTCCGCGCCGGGCCCCAGCGTCAGGCCGGCCACGTAGCCCGCGACCGTGCCCACCACGAGCGAGTAGCCGAACCACATCGCCAGGCTCGTACCTACCGCAAGGGGCTGGTTCGGCAGCACCGTGATGAACGCGACCGGCCCCTTCTTCGACCTCTCGGCGAACTCGGGCGACCCCATCTCCTTCGAAGTTGCGGCGTGGGGGATGACGTAGTCGCCCGGCGGGATCTCGAACGGCCGCAACGCGGCGGCGATGCCCGCCTCGTCGGGCAGCGGTCCCGAGTCGGATCGGTGATAGGTCAGCAGCATGTGAATGATCGAGCTGACGGCAAACACCAGCGCGGCCGAGAGCAGAACCGGCAACCAGAGCGATGCGACCGATACCATGACCACCTCCTGGCTTCAATCAGACGAGGCTGCGGAGTCCGGCCGCCGCCTCATGCGAGTAGCGACCGCAGCAGGACCGCCGGGTGCAGCGCTTCGACGCCGGCGAAGTCCCGCACCTGCTGGCGACACGACGTACCGGCCGCCACGAGCACGCCGCCGGGGCCGAGCGCGCGTGCGGCGGGCAGCAGCCGGCGCTCGCCGATCTGCCGCGAGACGTCCAGGTGCTCGCGGGCGTAGCCGAACGACCCCGCCATGCCGCAGCAGCCCGAGTCGAGGTCCGTGACCCGCGCGCCTGGAACCCGCTCGAGGAGCGCCCTGGCCGCGGGGACCAGCCCCAGCGACTTCTGGTGACAGTGGCCGTGCAGCAGAATCTCGGTGGGACCCGCCTGCAGCGCCAGCGGCGCGGGCTGCTCGCGCAGGCGGGAATCCAGGTGGTCCTCGAAGAGTACGCAGGCGTCGGCGACGTTGCGTGCCCTCGCTTGCGCCTCGCCGCGCAGCAGGGCCGGGACGTCGTCGACCAGGGCGGACAGGCAGCTCGGCTCGAGGAGCACGATGGGGATGCCCGCCGCGGCCGTTGCGTGGAGGCGCTGCACCACGTCCGCCGCCCGCGCGCGCGCAGCGGCGAGCAGCCCCTGGGAGATCAGCGGTCGCCCGCAGCAGACGTCCGGCCCCAGACCGACCGTCAGGCCGGCAGCCTCCAGCACGTCGGCGGCAGCAAGGCCGACCTCCGGATTGAAGTAGTTGGTGAAGGTGTCGTTGAACAGGACGGCGTCGGGCGGGCGGTCCCGCGCAGGTCGCCGCGCGCGCCAGCGGGTTGCGAGCGGGGGCGAAGCCCAGCGCGGCAACGAGCGGCGGCGATCGATGCCAAGCAGCCGCTCGCCGAGCGCCCGGACCCAGCCGGCCTCCAGCCAGGGGTTGACGAGCGGCGCCGCGCGCGCAGTCCAGGCGGCGAGCTCGTGGACGTGGCCGAGCAGGCGCGCCTGCAGCGGTGTGCCGTGCCGCCGCCGGTAGTCGGCGAGAAACTCGCTCTTGAGGCGCGCCATGTCGACGCCGGTCGGACATTCCGTCTTGCACGCCCGGCACTCGAGACACAGGTCCAGCACGTCGTAGACGCTGCGGTCGCCGAGCCCCGCCTCCTGCGGCCCGGTCCGGCCGAGCGCACCCGTCATGGCGAGTCGCAGCGCGTTGGCGCGGCCGCGCGTCGAGTGCGCCTCGTCGCGCGTCGCCATGTACGACGGGCACATCGTTCCGCTGAGCGTCTTGCGGCAGGCGCCGACGCCGCTGCACATCTCGACGGCCCGCCCCAGGCCCCCGTAGTCGGCGTGATCGAAGGCGGCGGCCGGGTCCGGCGTCCGGTAGCCGGCGCCGTACCGCAGATTGGCCGTCAGCGGCGGCGAATCGACAATCTTGCCCGGGTTGAAGAGCCCCTGCGGATCGAACGTGCGCTTGATGGTTCGGAATGCTTCGTAGAGCTCCGGACCGAACATGCGCGCCATGAAGGGCCCGCGCACGAGGCCGTCGCCGTGCTCGCCGGAAAGGGCACCGCCGAATTCGAGGACGAGATCGGCAACCTCGTTCGCGATTGACTCGAACTGCCGCACGCCCTGCGCCGTCTTCATGTTGACCACCGGCCGCACGTGCAGGCAGCCGACGGAAGCGTGGGCGTAGATGCCGGCGGTCGTCCCGTGGCGACGGATGACGCCCAGAAACCGCTCGATGAAGTCGCGCAGCTTCTCCGGAGCAACGGCAGTGTCCTCGACGAAGGAAATGCTCTTGGCGTCCCCCTTCATCGCCATCGACAGGCCCAGCGACGACTCCCGCAGCTGCCAGATGCGTGCCTGGTCGGCCGGCGCCGTGGCCCGGGCCACGGACGCCGCGACGCCCTGGGTCCGGAGCATGTCCTCCAGCTGGTCGAGCCGCGGCCGGAGCGCCTCGGTCGACTCGTCGTAGAGCTCCACGCAGAGCAGCGCGCCGCACGCGGTCCGCAGGACCGCCCGCCGCATCGCGTCGAGCGCAGGGTTTTCCCTGGCGTGGTCCAGGATGGACCGGTCCATCACCTCGACCGCCGACGGGCGATGCGCCAGGATGGCCGGCGTCTCCCCGAGCGCGTCGAGCAGGTCGGCGTACTCGATGGTCAGCACCGCCTTGGCGGCCGGGAGCGGCACCAGGTTGAGACGGGCCTCGACGATCAGCCCGAGCGTGCCCTCGGAGCCGACGATCAGCTTCGCGAGATTGAACGGCGAATCCGGCGCGCCCGCTACCGGCGGGACGAATGCGTCGAGGTTGTAGCCTCCGACGCGACGCACGATCCGCGGATAGCGCCGCTCGATCTCTTCGGCGTGCGCCGCCGCCAGCCGGCGGACGGTCCGATAGCAGGCGCCTTCGAGGCTCGCGGACGCGGACGCGGACGCGAGCTCGTCCGGCGCGAGCGGGCGCAGGTGGGCAAGCGAGCCGTCCGCGAGCGCGACGTGCACGTCGAGGACGTGATCGATGGTCTTGCCGTAGAGCACCGACCGCGCGCCCGCCGAGTTGTTCGAGATCATCCCGCCGATGGTCGCGCGGCTGGCGGTCGAGATGTCGGGCGCGAACCGCAGGCGGTGCGGGGCCAGACTGGCGTTCAGCTCGTCGAGCACGATGCCCGGCTCGACGCGCGCCCAGCGCTCCTCGACGTTCACCTCGAGCAGGCGGTTGAAGTACTTCGACGTGTCGAGCTGCAGGCCGGGGCCGATGGCCTGACCCGCCTGCGACGTCCCGCCGCCGCGCGCGGTGATCGAGGTGCCGTGCCGGCGCGCACAGGCGATCGCGGCGAGCACGTCCGCGCGCGAGCGGACGATGGCCACACCGACCGGCTCGATCCGGTAGACGCTGGCATCGGTCGAGTAGAGTGCGCGCGAGACCGGGTCGAAGCGGACCTCGCCCTCGAGGTGGGCCTCGAGATCACGGCGCAGGTCGGCCACTCGCGCAGTATAGAACGGTCCGGCGCCAGCCACGCCGCCGCGAAGCTGCCCGCCCGCGGCAGCCCACGGCGACGACGCGCTCTCTGCAGCGTGCCTGCGCCATGCGCCAGCGGTGACCTTGAGTGCCACCTGCACGCGCGCTCTCTACCGCCGGGCGCGCGCGGGCGGGTCGAGTACGCGATAATTGCCGCCAACCGGCTGCGATCCGATGGCAGTTCCTGGCAACGTCGGATCCCGAGGCCGGAGGGTGGCCACCAGTGCAACCTGCCGCGCGTCCCGACTTTTCGAGAATTTCCTGCTCCGGCCCGCGGGCCGGCAGGTTCGTACGGGCCGTGCGGTTCGCCCTCCCGGCCGCGGCACTGCTGGCGCTCGCGCCGGCGGGTTCGTTCGCTCAGGTAGTCGAGCGCGTCGTCGACGGCGACACCCTCATCGTTCGCGACGTCGGCCGGGTGCGGCTGATCGGCGTCGATACGCCGGAGTCGGTCCATCCGAACCGGCCGGTAGAGTTCTTCGGACGGGAAGCCAGCGCGTTCACGAAGCGGCTCGTCGCCGGCAAGCGGGTGCGCCTGGAGTACGACCAGCGGCGGACCGACCGCTACGGACGCACGCTGGCGTACGTCCATCTGCCGGACGGCACGTTCGTCAACGCCGAGATCATCAGGCGCGGCTACGGTCACGCCTACACCCGCTTCCCCTTCAAGCACCTCGATCGCTTCCGGCAGCTCGAACGGGAAGCGCGGCGCGCCGGCCGCGGCCTGTGGGGATCCGACGCGACGCAGACGCCGGCCGGCGCCGCGGCGCCGGCCGGCGCAACAGCCGCGCTCGCGCGCTGGGACGACGACGGCAACGGCCGGATCACTTGCGCCGAAGCCCGGCGGCACGAGATAGCGCCGGTGCCCCGTGGACATCCCGCGTACCGTCACATGCGCGACGGCGACAACGACGGCGTCGTGTGCGAGTGAGTCGGGGCCGCAAGGCGAAGCGCGCCGCAGATTCCTGGTCGCGCCGGGTACGCTAGATTACGGCATGCGGCAGGCGAGCGGCCGGCACTTCCTCCAGATCCCCGGGCCCACCAACGTGCCGGATCGCGTGCTGCGGGCGATGGCCGCCCCGACCATCGACCACCGCGGGCCGGCGTTCCGCGACCTCACGCGCGAGGTGCTCCGCGGACTGGCGGCCGTCATCCGTACGCGCCAGCCGGTGCTGCTGTTCCCGGCGTCGGGAACCGGCGCCTGGGAGGCCGCGCTCGTGAACACGCTGACGTCCGGCGATCGCGTGCTCATGGTCGAGACGGGCCACTTCGCCACCCTCTGGAAGGGTGTTGCGGCCCGACTCGGGCTCGATCCAGTGCTCCTGCCGGGCGACTGGCGCCGGGGGGTGGACGCCGCGCAGGTCGGGGCGCGGCTGGCCGACGATCGGGCCCATGCGGTCAAGGCGGTTTGCGTCGTACACAACGAGACGTCGACCGGCGTGACGAGCGACGTTGCGGCCGTGCGTCGCGCGCTCGACGCCGCACGCCATCCGGCGCTTCTGATGGTCGACACGGTCTCGTCGCTGGCCTCGATCGACTACCGCCACGACGAGTGGGGCGTCGACGTCACCGTCGGCGCGTCGCAGAAGGGGCTCATGCTGCCGCCCGGGCTGAGCTTCAACGTCGCCAGCGACAAGGCTCTAGCGGCGCATGCCGGGGCCGGGCTGCCGCGCAGCTACTGGGACTGGGGACCGCTGCGCGCAGCCGACGAGCAGGGTGTTTTTCCTTACACCCCGGCGACCAACCTCCTCTTCGGCCTGCGCGAGGCGTTGGCCATGTTGCAGACCGAAGGACTCGACCACGTGTTCGCCCGGCACGATCGTCACGCCGAGGCCGCGCGGCGTGCCGTGCGGGCATGGGGTCTCGAGCTGCTCTGTCTCGATCCCGCCGAGTACAGCTCTGTGCTGACGGCGGTCCTGATGCCGGCCGGTCACGATGCCGGGCATCTGCTGCACGTGATCCTCGACCGCTTCGACATGGCACTCGGCGTGGGCCTCGGACGCCTGGCCGGCCGGGTGTTCCGGATTGGCCACCTCGGCGACTTCAACGACCTGAGCCTGGCGGGTACGCTGGCCGGCGTCGAGATGGGCCTGGGACTGAGCGGCGTCCCGCACCGGACGGGCGGGGTGGACGCGGCGATGGCCCACCTCGCGTCGTGTGCGCAGCCTGCGGGCCCGCAGCCGGCGCCGAAGTAGTGGGGAATAGGGTTCCCGTGACCGGGCGCAGGGGATTTCAGGGCGCAGCCCCGACTGATCCAATCTAATCGAAAAACGTCTCGATGCTGTCGCGCAACTCACCGACCGACTCGGCGCGGTTGATGGCGGTGCGCAGATTCGAGCCGCCGCGGAGTCCCTTCGTATACCACGAGCCGAGCGCCCGCAGCTTGTTGATGACCCATCGCTCGCGCCCCCGGGCGTGACGCGGGCCCGAGCCGGCGGCGCCCGTAGCACGGTGACGGAAGCCCCGCTCCTCGTTCAACCCTTCCCGGAGCAGCATGTCGATGTACTCGAGCAGAAACCGACTCCGCTCGGCGGCCGTGGCCTCCGGGGCCGGACGGCCGGCAGCCAGTGCCGCCGACTGCTGAAAGATCCACGGGTTGCGCAGGGCGCCCCGGCCGACCAGCACACCGGCCACCCGGGTCTCGCGCGTGCGGTCGAGCACCTGCCGGGCCGTGATGCAGTCGCCGCTGCCGAAGACGGGTATCGTCACGCCGGCCGCCACCGTATCGATCAGCTGCCAGTCGGACGAGCCGCTGTACGACTGTGCAGCCGTGCGGCCGTGCACCGCCACGGCTGCCGCACCAGCGTCCTCCATCATCCGCGCCAGGTCTGGCGCGTTGATGTCACGCTCGTCCCAGCCCGCGCGCATCTTGACGGTCACGGGAATGCGAACGGCCCGGCTCATCGAGCGGATGATGCCGGCGGCGTGCACCGGCTCCCGCATCAGGCTGCAGCCGGCATTGTGCTTCGCAATCTTCGGCACCGGGCAGCCCATGTTCACGTCGACGATGTCCGCGCCCAGCCCCTCGACGATGCGGGCCGCGGCGGTCATCGTCGCGGCGTTGCCGCCGAAGATCTGGATGGAGACCGGGCGCTCCTCCTCCGTGTACTCGGCGTACTCGAGCGTTCGGTCGATGCCGCGCACGAGCCCCTCGGAGCTGACCATTTCGCTGACGACCAGGCCGCAGCCGCCGCGGCGCTTCACCAGGCGGCGGAAGGCGGTGTCGGTCATGCCCGCCATCGGCGCCAGGGCCAACGGCGGATTGAGCGGGACGTTCCCGATATTCATGAGTTTCACGGCAGGTCGGACCGGCGGTCCGCGCCGTTCCACGGCGCCGATTCCTACGGCTGCGTCGCGGCCGCTTGCGCCTGCGACCGGAACTGATCGTACGCCTCGAGCAGCTCGGCGCTCTTCCACTCGATGATTGCCTCTTCGCGCAGCTCGTCGAGATACTTGGCGTACTCCTCCAGGCGGCGGTCGTTGAAGACGTTCTCGGAGATCTGGTTGCGGACCTCCTCGAAGGGCCGCGCCGTGTCGTCCGTGAGTTCCTCGAGCAGGAGGATCTGGTAGCCCTGCGGCGTCCGCCGCAGGTCGCTCAGGCCGCCGACCTCCATGGTCCCGATCAGCTCCTGGATGGCCTCCGCTATCTCGCTGAGCTGAAACGGCCCGATCAGGCCGCCTTCCCTCGCGGACGACGCGTCCGAGACTTCCGTGGCGACGGTTGCGAAGTCCTCGCCGGCGTTCAGACGCTCCATGACGGCGGCGGCCCGCGTCCGCGCCCGCTGGTCCGCCAGCAGTCCGCCGGCGGGTGGCATGGCGATGATGATCTCCCTGAGCGTAACGGTCGCCGGCATCGTGAACTCGTCGATGTGCGCCTCGTAGTACTCGCGCGCCTCGACGTCCGTAATCGCCACGCGGTTCAGAATCTCGATGCTCTGGACCTGACTGGCCAGCATCTGACGCTCGGTGAGCCGCCGGAAGTCATCGAGCGACATCCCCTCCTGTCGCTCGAGCAGCTCGATGAACTCCTCGTCCGTCTCGATGCCGTTCTCTTCCTTCAGGTTGTCGAGAAAATCCCGAAACTGGTCGTCGGAGAGCTGGTAACCGAGTTCCTTGCCGCGCTGGATGAGCAGCAGCTCCTCGACGAGGTTCGCTATCACACTGGGCGTAACGTCGCCGAGCAGCTGAAACAGCTCCGCGTTGGTGGACGGCTGGACACCGCGGGCGCGAATCGCCGCAATCTGACGATCCTCGAGGTCCGACTGCGTGATTATCTCGCCGTTCACCTTGACGAGGATCCGCTCGATGATGCGGGCGTCGGGACGACTCGGCACAGCGGCGGCCGGTTGCGCGGCGGCCGGCGCGGCGACTGCACCCGTCATCGTCACAGCCAGCATCGCGTGGAGCGCCCGGACAACGGCTCGTCGCATCATGACCTCCATCTCTGCCTGCACGTGCTTCCTCGAATTCTAGCAGTCAGACCGGCCTCATCGCCCGTCGAATGCACCAGGGCCTCGTGCCGCGGACTGCCGACTGCCCGGGCCGGGGCCTCTCAACTCGTCCAGCAGCGCTCCCACCTGCCGCAGCAGGTCGCCGGCGGGCTCGACCCGCTCCGCCTTGCGGTGCGCGGCGCCGGCCGGCGCGGTCCACCACGACGCCGGAGCGGCATCCGGCCGCGGTTCGGCCGTCGCGCCCGCCGCCCGGTTCAGCGCGTCGAGGTCGACGCGCAACACCGCCGGAGGCGTGAGCTTCACGGCCGGCCGCGCCTGCACGAAGGCCACCAGCCGTTCCGGTGCGACCCGCGCCCGATCGCCGAAGCGGATGACGAGGTGGTGGCGCTCGCGGTCGGTCGACTCGATGCCGAGCTGATCGGCCAGTATCCGGATCCGGCCGTACTCCGCCAGCCGCTCCACGGACGGCGGCACCGGCCCGTAGCGATCGGCCATCTCCTCGAGAACCGCCGCCAGTGCGTCTTCGTCGCGAGCGCCGGCCACCCGCCGATACAGTGCCAACCGCTGGTTCGTGTCCGTCACGTACCGTTCGTCGATCCGCAGATCGACGCCGAGGTTGACCGCGGCCCGCTGCTCGTCCTCGACCGGCTCGCCCTTCAGCTCGCGGACGGTCTGCTCGAGCAGCGTGACGTACATGTCGAACCCGATGGCCTCGATGTGGCCGCTCTGCTGCGCGCCGAGCAGATTCCCGGCGCCACGAATCTCGAGATCGAGCGCAGCCACGCGAAAGCCGCTGCCGAGGTCGCTGAACTCCTTGATGGCGGCCAGCCGGCGCCGCGCAATCGGTGACAGTTCATTGCCGGGGGGGACGAGCAGATAGGCGTACGCCCGGCGGCCGGAGCGGCCCACCCGGCCACGGAGCTGGTAGAGCTGGGCCAGGCCGTAGCGCTCGGCGTGGTTGACGACAATCGTGTTGACGTTGGGGATGTCCAGCCCGTTCTCGATGATCGTCGTCGACAGCAGGACGTCGTACTCGTGCGCGACGAAGTCGAGCATGACGCGCTCGAGCGCCGCCTCGCTCGACTGCCCATGCGCCACCGCCAGCCTGGCCTCCGGGACGACGCGCCGGATCAGATCCGCCACGGCGTAGATCGAGTCTATGCGGTTGTGGACGAAGTACACCTGGCCCCCGCGCTCCAGCTCGGAGCGAATTGCACGAGCTATCGTCGCCGCGTCGAACTTGACGACATTGGTCTGAATCGCCAGGCGATCCTTGGGCGGCGTCTCGATGACCGACATGTCGCGTATGCCCATCAGCGACATGTTCAACGTGCGGGGGATGGGTGTCGCCGTCAAGGTGAGCACGTCGACCTTCTGCCGCAGGTTCTTGATGCGCTCCTTGTGCGCCACCCCGAAGCGCTGTTCCTCGTCGACGACCAGCAGGCCCAGATCGTGGAACCGCACGTCCTTCGAGAGCAGGCGGTGCGTCCCGATCATGACGTCTATGCGGCCCGCCGCGAGGTCGGCGAGCAGCGCCTTCTGCTCGGCGCGGCTCCGGAAGCGGCTGACCATCTCGATGCGGACCGGAAACGCCCCGAAGCGCTCGACCACGGTCTTGAAGTGCTGGAAGGCGAGCACCGTCGTCGGCGCGAGCAGCGCCACCTGCTTGCCGTCGATCACCGCCTTGAAGGCAGCCCGCAAGGCCACCTCCGTCTTCCCGTAGCCGACGTCGCCGCACAGCAGCCGATCCATCGGAGACGGAGCCTCCATGTCACGCTTGATGTCAGCGACCGCCGTCTGCTGGTCCGGGGTCAGCTCGTACTCGAACGCCGCGTCGAACTCCGCCTGCCAGTGGCCGTCGGGGGCGAAGCGGTGGCCCGTCGCCGCCTTGCGGGCCGCGTAGAGCCGGAGCAGCTCCTGCGCCATGTCGCGCATGGCGCGCCGCACGCGAGTCTTGGCGCGTTCCCAGGTGGTGCCGCCAAGGCGGTCGACGGCCGGCCGCTGGCCGCCCGTGTACTTCTGGATGAGATCGAGCTGCTCGACCGGGACGAAGAGCTTATCCCCGCCGGCGTAGCGCAGCTCCATGAGCTCGTGCGTGGTGCCGCCGACGGACATCTGGCGGAGCGCGACGAAGGCGCCGATGCCGTGGTCCACGTGCACGACGTGGTCTCCCACCTTCAGATCGCGCAGGTCGGACAGGAAGGAGCGGGCGACCGGCCGCGTGCGCTCGCGGCGCTGTTCTTCGAACAGATCCGCCTCGGCGTGGATGCGCAACCCCGCGGCAGGCAGCCGGAAGCCCCGCGAGAGATGTCCCGTCGCGACCAGCAGCGACGCGCCGGCGGTCACCTCCGCCGCCGCGACCGGGACCGCCCGCAGGCCGTGCTCGCCGAGCAGCTCGGCGATGCGCTCCGCGCGACCGGCGGTGGCCGCCACGAAAAGCTGCGTCTCGCCCTGGTCGCGGCCGGCGCGGATCTCGGCGACCCACTCGTTCAGACGGCCGCGGTACGCGACGGCCGGTTGGCAGGCCACGTGCTGCCGACCCTCCCCTTCGTCGAGACCCAGCGTCTCCAGGCTGGCCGCTCCTTCCAGGGCCGCCTGCACGGCAGCGGCCTCGACGAAGAGCGTCTCGGGCGGCGGCACGCTGCGTCCGTTCTCGGCCGCCGACCGGTAGCTCCCGGCCAGTTGCTCGAGCTGGTCCGCCACGCGGCGCGTGCACTCGTCGGACTCGCACACAAGGAGCCGCACGGAGCGGCCGGCGACGTAGTCGAAGACGCTGGCCCGGCGGTCCGGCTCGGGACTCTCCGCCGCAGCGGCCTCGCCCTCGACCGCGTCGAACGTATCGCGCAGCGGCAGGATCGCGGCCCGATCAAGCCTGGCAATCGAGCGTTGCGTGCCGGGGTCGTAGCGCCGGAGCGATTCGATCATGTCCCCGACGAACTCGACGCGCACCGGCCAGCTCTCGCCCGCGGGAAAGAAATCCACTACCCCGCCCCGCACGCAGAACTCGCCGTGCTGGTCGACCGGGTCCTCGGGGCTGAAGCCCGCGTCGGCCAGCAGCTCTCCGAGCGCGGTCGGCGACGCGAAGCCGCCGGCTACCAGCTCCTGCGTCGCAGCCAGCAGGCGCTGCGGCGGGCTGACGCGCGGCAGCAGGGCGGGGGCGGACGCGACGATCAGCCGCGCCGTCCCCTGGGCCAGGGCGGCCAATGCCCGGGCCCGGGCGGACGCCACGTCGAGGTGCGGCGCGATGGCGCGATAGGGATCGACCTCCGGCGAGGGAAACGGCAGAACGCTGCGCGCCAGCTCGCCCTCGGACATCCCCAGCAGCGCCCCGCAGAAGAACCGCGCGTCCGCGGTCATCTGCTCTACGCCACCATCGGACGGCACGATCAAGGCGACCGGCACCGTGGCCGCCGCCGCAGCGGCGGCGAAAGCCTGCGCAGGGGGCGAGAGACCCGTGACGACCGGCGGCGCGTTCCCGAAGCCGGCGCGGGTGGCAGTGGTCTTGAGGATCGAGCTCAGCGTGAGTGGCGTAGCGGCAAGCGGCACGCGCAGGCCCCTGATGGGAGAGCCCCCGATGTTAGCACGCGGCTGGCAGTCCGTGGCGAGAGCCCCGCGTTGCACCGGGAGCGGCGAGGCGACTGCCTGAGAAGGCACGACGAGGGAGCCTCTTGGACTTGTTCGACCGAGGAGCAACGCGGTCAGGCGGGATGCAGCGCCGCTCGAACAATAGCGCGCCGCGGCGGGAGCGGCTGCGCGGCCGCCGCCAGCGCAAGCCGGGGACTTCGGAGCGCAGCCCGTCCAATGGAAGCTCAGCTGGCATCGATGTCGAGCACGAGGGTCGTGACGTTGTCCGGCCCGCCGCTCGCATTGACTCGGCGCACGAGTTCGTCGCACACGGCCCGGCGGTCGGCAGGGCGCGCAACGATGTCGCCGATCTCCGGGTCGGGAAGCACGGACGACAGACCGTCCGTGCACAGCAGCAGCCGGTCACCCGGCTGGAACGTCAGGTTGCTGACATCGGCCTCGACGCCCGGCTCGCCGGAGATGGCGCGCGTGACGATGTTGCGCCACGGGTGCGCGCGCGCTGCAGCCGCCGACAGCAGGCCGGCCCGCACCCTCTCCTCCACCCAGGAGTGGTCGGCGGTGAGACGGATGAGGCCCTCCGGCCGGGACAGGTACGCCCGGCTGTCGCCGACGTGGGCAATCACGCCCGCGTTCGCGTCCAACAGCGCCGCCACTGCCGTCGTCGCCATACCGCGCAGCTCCACGACGGCTGCCGCGCGCTCCGCGATGCAGCGGTTCGCCTGGTCGAAACCGGCCCGCAGCCGGTTGCCCCCGCAACCGAGCGAGGCATCGAAGGGCAGCGGCCACGGGTCATCGGGACCGAGCGACCTGGTCGACTCCACGGCACCGGCAATCGCATCGACGGCGATCTGCGCCGCGACATCGCCACCCGCATGCCCGCCCATGCCGTCCGCGACGACGAACAGGCCCAGTTCCGGGCGGGCGCAGTAGGTGTCCTCGTTCCGTGAGCGGCGCAGGCCGGGGTCCGTGCGAGCCGCCCACGACGCATGCATGGATCTCAAACTCGCTCACGCGCGGTCTGCGGACGAGGCCCGGCGCGGCAGGCGGCTCTACAGTCCAGCCGGGGGCCGGATCCGCACCTTCGATGCCACCTGCAAACGAACGAGTGACTTGAGCAGCGCCACCCGAGCCCGTTCGAAGTCGACGTTGACGGCGCTACCGGCCAGGCGTTCGTTCGCACGCCGGCGGGCGGCCTCCGCACGGTCCACGTCGATGTTTTCCGCACGCTCGGCGATCTGGGCGAGCACCGTGACGCGGTCGGGCAGTACCTCGGCAAATCCGAACGCCACCGACACGAAGGACCGCTCGGCGCCGCGCCGGAACCACAGTTCGCCCACCTGCAGCGTGGTCAACAGAGGCGTGTGACCGGGCAGCACGCCGAGATGGCCCTGCGAGCCGGGAATCTGCACCTCGTCCACTGACTCGTGGACGATCGACTTGTCGGGCGTGACCAGCTCGAGACTGAGCGTTGACGGCAGCTCCATGGCGCTGATTCTCCGGGCGCGTCTACTCCGCCGCTGCCTTCATCTTGTCCGCGTTCGCGAGCGCTTCCTCGATCGTTCCCACCATGTAGAACGCCTGCTCCGGGATCTCGTCGTGCTTGCCGTCGACGATCTCGCGGAACCCGCGCACCGTGTCCGCAATCGGGACGTACTTGCCTTCGAGGCCGGTGAACTGCTCGGCGACAAAGAACGGCTGCGACAGGAATTTCTGGATCTTCCGCGCCCGGGTGACGCTGAGCTTGTCGTCCTCCGACAACTCGTCGATGCCGAGAATGGCGATGATGTCCTGCAGGTCCTTGTAGCGCTGCAGTACCTCCTTGACGTCGCGGGCGGTGGCGTAATGCTCGTCGCCGATGACGCGCGGGTCGAGGATGCGAGAAGTGGACGCCAGCGGATCCACGGCGGGATAGATGCCGAGCTCGACGATCGATCGCGACAGGTTGGTCGTGGCGTCGAGATGAGCGAACGTCGTGGCCGGCGCCGGGTCCGTGTAGTCGTCAGCCGGTACGTAGATGGCTTGCACCGAGGTAATCGAGCCCTTCCTCGTCGACGTGATCCGTTCCTGCAGCGCGCCCATCTCCGTGAGGAGCGTCGGCTGGTAGCCGACGGCGGAGGGCATGCGGCCCAGCAGCGCCGACACCTCCGAGCCCGCCTGCGTGAAGCGGAAGATGTTGTCGATGAACAGGAGGACGTCCTTGCCCTCGGCGTCACGGAAGTACTCGGCCACCGTCAGGGCGCTCAGCCCGACCCGCAGCCGGGCACCCGGGGGTTCGGTCATCTGACCGTAAACCAGGGCGGCGCGCGACTTGTCCGGGTCGTCGGGGTCGACGACACCGCTCTCCTGGAACTCGAGCCACAGGTCGTTCCCCTCCCGCGTGCGTTCGCCCACGCCGCCGAACACGGAGACGCCGCCGTGCTTGAGCGCGATGTTGTGGATCAGCTCCTGGATGATGACTGTCTTGCCCACCCCCGCGCCGCCGAACAGCCCAATCTTGCCGCCCTGCAGGTAGGGTTCGAGCAGGTCGATGACCTTGATGCCCGTCTCGAACATTTGCAGCTCGGTGGACTGGTCCTCGAGGGGCGGCGCCGGCCGGTGAATGGGCCAGCGCTCCTCGGACGTCACTGGGCGGTCCGGGAAATCCACCGGTTCGCCCAGCACGTTCAGTACCCGCCCCAGGGTTTGGGGCCCCACCGGCATCGAGATCGGCGCGCCCGTGTCGACGGCCGCCATGCCGCGCTGCATCCCGTCGGTGGGCTTCATGGAGACGGCCCGCACCCGGCTCTCCCCGAGATGCTGCTCGACTTCGGCGATCACGTCGATGGCTTCGCCCCCTTCCGCCTCCGACTTGATGTGCAGCGCGTTGTAGATGGGCGGGAGGTGTCCGCTCTCGAACTCGACGTCCACGACCGGCCCGATCACCTGGACGACCCGGCCGGTCTTCTCGCTCGTGCTCGCTCCGTTGGCCATGCTCTCTCGGCTCCCGCGTTACAAGGCTTCCGCGCCCGACACGACCTCGATCAACTCGCGTGTAATCGTGGCTTGCCGCATCTTGTTCATGTAGAGCGTCAACTGATCGATCATCTCGCCCGCGTTCCGGGTGGCCGCGTCCATTGCCGTCATCCGGGCCGCATGTTCCGCCGCGGCGGACTCGAGCAGCGCCCGAAAGAGCTGCGTCTCGACGTGGCGGGGCAGCAGCTCGTCGAAGATCTCCGCCGGCGTCGGCTCGAACAGATGACCGGCCAATGTCGCCGCCGCCGCGTCCGAGTCCTCCTCGAAGCGCGGAATCGGAAGCAGCCGTTCGACGACGACCCGCTGCTGCAGAACGCTCTTGAACTCGTTGTAGATCAGGTACACGTCGCGCGCCGCGCCGCTGGTGAACTCCTCGATCGCTGCCCGCGCCACGGCCTGGGCGTGCGTGTAGCGCAGGTTCGTGAACAGGTTGACGTCCTCGTAGCGGACGTCGAACCCGCGCCGCGCGAAGAAGTCGCGGCCCTTGCGACCGACCAGGCCGAGCGCCACCTCGCGCTCCGCCTCGGCAACGTACGTGCCGGCGCGCCGCAGCAGGTTGGAGTTGAAGCTGCCGCAGAGCCCCTTGTCGGCCGTCACCACGATGAGGAGCGTCGGCGCGGACGGGCGATCCTCCGCCGCGGCGAGCAGCGGGTGCAGCGCGGGGTCGAGGCGCGTCGCCAGACTGTTGAGCACGCCCAGCATGAGGTGGGCGAACGGGCGCGCGCCCGTGATGCGCTCCTGCGCGCGGCGGAGCTTCGACGCGGCGACGGTCTTCATCGCCTTCGTGATCTGCTGCGTCGATTTGACGGCGCGGATACGTCGCCGCAGGTCGATGAGCGACGGCATCGCCTAGGCTGCCACTCCCTTCCGCGCTGCGGTGAACTGCTCGGTAAATGCCTTGACGGCGGCGGTGACGTCATTCCGCAGCTCGTCGTCGAGCTTCTTCAACGTAGTCAGGCGCTCCACGAGATCCCGGTGCCGCGCCTCGAGGAACTCGTACAGCTCCTGCTCGTAGGCCGCCACGTCGCTCTCGGCGACCCCGTCGAGGAAGCCGTTGGTGCCGGCGAAGATGATGAGTACCTGCCGCTCGACTGCCAGCGGCTGATACTGCGGCTGCTTGAGCACCTCGACCAGGCGTCGGCCGCGATTGAGCTGGTCCTGCGTCGCCTTGTCGAGGTCGCTGCCGAACTGCGCGAACGCAGCCAGCTCCCGGAACTGCGCCAGGTCGAGCCGCAGCGTGCCGGCGACCTGGCGCATCGCCCGCACCTGTGCGGACCCGCCGACCCGCGACACGGAGTTGCCGACGTTGATGGCCGGCCGAATACCCTGGTGGAACAGATCCGACTCGAGGAAGATCTGGCCGTCCGTAATCGAGATGACGTTGGTGGGGATGTAGGCGGACAGGTCCCCGGCCTGGGTCTCGATGATGGGCAGCGCTGTGAGCGAGCCGCCGCCGAGTTCGTTTCGCATCTTCGCGGCGCGCTCCAGCAGCCGGGAGTGCAGGTAGAACACGTCGCCCGGATACGCCTCGCGGCCAGGCGGCCGACGCAGGAGCAGCGAGATCTCACGGTAGGCCTGCGCGTGCTTGGACAGATCGTCGTATATGCACAGTGCGTGCCGCCCGCTGTCCCGGAAGTACTCGCCCATCGCGCAGGCCGAGTACGGGCTGATGTACAGCAGCGGTGCGGGGTCGGAGGCGCCCGCCGTCACGACGATCGTGTACTCCATCGCCCCGGCGTCCTCCAGCGTGCGCACGACCTGCGCGACCGTCGACTGCTTCTGGCCGACCGCGTTGTAGATGCAGACGACGTCGAGCCCCTTCTGGTTGATGATCGTGTCGACCGCCACCGCCGTCTTGCCGGTCTGCCGATCGCCGATGATGAGCTCGCGCTGGCCGCGGCCAATCGGAATCATCGCGTCGATTGCCTTGAGCCCGGTCTGCAGCGGCTCCTTGACAGGCTGGCGGTCCACGACGCCCGGCGCGATCTTCTCGATGGGAGCATGCTGGCTGGTCGCGATCGGCCCCTTGCCGTCCACCGGCTGGCCGAGGGCGTTGACGACGCGCCCGAGCAGCTCTTCGCCGACCGGTACGGAGATGATGCGGCCCGTCCGCTTGACGGAGTCGCCCTCCTTGATCTCGGTCGACTCGCCCAGCAGCACGGCGCCGACGCTCTCCTCCTCCAGGTTGAGCGCGATGCCGAACACGCCCTGGGGAAACTCGAGCATCTCGGTGGCCATCGCACCTTCGATGCCGTGGATGCGGGCAATGCCGTCGCCCACCGACACCACCGTGCCGACCTCGGCCACGTCGACGTCGAGCGCGTAGCTGCCGAGCTGGTCCTTGATGA
Organism: Vicinamibacterales bacterium; assembly: GCA_965221595.1. Lineage (GTDB taxonomy): Bacteria > Acidobacteriota > Vicinamibacteria > Vicinamibacterales > UBA8438 > JAAXGX01. Next base: position 3,838,451 of record OZ244900.1, read on the forward strand.
TCCTGGAGATCTCGTCTGCCTTGATGTCCATGCTTCGACTCCGTCAGCCCGCGGCCTCGCCCAGGAACCGCTCCCGCAGCCGGGCCAGATGCCGCGCGATGCTGCCATCCCAGACCGTGCTGCCGATCTGCGTGACCACGCCACCGATGACCGCCGGATCGACCGCGCTCTCGATGGTTACGCGCTTGCCGGTCGCGGCCTCCAGCTGCCGCGTCAACTCGTGCGCCCGGCCGTCCGGCAGGGGCTCAGCCGTGGTGATGCGCGCCCGTACGACGCCCTGCCGCTCCATCAGGCGGTCCCGGTAGACGTCGAGAATCTCGGGCAGCAGCGCCAAGCGGTCACGCTCCGCCAGCAGCGTCAGCAGCCGCCGCGTGACGGGCGACAGGTCGCCGGCGCGGTCGAGCAGCGCCGCCACCACGCTTCGCTTGGGAGCCGGCGGCACCGCCGGATTCAGCAGGCCCTTGCTCAAGGCGGGGTGTTCGTCGAACAGCGCCGCGAACGCCGACACCTCCCGCTCGACGCGCTCGAGCTCGGCCTCCTGCTCGCAGACGTCGAACAGGGCACGTACGTACCGCGTGGCGGCGGTCCGATTCGCCATCGTCAGATAACTCGCAAACCCGCGTCCGGCCGGGCGCGCGGCCCGACCCGAACGCACCGTCGACCTCGCAGGCCCCCGACGGGTGCGGACGTTCGCACGCAGGACCTGTCTCGTGGGGATGATCCGCGGCCGGCCAAACAGCTTTTTATACCATCCACGGCCAGCCGGGGCAAGCCGCCGGATCAGCCACCCGGGGCCGTGAGCTGCTCGAACAACCGCTGCAGCTCCGCCTCGGAACCGAAGTGGATCTGGATCCGCCCGCCGCGCCGTCGGCGCACGATCTCCACGCCCGTCCCGAGCGCGACGCGCAGCCGTTCCGCCGCCGCCTTCGTATGCGGGTCGGGTCCCGGGGTCGGCGGCGCGGGCGGCGCCAAGCGGCGCTTGACGAGCAGCTCGGTCTCGCGGACCGACAGGCCGCGGGCAAGGACTTCGCGCGCCGCGCCCCGTTGGGCGGCAGCGTCAGGCAGCGCGACGAGCGCCCGCGCGTGACCCATGCTCAGGGCCCCCGCCGCTACGTCCGCCTGCACCTCGGCCGGCAGTGACAGCAGACGCTGGTAGTTGGCCACCGTCGCGCGGTCCCGGCCGACGGCGCGGGCTATCTCCTCCTGGGTCAGCCGGAACTCCTCGACCAGACGCTGGTAGGCCTGCGCTTCCTCGATCGGGTTGAGGTCCTCGCGCTGGACGTTCTCGATCAGCGCCAGTTCGAGGCGCTTGTCGTCCGGCACGTCCCGAATGAAGACCGGCACTTTCAGCAGGCCCGCCCGCTGGGCGGCGCGCCAGCGCCGCTCGCCGGCGACAATCTCGTACGTCCGGCCGGCCCGCCGGCGCACGACGATGGGCTGAATGATGCCGCTGCCCCGGATGGACTGCGCCAGTTCCTCCAGCTTCGCGTCGTCCATGATGCGACGCGGCTGGTGGCCGTTGGGCTCGATCAGGTCGAGGTCGATCTCCGTGGGCGTAGCCGCGTGCGCTGCCTGCTGCGGGACATCGGGAATGAGCGCACTCAGCCCCCGGCCCAGCGCCTGGCGCTTGTCAGGCACCGCCCGTGCTCCCGGAGCTCTCGACGTTCCGCCCGGCCGCCAAGACCTCGTCCGCGAGCGCTGCGTAGGCCGCGGCGCCCCGCGCGCGACTGTCGTACATTACGGCCGGCAGGCCATGGCTGGGGGCCTCACCCAAACGAACATTGCGGGGAATGACCGTCCCGAACACCTTGTCCTTGAAGAAGCTCTTCACCTCCGCCGCCACCTCGCGGCTGAGATTCGTGCGCGTATCGGTCATTGTCAACAGTACGCCTCCAATGGACAGCTCCGGATTCAGGCCGGCGCGAACCCGCTGCACTGTGGCCGTCAGCTCGGCAACGCCCTCCAGGGCGAAGTACTCGCAGGTCAGCGGAATCAGCACCTCGTCGGCGGCCACGAGTGCGTTGAGCGTCAGGAGGCCGAGCGAGGGCGGCGTGTCGATGAAGACGTGCTCGAACCGACCTCGCGCGGTCGCGACGAGCGGCCGCAGCCGCGACTCCCTGTCGGGGAGGCCGACGAGCTCGATCTCCGCCCCCGTCAAGTGACGGTCTGCAGGCACGAGCGACAGATTGCGTACCGGCGTGGCGACGCAGAAGTGTTCGACGTCGACCGGTCCGTCGCCGGTCAGCGCGTCGTAGATGGTCCCACCGGCGGCGCGCCTGCCCTTCGAGCCGACTCCGCTGGTCAGGTTGGCCTGCGGGTCCATGTCGATGATCAGCACCCGGCGTCCCGCGACGGCCATCGCCGCCGCCAGATTGATGGCGGTCGTGGTCTTTCCGACGCCGCCCTTCTGGTTCGCGATGGCGACGACGGGCTTGAGGGGAGCTTCTCGCCGGGGCGGGGGAATAGGCTTCGGACGGAACCACATGGCCTGCGCGACATCACCCGACCTGCGGGCAATGCATGCCATTTCACGGTACGACGTTTGCCGTTTACGGTCAACGTCGCGCCGCGATGAACGGCGAGCGCGGCCCAGGGGCACGATGAGCCGACACGCTCCACACCGGCGTGCAAACAACCCACCACACCCGCTTTGCGCCTATAGGCCTGTGGCAAAGGCCCTGCCGCATTCGACGGCCGTTGCATCCCGCGAGGGACTGCGCACGACGATTCTTGCGTGGGTTGAATGTGTTCCATCTGCTCGCTCGTCACGCCTTGTTCTGGCCGCGCGCGGCGTTGTCACGACCGCGTCTCGGTACAACGCGGCGTTTCGACACGACAGCCTTGGACAACCCGAACTGCGCACTCGTGTTCCACGTGGAACAGCACCTGCCTGCTGGGCCCTGCAGCCCATCGCCGCCTCTTGCTCGTCGGGCAAGTGGATCCACAGGAGCACAGTTCCATGACCAGCCTCCCTGCTCCACCCGCGGCGCCGCTACCGGCGCAGCCGCCGTCTGTGTTCCACGTGGAACATGCCGATAACCGAGCGTCCAGCCCGTGGGGTCGCCGCCCCGGATCCGTCGCATGGCCCTCCGGCCAGTGGTCAGGCCGGGGCACCCGGGGTGCTACCATACGGGTTCACCTCGCCGGCTGGGTTACGACTAAGGATCGCCGTCCATGCGCAACGATCCGCTCTGGACACTGCTCGCCGAACGCGCGCTGCACACGGGCCGCCAGCTCACCCTGAGCTCCGGCCAAGCCTCCACCTATTACTTCGATTGCAGACTCGTGACGCTCAGCGCCGAGGGTGCTCCGCTGGTGGGGGACGCCTTCGTGGATGCTTTGGACGCCCTCCCGGCGGCGAGCCTCTCGGCGGAAATCCGGGCCGTCGGCGGCATCACCCACGGCGCCGACCCCATCATCGGCGCCACCATGCTGCGCGCGGCCGCGCGAGGGCGACCGCTCGACGGCTTCTACGTCCGCAAGCAGCCGAAGACGCACGGCACGATGCGGCTCATCGAGAATCCGCCCGCACCTGGCACGCGCGTAGTCATCGTGGAGGATGTCGTGACCAGCGGTGGGTCCGCGCTCAAGGCCGTTACCGAAGCAGAGAAGGCTGGTTGCATCGTCGCCGGCGTCATCGCGCTGGTGGATCGCGAAGAGGGTGGTGCGGAGGCGATCCGGGCGCGGGTTTCCGGCTACCTAGCGTTGTACTCGCGGCGGGACTTTCCCCAGATTCCCCGAGTCGACGCCAAGCCGGGGCGCGACTCAGGCAGCGGGGCCACGGGCTGACGCCGGCGACCGGCTGAAACATTAGCATTCGTCATCTGCTCGTCTCTGGGTGCCGGGTGCCTTACGCAGCGCTACGAGTCGGCTGTTCAGCGTATCGACGAGTGGCCAAGTCGCGTGCGGCACCAGCGGCGGCGGCGGGGCAGGTGGCTCCTCCTCCGTCCGAGCCCCCGCAAAGAGGAACAGATCGCCGCCTTCTCGCAGGAAGGCCTGCAGGCGGCGCAGCGCCGCCGTGTCCACGCGCACGGCGCGCAGCGTCACGAGGTCGAACGCTCCCTGCAGCGGTGCCGAGCCGGCCAGCGGCTCGAAACGCCGCGTTTCCACGGCGGTGTCCGCAAGACCGAGGTGCCTGACCGCCTCGCGCAGGAAGGCGGCCTTGCGCGCTCGCGCTTCGACCATCAACAGCGAGCCGCCCCCGAGCGCCAGCCGCAACGGTATGGCCGGCGAGCCGCCGCCGGAGCCTATGTCGATGACCCGCGGCGCCGCGAGCGCGACATGCCGCGCCGCGGCCAGCGGCTCCACGATCAGCCTGTCCAGCCCGTCGTCCCCGGCATCCAGGCCAGTCAGGTTCAGGCGCGCGTTCCAGCGCTGCAGCAGCTCGATGTAGGACAACAGGTGCTCGAGCAGCGGCTCGGAGACGTCGAGCTGCGCACGTGCCGCGCGCCGGCGCAGGCGCTCGGCCAGCTCGCGCCGGTTCAGCGGCGCGAGCGGCAGGGATGCGCGCGGCGCGCGCGAACGGGTTCGTCCGCCGCTCATGCGGGGCGTGCCGCAGCGCCTGACCCGCCTCGCCGGGCGCAGGCGCCGATGATCGTGACCGCAGCGGGCGTGACGCCCGGCACCCGCAGCGCCTGACCCAGGGTGCGCGGCCGGACTTCCGTGAGGCGCTCAACGACTTCCCGCGACAGGCCGGGCACGCCGGCGTAGTGGAAATCCGGCGGGATGACCTCGGTTTCCCGACGTAGGCTGCGCTCGACGGCGGCCTGCTGGCGCGCCAGGTAGCCGGCGTACTTGAACTCGGTTTCCACACTCGGCAGATCGAGATGCCGCTGCCCGGGTGCGATGTCGAGCTCGACGGCGCCCGCGGCCGCCAGGTCGGCCAGCCGCACCTCGGGCCGGCGCAGCAACTGCGCCGCGGGGGAGCGGTTCGCACCGTTCAGCGCGATCGTCGTTCGGCGCACCCGGTGCATGTTGCGCTCGTGGCGCCGGCGGCGTCCTTCGTAGCGGATCCACCGCTCGTCGTCGACCAGGCCCACGCGGCGACCGCGCTCGGTCAGCCGCAGATCGGCGTTGTCGATCCGCAGCAACAGCCGGTGCTCGGCGCGCGACGTGAACATCCGATAGGGTTCCAGGCAGCCCTTCGTCGTCAGGTCATCGGCGAGCACGCCGATGTACGCCTCATCCCGCCCCAGCACCAGCGGCTCGCCGCCGTGCGCGCGCAGGGCGGCATTGATGCCAGCCAACAGCCCCTGGGCGGCCGCCTCCTCGTAGCCCGACGTGCCGTTGATCTGGCCGGCCAGGAACAGGCCGCCGACCTGCTTCGTCTCGAAGGTGGGCTGCAGCTCCGTCGGCTGCACGAAGTCGTACTCCACGGCATACCCGGGACGCAGCATGACCGCGTCCTCGAGGCCCGGCAGCGCCCGTACGAGGTCCTGCTGGACATCGGCCGGCAGACTCATCGAGTAGCCGTTGACGTACGTTTCGTCGACGTCGACTCCCTCCGGCTCCAGAAAGATCTGGTGTCGCTCCCGATCCGGGAAGCGCATGATCTTGTCCTCGAGCGACGGGCAGTAGCGAGGCCCGATGCCTGCAATCTGCCCGTTGTACAAGGGCGAGCGGCCGATGTTCGCGCGCACGATATCGTGCACGCGGCCGGTCGTGTGCAGCAGATGGCACAAGATCTGGGGGCGGTCGATCACGTCGGTCAGGAACGAGAACGGGACCGGCTCCCGGTCGCCGCGCGCCGGCTCGAATTGCGTGAAGTCGATGCTGCGACGATCGAGTCGCGGCGGCGTCCCGGTCTTGAGACGGCCCCACCGCAACCCCAGCGCCTTGAGCGATTCCGCCAGCGCGTGCGACGACGGCTCGCCGGCCCGGCCGGCCGAGCGGGTCTCGGGCCCGATGTGGATCAGCCCGTTGAGGAACGTCCCGGTCGTGACCACCACCGCCTTGCAGGCCAGCCGCTCTCCCGCCTCGAGCGCGATGCCGGTCGCGAGACCACGCTCGGCGAGTATCCGCCCGGCCCGGCCGGTCACCCACCGGATCCCGGGTTGCCGGTCGAGCTCGTTGCGCACCCAGGTTCCATAGCGCCGCTTATCGGCCTGTGCCCGAGGCGACCAGACCGCGGGCCCGCGGCTGCGATTGAGCAGCTTGAACTGAATGCCCGTCGCGTCGATGGCCCTGCCCATCAGCCCGCCGAGCGCGTCGATCTCGCGCACGAGGTGGCCCTTCGCGGTCCCGCCGATGGCCGGGTTGCAGGGCATGTGCGCCACGGTCTCCCGCGAGAGCGTGCACAGGCCCACGCGGCAACCCATGCGCGCCGCCGCGTAGGCCGCCTCGCAACCGGCATGCCCGGCGCCGATGACGATGACGTCGAAACCGTCCATCCTGCGATCCGACCCCTATTTCCCGATGCAGAACTGCGTGAAGATGCGCCGCAGCAGGTCGTCGGACGTGCGCTTCCCGGTCACCTCCTCGAACGCGACGCGCGCGTCCTGCAAATCGGCGAGCACGAGCTCCTCCGGTTGCGCCGCCGCGGCGGCTGCTGCCGCGCGGCCCAGCCCGGCCGCCGCACGCTCGACCAGGCCGATGTGGCGTAGATTGGAGAGCAGCGGCGTATCGCAGAGCCGCTCGCCCCCCTGCAGCAGGGCCGCGAGGGCTGCGCGCAGGGTCGCCAGGGTGGACTCCGCGCGCAACGACACGGGCACCACCGGGCTCTCGACAGACAGGGCCGCCACGTCCCAGCACGCGGGCAGATCCGTCTTGTTGACGACCAGCACGCGGTGTGCCGCGCCTGTCTCGCGCAGCAGCTCCCGGTCTTCGAGATCGAGCGGCCGCGACCGGTCGAGCACCAGCAGCACCGCGGCGGCCACGCCGAGGGCGCCGCGCGAGCGCGCGACCCCTTGCGCCTCGACTGCGTCGGCAGTCCTGCGGATCCCGGCGGTGTCGACGAGCGTGACCGGCACGCCTTCGATCTCCACCGTCTCCGTCAACAGGTCCCGGGTCGTGCCGGGCACTTCCGTCACGATGGCGCGGGCACAGCCGAGCAGCCGGTTGAAGAGCGTCGACTTGCCCACGTTCGGCTTGCCGAGGATGACCACCTGGCAGCCGTCGCGGACAAGCCGCCCGCGGCGCGCGCCGGCGAGCAGCGCCTCCGCCCGCCGTTGCAGCGCCCGTGTCTCCGCGGCCACCGCGGCGGCATCCGCGAAATGGTAGCCCTCCTCGGGGAAGTCTATGGAGGCTTCCAGCCGGGTGACGAGGTCGAACAGGTCCGCATCAATCTCCCCGATGGCACCCGTGATCGTGCCCTCGAGCTGGTCGCAGGCGACCCGCGCCTGGAGCGGGGTCACCGCGTTCACCAGATCGGCGACCGCCTCCGCCTGCACGAGATCCATGCGGCCGTTGACGAACGCCCGCAGGGTGAACTCGCCCGGCTCCGCCTGCCGGGCGCCGGCGGCGACGACCGCCTCGACGATCAGCCGCAGCAGCAGGGGATTCCCGTGGGCGCTGATCTCGACGACATCCTCGCCGGTGTACGAGGCGGGTGCGGGAAAGTGGGTGGCGAGGGCGCGATCCAGGTGGCCCGCCGCGCCTTTCAGCGCCGTCAGGGTCGCGCGGCGCGGGGCCAGGTCCACGGGCTCACAGAGAACCGCCTTGACGGTCCTGGCCGCATCCGGCCCGCTGACGCGCACGATGCCGATGCCTCCGCGCCCCGGAGGCGTCGCGACCGCGACGATCGTGTCGTCGGGGGAGTACATGCCTCCCGTCAGCGTGCGGGGGCGTCCGCGGTGATCACGACCGTCTTCAGG
>CBDCSL010000001.1:0-5644 GCA_965221595.1 Vicinamibacterales bacterium
TCGCCGGTGAGGAAGGCGTCCTCTTCGAGCACGTAGAGTTCGCGGTAGAACCTGGCGGCGCGCGGAATCGAGTCCCAGCCCCACTGCAGGCTGACTCCGCGCGGGAGCGCACGCTGGAATTCGGGCAGCGCCATGAACATCGTGGCGTCGTCGTAGTCTTCGGCGTCCACCAGGTAGGTCCCGACGTCGCCCGTGTTGAGGAGACCCGAGAAGGGGCGGAAGTTGACCTCGCCCTCGTCCTCGTCGGCCTCGTCCGCGGCGGCGGCGTCATCGGCGGCCGCGGCATCGGCCGGGTCGCCCCCCGCCGCGCTGTCCTCCGCCTGCGCCGAATCCGGCTCCGTGTTGAAGAGCAGCTGCTCGATCGAGGATGTGCCGGCCTCGCCCGCCTCGGTGTCGCGTCCCATTTCCCGGAGCGTCTCCGCGCCCAGGGCGACCACGACGGCCCGGTCCAGCCGCTCCAGCGACTGGTCGACGTCCGTGGTCGGCAAAACCAGCTTCCACTCGAGGAACGCCTGCTGGTTGATGAGCTCCTTGGCCCTGGTCTCGTCGTCCAGGCCCGCCAGCTCGACGATGAGCCGGTCCGAGCCGCTCCGCTGGACCAGCGGCTCCTCGACGCCGAATTCGTCGATGCGCGTGCGAATGATGCGCTCGGCGCGCTCGATGGCGCTCTCCCTGGCCTCGGGCGTGAGGGTGCCGTCGGGGTCGTCGATCTCGAGCGCGAGGTGCACGCCCCCCTGCAGATCGAGCCCGAGCTTGAGACCCTCGGTGACGTAGTATCCGATCGCGATGCCCAGAGCCGCCAGAATGACGATCAGCCGGACGCGAAATGACTTCAGCATGTGCTCCTCGACTCCCTCTTCGACCTACTGGGCGCGGTGCGGTGGATTCGGAACTTCGCCCGGCCCGGAAACAGTGTCAATCGCCAGGCTGCGGGCCTGTCGGCGCCGTCGGCCTCAAGGCGCCGATCCGATCACCCAGACGGCTTCGTCGTTCAGCATCTGAACGAAGCGCCCGCCCCGCCGCTGCAGCCGGTCCCATTCCCGCACCGTGTGCCGAATCCCGTGTCCCCCCGGGCATGGGACCCGAAATAGCCCAGAGCCACAAGCTCGGGCCGGGCATCCGCCTGGGAGCGCGCCCACCCCTCGAAGGCGGTAAGGACGTGTTCAGATGTCGGCCAGCGCCTGACGCACGAATCCGAGGATGTCACGGGCATGCACTGGAAGGTAACCCAGATCGGCAGACTGTCGTCAGGGCACATCCAGCCGGTGCAGGCGCACGCTCTGGACGCCGAGTTCCGTTTCGCGCTCCAGCAGCACGTAGTCGGCTCCGAATTCGCGCACTGCGCCAGGATGACGGACAGGCAAGAGGCAAAGGAAGCCACCGTCGGAATCGAAGGCCAGCCAGCCCCGCTGCTCGCGTGGCCGATCGTATTGGCGAACCCATATTCGGCCGTCTCTCCCGATCATGACTGCCGACATCGCAGGGAACACCTCGGCCACCGGACGCTCGGGGCTGATCCGGGCGTCGTCGAAGTCCCTCCATTCCCGCTCTCCCACTCGGCGTCGGCTTGCAATGTAGTCGTCCCGCCATGCACGCACGTCGCCGCTCGTCACCTCGCGGTCTGGTTCGGACCAGCGCACGATGAGCCGGAGGTTGAACTCGTCGTCCAGCACCCTCACCTCGGTTTCGCTGCCGTGGGCCAGTGCGACGGTGGACCCGCCCGCGTCGACCTGCGCGAACGACTGGAAGAGGGGAAACAGCCACAGGTCTGCATCACTCACCTGTCCGCTCACTCGGTCGGGAATCCGAGCCAGGTTGCCGACCAGCTTGCCGTCCGGATCGTACAAGAGGACCATCAGGGTGTCGGCAACGCTGAAGCTCGGGCGGTCGGGGCTCTTGCTGGTGGTGTTGACCACATATCCGTTGTCGAGGACACCGCCACCCGAACTCGGCGGGTTGATCAGGAGCGGCTCGGGAGTGACCTGACGGACGAATTCGCCCTGCGCGGTGAAGAGTTTGTACCGCCAGGGGCGGTAGTCGCCGACCCAGAGGGTGTCGCCCGCGGTGATCCATAGCAGGAAGGGGTCGCGGAACTCGCCGGGCCCGTCGCCGTGTCGACCCATGGTGCGCACGTGTCTGCCGGCTTCGTCGTAGATGCGCACATTGGCACTGTTGCGGTCGACGACCACGACGGACCCGTCCGACAAGCGGCCTGTGCCCCTGATCAGGGAGAACCACTGGGATTCGTCGCCTTCGTCCTCGCCGATGACGGCGGTCGGCTCCGCGCTCACCGCGCATGTGGCATCGGAGTCCCCCGGATCGCTGGTCACGATCCGGACGCCGCTGCTGTCGATCGCGATGTCGGGTATCTGCTCCGACGCCATGGGACCGCACCCTGCCGCCAGGACGGCGCAGGACGTGGCGACCACGACCGAGAGGTGGCAGGTCGTGCGCTTGGAAGATACCGTGAGTGGGCCCGCGTTCGCTCCGAGATCCATGTCCAATCCCCTTATCTGTTGTTCGCGCGACTCCACCGACGGCCCAGCCGTCGCCAGCGGCGAATGGTCCGGCGCGCTTGGTTCTTGCTGCGCACCCAAATACATTGTACATCAATATACATCGTTCCACAAGGTATTGGAAGGAGGACGAGGTGATCAGGCCAGTATCGAAGGAACTCGTCGCGGCATCCTCGCGCCCGATGGTTCTGTCCATCCTGGCCGGCGGCGAGAGCTACGGGTATGAGATCCTGAAGCAGGTGAAGCTGCTGTCGGGCGGCAGGCTGAAGTGGTCGGACGGGATGCTCTATCCCGTGCTCCACCGACTGGAGCGGGAGGGGTTGATCAGGGGCCGCTGGCAACTGACCGAAGAGGGAAGGCGTCGGAAGTACTATCGGCTGACCCCCCGAGGAAAGGGACAGCTGACCTCGGACCGGGAGAACTGGCGCATGGTTCACGAGGCGCTCCAATCGTCATGGGGAGGCGGACATGCATGACATGGAGCGGGCGATCCTGCGGTGGCGTAGGCGGCTGGAGCGACGGTCCGGGCTGACTGCACGCGAGGTGGACGAGCTGGAGGACCATCTCCGGGCGCGACTGGAAGTGGAATTGGAGCTGAACGAAGGGTTGGAGCCAGCCAGGGTGTTGATCGATGTTCGAAACGACATCGGCAGCGGGAGGGAGCTTTCGCGCGAATTCGCCAAGGCGGGTCGGCTCAGGTGGCACCGGCTGGTGGTCGCGGGGTGGACGCTCTTCGCGGCCTCTCTGTTCCTGCCGGTCTTTGGAGAGTTCACGATCAGATACGGGTATCAGGTCTTCTGGGAGCGCTGGCCCATCTGCCTGCCCCTGTTGCTGACGCTGTGGGAAGCGGGACGCTCCGACCCTTCGAGGCGTTGCGCGCTGGCTTGGCTCAACTCCGCTGCGGCGGTCTATCTGGTCGCTGTCGGGATTGACCACCTCGTCCATGGCGGCGGCGCCGTAATTGTCGGCGACACGATCCTGCAAGGCAGCTTCCTGGCAGGGTTTTGGACATGGACCGCCTCGCAGCTGCTATTGAGCGCGGGTCTGTGGCTTCGTGCCTTCCGCTGGGTGTCGGCAAAGGGCCTGTGGGCACCGGGCTGATAGCAGAGAGCTGGGGTCGAACCAGGAAAGGGGTTATCCAATGCGTCTTGAAAGCATGAAGTGGCGTCGGGCGGTGTACGCCGCGTGGGCGGTGTTCGCCCTTGCGTTCGTCTTGCCGACCTATAGCCAGGGGGGCGTCGCCCAGGGCAGTGCGAACCTCGGCGCGGAAGCCTTCCTCATGGCGCTGTTTTGGGGGGACATGACCGGCAGGGCGAGCGCGCTCACCAACCTGCTCATGCTCGCCAGCGTGGCGACGCTGAGGCCGAAGTGGCGCGAGACGCGGGTCGTGGGCCGCTGGCTGCCTCTGGCGGTGGGCGCGGCCGGTGTCCTCAACCTCGTGTACTGGCCGATCTGGGTGGCCGGATCCAACACCGTGACAGGCCTTCTGGTGGGCTACTGGGTGTGGGCGGCTGCGTTTCTGGTGGTTGCGCCGGGCTTGTGGATCCTCGCCGCGGAAGAGCGCACCGTAGAGCAGGAGCGCCCCCCCGCGCCCCCGTCCGCCCCCGCACCCCGCAGCCCAGCCTCCCGCACAGGCGCGGGAGTGGTCTGCGGGCTGCTCGCCGTCGCGGCCACCGTGGCCGCGCCACCTGCAGCCGCCCAGCAGCGCCTCTTCACGCCCGAGGTGGCGCTCGACGTGCGGGGCGTCGGCATCGCGGCGGTCACCAGCGACGGCGCCCGCGTGGCCGCGACCGTGCGCACCCGGCGCGACCGCACCGACGTCGACCACGGGCGGTACGGCGACCCGACCTACATCTCGCCCGTCTCGACCCGGCTCATGGTGATCGACACGGGCGACGGCGCGCGCACATGGGTGCACGAGGAGCCGGCGCAGCTGCGCGGCTTCGAGTGGTCGCCGGGCGGGGACCGGCTGGCCTACTTCGCCGTCGAGGACGGGGCGTACCGGCTCCGGATCTTCGACGCGGGCTCGGGCCGCGCCGAGACGGTCGCGCTCGGCACCGACAAGGAGATCGCGTCGTCGTCGCCGCTCGTGTGGGCTCCCGACGGGCGCGCCGTGCTGCTGGGCCTGCGCCCCGCTGGGTGGGCCGCCGAGGCTCGCGCGGCCTTCGAGGCTCTGACCGAGGCGCCGGTCATCGTGCAGGATTCCCGCAACGACTTCCTGGCCTGGGACCGCGTGAGGAACATCGCCGCGCGCCAGATCGTCGCGCTCGTCTCCACAGAAGACGGCGGCGTGCAAGAAATACTGAGCGACGCGACGCCAACGGGGCTGGGATTCTCGGCCGACGGGTCCTACGTCACGTACGCGACTGCGACGCGCACCAAGACCTCGTACACGCGGCGCGACGGGACGGACTACGCGCTCTTCCGGCTCCAGCTTGCGGACGGCGCGGAGCCCGAACTGCTGCGCGACACGGGCGAAGAGCGCATGAACGTGGTCTGGAGCGAGGCGCGCGACGCCTTTGCCTACAGCGAGCGCGGGTCGGTGTTCGTGCGGCGGCTCGACGAGGCCGAAGCGGTCGACGTGACCGAGGGGCACCGCGGCCCGGAGCCGGAGCCGGACCCGGCCGCAAGCAGCGCGGACGCCGGCGCGCCGGACGCCGAGACCCCCGACGCCGACGACGCCGACGCCGACTCGGCCCGCATCCGCTTCTCGGTCGAGCGCTGGAGCCCCGCGGGCGACGCGCTCCTGCTGACTTCGCAGAACGCGTGGCACGTCCTCGAGCTCGAAGGCGGCGACCTGCGCACGATCCTGGAGCTGGAGGACGACGAAGACGCCCGCCCCCGCCGCCAGGTCCTGGGGTGGAGCGACGACGGACGCCGCCTGCACTTCAGCCACTCGGCCCGGGACCGCTGGCAACGCGGCCTGATGCGCATGGACGCGGCGACCGGCGCGGTCGACACCCTGGCGCTGGACGGCAGCCTCTACCGCTCGTGGAACATCTCCGACGACGGCGCCACGGTGGTGTACGCCATGTCCGACGGCGACCGCCCCGACGAGATCTGGACCGCGCCCGGCGACCTGTCGGCGCCCCGGCAGCTCACCGACGCCAACCCGCAGCTCGACGGCG
>CBDCSL010000002.1:0-59982 GCA_965221595.1 Vicinamibacterales bacterium
GGAATGGGCGGCTGGAGAAGTCGACCTCGACGATGTCGTCGGTGACCACGCGGGTGTCGAAGCGGAGCGCCTGCTTCTTGAACTCCATCATCATCTCGATGCCGCCGATGCCGTCGGCGAAGCCGGGGTAGTTCTCCACGTCGGTGGTGAACATGAGCTGGCCGCCCGGGATCATGGTGCGGCTGCCCGCGCCCTCGTAGACGAGCGGATTGAGGTTGGCGCGCGCGGCGTAGATGGCGGCGGTCCAGCCGGCGGGGCCGGAGCCGACGATCACGACGTCTTCGATGGAGTTGTCAGACATGGGTCGAACCTGAGTGCAGGGTGCCTTCCTTGTACAGCGCCGAATGCTTGTACCGCTCCACGCCGCGCGCCAGCGCCAGCTTGGCGGCCACGGCCAGGGGAACGCCGATGAGGAGGCCGACGAAGCCGAAGTAGAAGCCCCCGAGCGACAGCGCCAGCACCACCCAGACGGGGTGCAGGCCCACCGAATCGCCCACGATGCGCGGGCTGATCACGGCGCTCTCGAGCCCCTGCGCGACCGCGTAGACGCCGGCCACCTTGAGCAGCGAGGCGCCGACGGCGTCGCTGACCAGCGCGATGACGAGCGCGGGCACGAGCGAGACCGCCACCCCCATGTAGGGGATCACCCCGAGGACGGCCACGGTGGCGCCCAGCAGGAAGGCGTAGGGGAAGCCGACGACGAGCAGGCCCAGCCAGGTGATGGCGCCGGTGATGAACGAGGCCAGAACCTGGCCGCGCAGGTAGCGCGAGAGGAGGTCGTCGAACTCGCGGGCGTATTCGCTGACGCGCGTGCGGGACTGCCCCGGGAGCAGCTCGGCGGCGCGCGCGACGATGCGGTCGTAGTCGCGCAGCAGGTAGAAGGTGAGGACGGGGGTGAGGACGAGGTAGCCGAGCACGGTGACGAGGGTGCCGAAGCCGCGGCCGAGGCCGAGCACGGCCGACCAGGCGCGCTGGGTGAGGGCCTCGCGGCGCGAGTCGAGCATGTCGGCGACGGCCTGGGCGTCGAGCTGCTGGAGCCAGGCGAGCGCGGCTGGCTCGTCGACGAACGGGATGTCGAAGCCGAGGGAGTCGGGGGTGAGGCCGCGAACCCAGGTGGCGATCTCGTCGAGGACGCGGGGGGCCTGGAGGACGAGGTCGCGGGCTTGGGTGACGAGTTCTGGGATGCCGAAGACGATGGTGGCCGCGCCGAGGGCGAGGAAGGGCACGAGGATCAGGAAGATCGCTGCGGTGCGCCCGATGCGCGGGTGCGCGGAGACGCGGTCGGCGAGGGGGTCGAGGATGTAGGCGAGGACAAAGGCGAGGAAGAAGGGCGCGAGGAGCGATCCCGCCGTGCTGAGGACCCAGAGGCAGACCAGAACGGTGGCGACGGACGCGAGGAGCGCGTGGCCGGGTAGGGTGCGGAAGGGCGCGAGCAGGGCTATGAAGACGCAGTAGAGGATGAAGGGGCTGAGGGCGCTTTGCATGCTGAAGAGGAAGAACGCCCCGGCGAGGACGAGGAGCGCGGCCTGGACCGCCCTCCAGGCGGGGGCGCCTCGGTCCGGCGCCGGCGCGCGGTCGCTCACCAGCCGGCCTCGGTGATCAGCGCGCCCGCCCGCTGCACGACCTTCCTGGTGTCGGCGTACCGGATGCGCCCGGCGGCGTCGTGCAGCGGGATCCACGCGCACGCGGTGATCCCCTCGGCCTGCTGGGGCACGGGCTCGCCTGCGCGGCTGCGCATCAGGAAGAAGGTGCAGAACTTGTGGATCGTGTCGCGCCCCTGCCGGAAGGTCCAGTCGATCGTTCCGATCTTCGGCCCCACCACGTCCGGGCTGATGCCGGTCTCCTCCTCGACCTCGCGGGCCGCCGTCTCGCGCAGGCTCTCGCCGCCCTCGATGTGCCCCTTGGGGAGCGACCAGTTGCCGTACGGGTCCCGGATCAGCAGGGCATGCCAGATGCCCGCCAGCGGGCGCACCACGACCCCGCCCGCGCTGCGCTCGATCCGCCAGGGCTCGCTCGGCCCCCTGTGCCCGTTCGCCACTTTGGGCGTCGCCCCCCCGGCTTTGGTCTTTGCGCGCTCCACTTTCGTCTTCCCCCCCTCCGCGTTGGTCTCCGCACCCTCCACCTTGGTCGCCTCCCCCTCCACTTTGGTCCCCCCTCCCTAGAAGATCGAGAAGCTCAGGTAGCGGCGCGGGTTCTCCTGAATGTCGGCCATGAGCGCCCGCAGCTCGCGCACGGCGTCGGCGGCGCCGTCGGCCAGCGCGGGGTCGCCCAGCAGCCGCCCCAGCGATCCGTCGCCCGACTCGGCCGCGGCCAGCAGCTCGTCCAGGCGGGCGAAGGCGGTGTCCGCGCGCTGCGCCGCCGACCTGAGGTCGCCCAGCGACGCGTTCATGGACTCGGTCAGCTCGCGCAGGTTGCGCATGGTGGCGCCCGCGTCGCCCAGCGTGCCGTCGACGTCGGCGCTCGCGATGATCGCGTCCACGCGCTCGAACGAGAGCCGGGCCTGGCGCGCCGCCGCCCCGAGCTCCACCGCCGACGCGTTCACCCCCTCGGACAGGTCCTCGAAGCGGGCGGCCTGCTGCGCGATGATCTCGGAGAGCCCGTCGCTTACGGCGCCGATGTTGTCGATCGCGTTCTTCAGGTTGAGCGCCGTCTCTTCGGTGAACGCGACCTCGAACCGCTCCGAGATGGTGGTCAGGCGCCGGGCGATCTGGTCGGCGGTGGCCGTGAGCCGGGAGAAGTCGGGCAGTGCGGCGGCGGGCAGCACGCCCTCTTCGGGGTAGTCCAGGAACGACATGAGCTCGAAGTCGGCCCGGCTCAGGATCTCGGCCTGCCAGTCGCCGAACAGGGACTCGGGCGCGAGCAGGACGGCGGCGTCCGCGGGGAGCACCACGTCGGGTTCGACGCTCAGGTGCACCAGCACGGCCTCGCCGTTGGGCGCCACGTTCACGGCGTCGACATGCCCGACCGAGACGCCCCGGAACTTGACGGCGGCCCCGGCGACCAGCTGCCCCACGCTCGGCGAGGCCGCGCGCAGCTCAAGCAGGTCGCGCCTGAGTCCGCCCTGCAGCCATATGGTGCCCACCACCCCCACGGCGATGCCGAGCACCACGACCAGTCCCACCAGGGCTTCGCGTCTACGTTCCATGATCCTGTCCTCCCGCTTGTCCTGTCGCGTGCGGCCCTTCGCGTCTCCATCCGTCCCCGTAGTAGAGATCCGGATCGCCTTCCACAAACCCCTTCAGCACCGGATCCGAGGCCGCGCGCACCTCTTCCGGCGTCCCGCTGAACCTCGCCCTGCCGTTGTGCAGCAGCGTGATTCGATCCGCCACGCGGAACGCGCTGGTCATGTCGTGCGTGACCACGAGCGCCGTGGCGCCGAGATCGTCGCGCATACGGAGTATAAGGCGGTCGATTGCAGACGTGGTCACCGGGTCGAGACCGGTGGTGGGCTCGTCGTACAGCAGGAACTTCGGCTCGGGCGCGATCGCCCGCGCCAGACCGGCCCGCTTGCGCTGCCCCCCGCTCAGCTCCGCCGGGTAGCGGTCGCCCATTCCGGCCAGCTCCACCAGCGACAGACAGTGGTCGACGCGGTCCGCGATGCGGCGCCGGTCCCAGCCCGGCATCCGCCGCAGCCCCATGCCCACGTTCTCGGCAATGGTCATCGAGTCGAAGAGCGCGGCGAACTGGAAGACGTAGCCGATGCTGCGGCGCAGCCTCTCCAGCCCCGTCCGGTCCAGCTCGGGCACCGAGAACCCGTCCACCTCGACCGACCCCGCGTCGGGCCTTAGCAGCCCCACGACGTGCTTCAGCAGGACCGACTTGCCGATGCCCGACGGGCCCACGATCGCCGCGGTCTCGCCGTCCTCGATGCTCAGCGTGAAGCCCTTCAGCACCTCCTTCGGGCCGAACGCCTTGCGCAGGTCCGTCAGGTGGATGCCCACTACAGCAGCACCGCGGCCCAGAACGCGTCCAGGCAGAGGATCAGCATGCTGGCGACGACCACCGTGCGGGTCGCGCTCCGGCCCACCCCCTCGGCCCCGCGCTCGGTCCGGAGCCCGAAGCAGCACCCCACGCCGGTCACCACCGCGCCGAACGAGACCGACTTGATGACGGCGAACCACACGTCCCACGGCTCGAAGAAGAGGCGCAGCCCCTTCACGAACTCGGGCGACGACATGTCGAGCAGCTGAAGCGCCGTGAACCACCCCGACGCGATGCCGATTCCCATTGCCAGCAGCACGACGATGGGGAACATCAGGATCGCCGCGAACACGCGCGGCACCACCAGATACGCGAGCGGGTCGTAGGCGAGCGTCTCCAGCGCGTCCACCTGTTCGGTCACGCGCATGGTGCCGAGCTCTGCCGAGATGTTGGCCCCGACGCGGCCCGCCAGGGTGAGCGCGGTGAGCACCGGGCCCAGCTCGAGAATCATCGTCTTGCCCACCAGCGTGCCG
Source organism: Vicinamibacterales bacterium (assembly GCA_965221595.1). Lineage (GTDB taxonomy): Bacteria > Acidobacteriota > Vicinamibacteria > Vicinamibacterales > UBA8438 > JAAXGX01. The sequence continues at coordinate 4,455 of CBDCSL010000002.1, forward strand.
ACGAAGTACACCGGAATCGCGCCGGTCAGCGTGTACGAAGCCTGGAGCGACATCACGATGCCCGTGAACGTCGCGATGAAGAGCGCAATCGGCACCGAGGCCACGCCGACGCGCGCCATCTGGGGCAGCAGGTGCGGAAGCCACACGTCGACGTTGCGAACCGACCCCGCCGACCCGAGAACGAACGCCCACGCCCGACCCATCCCCTCGAGGCCCGAAACCGTCCGGTTCCCCACGAACGCCAGCGCCCCCAGCAACGGATTGATCATCGGAAAAGATAGTCCATCGGTCCCGTGGCCGGTCCCATGGCGCCCCGGTTGCGCGCGGTCGGACCGAAGCTGCGGAGCGTGACGCCGACCCGGCCCATGCGGGGGTCGGGCGCGCGCGGATCCCGCCATTCGAGCACGATCTCGTGTAGCTGGCCGGGGGCCGTGCGGGCCGACATCTCGATCGCCATTTCCTGTTCGGGAGACTCCAGTCCCACCCGGATCAGATCGCCCGGATCGACTTCCGGGTTGCGCGAGGGGTTCCTGAAGATCGTCCGCGTCGACTGCCTGCCGCTGGCAAGCCTGCGGGTCACGCGCACGCTGTCGAGCCAGTCGGGGGGATAGCTTATCCGGTAGCGGAATCCGAGCTGGTCCACCCCTGCGCCGCTCCTGTTGTGCCTGGCCACGTCAAAGCCCCGGGGGTGAGGAACAGGTGGTCGCCCATCTTGACCTGCATGGACGGGTGTGCAATCGTTTCGACACTTCCGATGGACATCGCCGAACTCAAGAATAGCACGGTAGCGGAGCTGCGCGGCTACGCGGCAGATCTGGACATCCCCAACAGCGCCAGTCTCTCCCGCCGCAACCTCGTCTTCCGCATCCACCAGAGCCTCGCGGCCCGCAACGAGACGCCGAAGGCGCACGGGGTGCTCGACATCCTGCCTGACGGCTACGGCTTCCTGCGCTCGCCCAAGTGGAACTACGTGGGCAGCGACGACGACGTCTACGTGAGCCCGGCGCAGATCCAGTCGCTCGGGCTGCGTCGCGGGGACACGGTGGCGGGCCCGGTGCGGCCGCCGGGAAGGCGGGAGCGCTACCTCGCCCTGCACAGCGTGGAAAGCGTGAACGGCCTCGATCCCGAGACCTCGAAGGGGCGGCCGACCTTCGAGGAGCTCAAGCCCTGGTATCCCAACCGTCGGCTGAGGCTCGAGATCCCGGGCGGCGAGCTCTCCGGGCGGATCATCGACCTGGTGGCGCCGGTGGGGCTCGGCCAGCGCGCGCTGATCGTGTCGCCGCCGAAGGCCGGGAAGACCACCATCCTGCGCAACATGGGCAACGCGATCGCGGCCAACCACCCGGAGGTGCAGCTGGTGGTGCTGCTGATCGACGAGCGGCCCGAAGAGGTGACCGAGATGGAGGAGAGCGTGCGGGGCGCGGTCGTGGCCTCGACGTTCGACGAGCCGCCTGCGCGGCACAGGCAGGTCGCCGAGATGGTGCTGGCGAAGGCGCAGCGCCAGGTCGAGCTCGGCCGCGACGTGGTGATCCTGCTGGACTCGGTCACGCGGCTGGCGCGCGCCTACAACATTCTCGCGCCCCACTCGGGCAGGATCCTCTCGGGCGGAGTCGTCGCCAATGCGCTCGCGAAGCCGAAGCGCTTCTTCGGCTCGGCGCGCAGCGTGGAGGACGGCGGCTCGCTCACGATCATCGCCACCACCCTGGTCGAGACCGGCAGCCGGATGGACGAGGTCATCTTCGAGGAGTTCAAGGGCACCGGGAACATGGAGCTGGTGCTCGACCGCGAGATCGCGGACCGGCGCATCTACCCGGCCATCGATCTCAACCGCTCCGGGACGCGCCGGGAGGAGTTGCTGCTCACCGAGAAGGAGCTGAACCGGGTCTACCTTCTGCGCAACTTCCTGAGCGACATGCCGCCGCCCGAAGCGGCCCAGTTCCTGATCGAGCGGATCGGGAGCCACCACACCAACGCCGAATTCCTATCGGCGATGGCGCACGGTCAGTAGGGGCTTGCGGCCCGGGGGGGCGCCGTCAGGGGCTCGCCCCCGTGGGGCGCCGAGGCGGCGTCCGCTCTGCCAGGTCGGGCGCGTCCGAAGGCGTCCCCCCGCTCAGGCGTCCGCGTCGCGGTAGCGCGGGTTCACCACCAGGTCCCCCGACTCGAAGACCTTGCGGTCCCAGGGGTAGATGAGCGTGGAATCGGTGGCCAGGGCGAAGTAGTCGGGCCGGAAGCCCCGGGTCCGCGCGAAGCTGGTGGCCGTGCGCACCTCGGCGGGGCCCACTTCGCGCACCGCGGCCAGGGCCAGACGCATGGTGTCGCCCGAGGTGGTGATCTCGTCGACGATGAGCACGCGCTTGCCCCGTGCCTGGCGCGGCGCGGCGGACAGCACCGACGGACGCTGGCGGACCACTCGGCCCCCTTCGCGCCGGGTGATCTTCAGCGAGAAGAAGTCGCGGCGCATCATGGACGCGACCACGGCTCCGGGGATCACGCCCGCCCTGGCGATCCCCACGATGATCTCGGGATCGTAGGACTGCGCCACCTTCAGGGCCAGCGCGCGGCACAGCTCGCCGAACATCTCCCAGGACAGCTCCATGAAGTCTTCGGCGGGAGTCACGTCGCGCGGGTTGAACGAGCCGGTCAACATTGTCTCCTCGCGTTTCCCCGTACAGTTTCCGTCACGCCCGCAGCCGGGCGCGCTCGGCCTCGCTCGCGCAGCTCGCCGGTCGGCCGGCTGCGCGACTCACCTCCCCTCCACAGCCCCGGAGCGACGCCGCCCGATGAGCAGCGATCAAAGCCAGGACCAGAGCCCCGACCAAGCCCAGGCGGCCGAGGCCCGCTTCGCCGAAGCCCTGGCCGCCAGCGGCGCCCGGGACCCTCGCGACTACTACCGCGAGAAGCTGCGCGAACTGAAGCGCGACAGCCCCGAAGGCTACGCGGAGGGGGTTGCATATTACCAGCAGACGCTCATTCCGTCCATTGCCGACGGCAAAGTCGACCCCATCGAAGCCTGGCGCGACTACGGCCTCCTCATCGCGCGGCTCGTCGCGCCCGGGCATCCGGTCGCGGTTGACGCGGGGGGCCGTTCAAGCCCGTTTCAGCCTCCCGGCGATCCCGGCGACATGGTGCTGCACATGCCCGACCAGAGCAGGACGCGCCCGATCCTGGTCACCCTTCCGGCAGAGCCGTCGGAAGCCCAGCTGGCAACGTTCGACTGGCTCGTGTCGGGGCGCCAGGCGCTGCGCACAATGTAAAAACAACATTATATTTTGTAATGTTGTCTTTACATTTTGATCACCGGGATCGGCATTTCGGCGGTGCACCGCAGGACGACCGGCGCTAATCCTCGACCATGTAGCCGACCCCCCAGGCGCCGGCGCCCAGATGCGTCGCGATCACCGGCGTGATCGGCGAGACCAGGATCTCGGCCCCCGGAAACCGCGCGTCCAGCTCGGCGCGGACCCGCTCCGCAACCTCGGGCACTCCGGCGTGCACGATCCCGAACCGCACCTTGCGCGCCCCGTCCGGGATTCCGGCCACGACCTTCTCGATCAGCAGCTGCCTCGCGCGCCTAGACCCCCGCGCCTTGCCCAGCGCGCGGATCCTGCCATCGGGCCCCAGCGCCAGCACAGGCTTCAGGTCGAGCAGGCTGCCCAGGCGCCCCGCGAGACCGCCCAGGCGGCCCGACGCGATCAGCCGGTCCAGACTGCGCACCGTGAAAGCGATCCCCGACTGGTCCCGGATCCGCTCCACCTCGGCGACGATCTCGTCGGGCGCCATGCCGGATTCGGCGAGCTCGGCCGCCTTCAGAGCCAACAGGCCGATCAGGATCGACGCCGCGCGCGAATCGACCAGGCGCACGTCCAGCTCCGGCGCCAGCTCCGCGCCGTGCCCCGCCGAACGGAAGATCCCCGACAGCGACGCCGCCACCAGAATCGCCACCACCACCTCGGAGTCGTCCGAGGCCCTCGCGAACGCCTCCCTGAACTGCCCCGGCGGCGGTTGCGAGGTGGTCGGGAGGGGGCCGCCGCCGTCGAGCCGCGCCAGAAAGTCCTCGGCGCTCACGTCGACCCGGTCGCGCAGCGTTGTTTCGCCGTCTATGAGAAGAAGGGGGACCATGTGGATCCCGTGCGCGTGCATAACCCGGTCGGGCAGGTCCGAACCCGAGTCGACGAGGATGCCCACCGGGCGGCGAACGGCCCCCGCGGTCGCGCCACGCGCCGCCTCGAACTGGGCGAACATGTCCTCGGCCTTGTGCGCCACCACCGTGCCGACCGTGGCGCAGTATTCGACCGCGTCCTGGGGGTGGTCGGTGTGCAGATGCACCTTCAGGATCTCGCCGCTGCGGATCACCAGCAGCTCTTCCGAACCGGGGGACAGCGCCTCGCGCACGGTGTTCTCGGACGGCAGCTCGGCCCCCTCCACCAGGATCTCGGTGCAGTAGCGCCTGATCCCCTCGCCGAGCGGGTGGTCCATTGCGCCGATCGGCGACCAGTCGGGGCGGCCCTGGCCGGCTTCGGCAGCGACCGCCGCCCCGCCCCGCGCCCGCCCCGCCACACCGTCGCCTCCCTGGTCCCCGTTCTCGATGAGCCCGACCACCCCCTCGATCATCTGCACGAACCCCTTCGCGCCCGCGTCCACAACGCCCGCCTTGGCCAGCGCGGGGAGCAGCTCCGGCGTCCGCTCCAGCGACTCCTGGGCCGCATCGAACAGCCGCCTCATCACGTCCGCGAGATCCGCGACAGCGCCGCCATCGCCGCCCCCGCCTCCACGGCCGCCCTCGCCCCCACGGCCACCCGCGCCCCCACGGCCGCCCCCACCCGCCCCACCCACCCCGCCCGCAACCGCCGCCGAGTCGCGCACCACCGTCAGGATCGTGCCCTCGACCGGCTTCTCGACCGCCCCGTCCAACGAGCGCGACCCTGCCACCAGGGCGTCGCCCAAGTCGTCCGCGTACGCTCGCGCGCGACCCTCCAGCCCGCCCGCGAATCCGATCAGGAACTGCGACAGCATCATCCCGCAGTTGCCCCGGGCGCCCATCACCGCCGACCGGGCCACCCCTGCGGCCACACGATCGACCCGCCGTTCGCGCGAAGCCGCCAGATCTCCGGCGATCGCATCCAGGGTGAGCGCCAGATTCGTTCCCGTGTCTCCGTCGGGCACCGGAAAGACGTTGATGCGGTTGAGCTCCGCCTTGAACTTCCGCGCGTGCGCGCAGGCCGCGAGAAGGGCGCGCTTCAGGCGCGGGCCGTCCACATAGGCGATTCTGCACCTGTCGGGCATTGCGTGTACACTCCAGACTGAAGGGCCGAAGCGTTCACGGTACGACATCCACTTCGCGGGCAACAGCAATGACGCCTCCGCCGCCCCATGCCGACGCGCCCCGCCCCGGCACGATCCACATCTGGGAGGGAAGTCTCGACGTGCCAGACTCGGTCGCGCGCGCCGCGCGGGCCCTGCTGTCCGACCGGGAACGCGCCCGCGCCGACCGCCTCGTCCACGCCCGCCACCGACGCCGCTACACCGTCTCGCAGGCCCACCTGCGCCGCGTTCTCGGGCAATGGACCGACACCGCCCCGCAGGACATCCGGTTCCGCTTCGGCAAGCACGGCAAGCCGTTCCTCGCGGGCGGGCCGGCCTTCAACCAGTCGCACTCGGGCGAGCGCATCATGATCGCCGTGGCGCGGGAGGGCCGGCTGGGCGTCGACATCGAGCAGACCCGTCCGGTCAAGCGCCTGCTCGCCCTGGCCGACAAGCAGTTCGCCCCCGACGAGGCCGCCCGCCTGCACGCCGCCCCCGAGCGCGACCGGCTGGCCCTGTTCTTCCGCCTCTGGACCCGCAAGGAAGCGTTCGTCAAGGCGCTGGGCTTCGGTCTGCGGCATCCGCTGCGGTCGTTCTCGGTCGACCCCGCCCCCGCCGCGCCGCAGGGGCTGCTAGACGCCGGAGACCTGCCCGACGACCCCGCTGCGTGGCATGTCGGCGGCGTGGCGTGCTCGGCGGGCGCGACCGCGGCGCTGGCCGTGGACCGCGCCGAGGTCAGGCTGGCGCCGCTGCCGTACGACCCTGACGGGCTGTAGCGGGCGCGGCGCTGCAGGGGGCCGGAGCCGCGTCGCACGCGCCGGGCTCGGCCAAGTCGTCGGCGCCCTCCACCCCGGTCGTCGCGTTCGAGCAGATCGCGCCGTTCGCGTAGCAGGTGTAGCACGCCGCCTCCGCCAGCGGCGCTTCGATCCTGACCGCTTCGGCCAGCGTGTCCGCAAGGCGGGCGCTGGGATGGTCGAGCAGGATGGGGCAGGCGTACACGCCGCTGGCAGTGACGAGCCGGGCGCGCGTGCACAGCAGCTGGCTGAGGTCGTAGCCGTGAAGCATCTCGTGGGTCACTCGCTCGCAGGCGCGGTAGCCGCGGTTCCGCTCGGCCTCCTCGCCGATCAGCAGCGGTGGCAGGATCTTGAGCAGCGGCGCCTCGTACCCCACGCGCCCGAGGGCGTCCCGAAACGCCTCCAGGACGCTCGGCGTGTCTTCGCAGGGCCAGCTCTGCATGGCCGTGACTATGGGGCGGAACCCGGCCGCAACCAGGTGCCCAACCCCCTCCATGGCCCGGTCGAACGCCCCTTCGCCCCGGATCGGGTCGTTGGTCTCGGGCGAATGCCCGTCGATGCTCACGCGAAAGGTCAGCGCGTGCTCGCGCCGGTCCTGCACCTCGCGCAGCGCGGCCACGCGCCTGGGCGGAAGGAGCGTGGCGTTGGTCAGCACGGTCGCGGGGCCGAACGCCAGCGCGTCTTCGAGTATCTCCGCCATTTCGGCGTTCATGAAGGGCTCGCCGCCGGTGAAGTAGTACTCCTTCACGTTCATGCCGGCCGACTCGTCCAGCGCCGAACGCACCATCTCGCGCGTCATGAACCAGAACGAGTGGTTGTCGGGCGAGCACGAAATGAAGCAGTGCCGACAACGAAGGTTGCAGACCGTGCCGCTAACCTGGAACCAGAGTTGATCCAGGGCGGCGAGCGGGACGCTGGGGAAGCTGGGTGCGATCATGACCCGGTATCTTGACCGAGATCCCCGCCGTGCGCTAGTGCTACAAGCCGTGCAGCCCGGCCCTCGCCGCCCCCCAAGCGCCCCGAACGGGATCGCCGACCACCACCGCCACCGCATCCCCCAGACCGGACCCGACCGTGGAATTCACGACCATCAACCCCGCCGACGGCACCCTGCTCCGCAGATACCCCTTCATGGCCGCCGATGCCCTCGACGCGGCCGTCGAGACGGCGCACCGGGCCCAGCAGGCCTGGAGGCGGGTGCCGGTCGACAAGCGCGCCGAGCGCGTCGCGGCCCTGGCCGTCCAGCTGCGCCGGCGCCAGCACCACCTTGCCCAGACCATGACCATGGAGATGGGCAAGCCCCTGAACGAGGCCGCCGCCGAGGTCGAGAAGTGCGCGCTCGGGTGCGAATACTACAGCCGCCTGGGTCCGGGCTTCCTCGAGGACCGCCCGGTCGAGACCGAGGCGCTCCGCAGCTACGTGACCTATCAGCCGCTCGGCCTGGTGCTGGCGATCATGCCGTGGAACTTCCCGCTCTGGCAGGTCGTGCGCGCCTCGATTCCGGCCTTGATCGCCGGCAACGGCATCCTTCTCAAACATGCCCCGAGCGTTCCCTGCTGCGCGCTCGAACTGGTCAAGCTCTTCGAGGCGGCCGGCTTTCCCCCGGGCATCTTCACCAACCTCTTCATCGACGTGCCCGCCGTCGGCGCCCTGATCCGCGACGCGCGAGTCCAGGCCGTGACGCTGACCGGCAGCACGCGTGCGGGCAGGACCGTCGCGGAGCTCGCGGGATCGCACGTCAAGACCTGCGTGCTCGAGCTTGGCGGCAGCGATCCGTACATCGTGCTGGACGACGCGGACCTGCCGCGCACCGTCGAGGCGTGCGTCGCGGGGCGCCTGATCAACGCGGGCCAGAGCTGCATCGCGGCCAAGCGCATGATTGTGCACAAGGCGGTGGCCGACGCCTTCACCGACGGGGTCGTGCAGCGCATGGCGGGCGTGCGCGTGGGCGATCCGCTGGCCGAGACCACCGACGTGGGACCGCTCGCGCGCGAAGACCTGCGCGATCATCTGGCCGACCAGGTCGCGCGCAGCGTGGCCGCCGGCGCCGAGTGCCTTGTCGGCGGCAAGGTGCCCGACGCGCCCGGGTGGTACTACCCCGCCACCGTGCTCGCCGGAGTCCGCCCGGGCATGCCCGCCTACGACGAGGAGATGTTCGGCCCCGTGGCGTGCATCATCCGCGTGGACTCCGAGGCCGAGGCGCTCCGCGTGGCCAACGACACCGCCTATGGACTCGGCGCGGCCGTCTTCACCCAGGACGTCGAGCGCGGCGAACGCATCGCCCGCACCGGAATCGAGGCCGGCGTCTGCTTCGTCAACGACTTCGTCAAGTCCGACCCCCGCCTGCCCTTCGGCGGCGTCAAGTCGAGCGGCTTCGGGCGCGAACTGTCCGACTTCGGCATCCGCGAGTTCGTGAACGTCAAGACGGTGCTGGTGGAGGGGTAGGGGGCACCGAGCCGGCTGTCCGCCGGCAGTCCGCAGGCAGTCCGCCGACAGGCCGCTACGGCCCTCCCCGCCGCAGCACCGATCCCGGCAGCGCGCCCGTCACCGCCCCGTTCTCGTACACCGCCACGCCCGCAACCCAGACGCGCTCGATTCCGGCGGCGGTCAGGTGCGGCTCGGCGGTTGTCGCGCGGTCGATCACGGTGGCCGGATCGAAGAGGACCAGGTCCGCAGGCGCCCCGGCGCGCAGCGCGCCCCGCCCCGACAGCCCCACATGGGCCGCCGCCAGCCCGCTCATCTTGTGGATCGCCTCTTCCAGGCTCAGCCGCCCCTCGTCGCGCACCAGCCGTCCCAGCACCCTCGGGAAGGCGCCGAAGCCGCGGGGGTGCGCGCCCCGAAGCCCCCCGTCCGACGACACGTTGGTGTGCGGCCAGGCCATGAGCGTCGCGATGTCCTCGGCGGTCATCGACGTCGCGACAATGCTCTCGCTCGCGTCCAGCGCGCTGTCCGCCCTCGCCGCCTGCGCCACGGCGATCAGGTCCATGTAGGTCGTGACCGGGTCGGTCCCCCGCTCGGCGGCAATCTCGGCCAGCGTCTTGCCTTCCAGCGCGGGATCCGGGCCGTAGCGGCCGATCAGCATGCCCTCGGGCGCAACCAGCTCGTCCAGCGCATAGCGCGCGGCCTCCCGGTCGCCAAAATCCCGCTCCGGGAAGAGCACCGTCATCGTCGACTGCCAGTACTCGTAGGGGTACACGTCGGCGGTGACTTCGACGCCGGCGGCGCGCGCCTCGTCGAGCCTCGCCAGGAAGTCGGCCGCCTGCCCCCACAGCCCCCGGGCGGCCAGCTTGAAGTGCGAAACCTGCACGGGTATCCCGGCCCGCTCGGCAATCTCGATCGTCTCTTCGATCGCCTCGTGAAGCGCGCGGTCCTCGCTCCTCATGTGCGAGATGTAGCGGCCGCCCCGCTCCGCCGCCGTCCGCGCCAGCGCAACAACCTCGTCCGTCGACGAGTATATCCCCGGATCGTACTCCAGCCCCGTCGACAGCCCAAGCGCCCCGCTCGCGAGCTCGGTTTCGAGCAGCGCCTGCATGGCCGCAACCTCGGCGTCGGTCGCCTCGCGCCGAAAGTCGTCGCCCATCACCCGCCGCCGCAGCGTCCCGTGCCCCGCGTACGACGCGACGTTCACCGCCGCCGGAGCCGCCTCCAGCGCCGCGAAGAACTCGCCCAGCGGAAACAGCGAACCCCCGTCCTGCCCGGCGACAATGGTCGTGATCCCCTGGCTGACCGCCGCCAGCGCCGTGCGCTCGATCAGCAGCCCGCCGTCGTGATGGCTGTGCGTGTCGATAAAGCCGGGCGCCAGCACAAGTCCGCTCCCGTCGTGGACCGGCTCGTTGTCTGTGGGAGAGAGGGCGGCGCTCCCGCCGTCGGCGGCCACCTCGCGAACGACGCCGCCGACTACGCGCACGGAACCGATGAAGCCGGGACTCCCCGTGCCGTCGACGATTGTGGCGCCCCGGACCAGGAACGACCCGGCGGCCCCGGGCGTGGCCGGGTCGGCGCACCCGGACAGCAGGGGCAGCCACGCGGCCAGCACCAGTCCCGCGCCCACGCGGCGGCCCTTCCACCCGCAGCCGTGCTTCGCCCGGGACCCGCGCTTTGCGGCAACGGTCGCCGCGCGGTCTTCAACGCCCTTGTGATCCATCACAATGTCACCTCGGCCCCCGGCCAGCGCGGGCGTTTCAGCCCCGGTCAACCTTGGGCACCGCCTTGTTCATCTCGGCCGCGACCTCCTGCGCATCGCGCATCTTCGCCAGATCGAGATCGTAGTCCGGCGTCTCGCGCGGCGCCAGCTTCTCCTTCAGCTCGCGGATCTCGCGGCCCGACAGGCCCAGCCCGGCCAGGTCGGCGTTGGTGAGCCCGGCCCCGGTTCGCGCCGCCAGCCCGTCCGCGTCTGCCGACACCAGACGGGAGAGCGCGGCGATCTCGCCGGCCGAGAGCTTGTCGCCCATGACCTGGTAGTCGATCCACGCCTCGTAGCTCAGCGGCGCCACGCGCTTGACCATGCCCGCGATCACCCTGCCGTACTCCTGGATCTCCCACTGCGCGTGGTCGTCGACGCGGAGCGTGAGGAAGTGCAGCAGGTTGTGCAGGTCGATCTTCCAGTACCACTGCGTGTAGGTCGAAAGCGGCAGGTCGATGCGGGCGAGTTCGCGCGCCACGTTCTCGCCCACGAGCCAGCCGTAGTCGTCGGCCGCCCGCCGTCGCGCGCGCTCCCACCGGCGCATCGCCTCGCGGTGGAACTCGGCACTGGCGGACCCGGGCGCGCGCCCCTGGTTGCTCGTCGCGCTCTGCAGCGAGAACTGATCCTGCCCGGGACTGTAGAAGAGAAGCGGCATAAGGCTGTACCTGCCGCTGTATTCATTGACGGAGTTGTGTGTGACGATGCCGTTCGCCACAAAGTTGTGGTGCGGCCCCTCGACCTCGAGGTCATACGTCTCACGTTCCCCGACATATTCGACAATTTTGACAAGCTTGGCCTGTCGCAGAATTCTTCTCGTGACCTGTTGCTTCACCGAGCGGCATAAGGCTGTCGACCTGCCGCTGTATTCATTGATTGAACTTGTTCGGTGCCGCACCCACTGCCGCGCCACGAACATCGGCATGGCGCAGTGGCACCCACTGCCGCGCCACGAACTCGGCATGGCGCAGTGGAACTGCAGCTCGACCATCTCGGACGGGGTGGTGTGGAGGTGGCGGCGCAGATAGCGGATCAGCCCCCGCGTGGCCGAGACCTTGCGCGTGCCGTAGCCGTAGCTCACCCGGGCCGCCCGCTCCACCGAATCGTCGGTCCCCATGTAGTCGACCAGCGCCACGAAGCCGTGGTCGAGGACGGGGAAGTAGCCCCCCAGGATCTCCTCGGCGGCGGCGACGGTGGGTCGGCGGGTGGGCTGGGTGGCGGGCTCGACGCCTGGGCGGGGGGGGTCGGTGGGCTGGCTCATGCTGCGGAAGGTACCCCATCGCCGGATGCCGTGCGAGACCGGGCCCACGCGCGGACTGGCGGCTCGCGATCCCGCTTCCCACTTCGAGCGGCGCCGGGAGTTGTTCCCGGCCAATCGTCGCCCGTATCATGGGTGTCGCGCGCGACCCCAACCCGGACATCTCAATGCACGTTCCACCCCGCGTCATCCCACTCGCGGCCACCCTTGCGCTCGCCCTTTCGGCCTGCGGCCCGGCCCCGCCGACCGACACCCCGCGCGGCATGGTCACCGGCACCACTGGGGCCCAGGCCATCGAAGGCGGCGTCGAGATCCTCCGGACGGGGGGCAGCGCAGCCGACGCGGCCATGTCCACAGCGCTGACGCAGATCTGCCTGGCGGCCGGTTCCTGGGTCAGCTACGCCGGCCTGATGACGATGGTCTACTACGACGCCGAAACGGATCAGGTCCACAACATGAACGCGGCCTACAACACCGTGGCCGCCGAGACCGACCCTCTCGCCATTCCCGGCATCGACCTGAGCGCCGGATTGGGCGGGTTCGAGGCCGAGCCGAGCGGTCGCACCGTTCTCGTGCCCGGCTTCATGAAGGGCGTGGAGGCCGCCAGCGCGCGCTTCGGCAAGCTGCCCTTTCGCGACCTGTTTGCGCCTGCCATCGCCTGCGCCGAGGACGGTTTCGAGTATCAGGAGGGCAACGCGGCCCAGTACGCCTTTAGAGAACAAGTGTTGAGTCGCCTGCCCGAGACGAAGGCTGTTTTCACCGGCGCCGATGGCCTGCCCTACGAAGCTGGCGACATGTTCACCCAGCCCGCGCTGGCCCGCACGCTGCGCATGGTGGCCGAGCAGGGCGCGGACTACATGTACCGGGGTCGCTGGGCCGAAAAGCTCGTCGAGCTGGTCGGCGACATCGGCGGCCGGATGACCCTCGACGACCTCGCCCGCTACCAGGTGGTCTGGAGCGAGCCCGCCCGCGGCAGCTACCGCGGCTACGACCTGTACGCGCACGGCAGCCCCGCCGAGGGCGGCGTCGGCTTGATCGAGGCCATGAATCTGGCCGAGCTGGCCGACGTCTCGGGCCATGGCCACTACGGCGACTCGCCCGAAGCGCTCTTCTGGCTGGCGCAGATCTCACGGCCGGGCCTCGCCTTCGCGACCGGCGGCAAGGAGGCCGCGGACGGCGTCGCTGCGATCATCGGCGCCGACCTCACACACGAGACGCGCGTCGAGAAGGAGACTTCGGCGAAGCTCTGGGGCGCGATCCAGGACGGCTCCTTTCCGGGCGTCGTCGTCCCGGACGGGGGTGCTCCGCCGCACTCCGACGCGGTCGTCGCCATCGACCGGTGGGGCAACATCGCCTCGGTCGTGCACTCCATCAACACGGTGTCCTGGGGCACGACCGGCATCTTCGTGGACGGCGTCTCGATCCCCGACTCGGGCATCTTCCAGCAGGCCATGATGGCACAGATCGAGCCGGGCGGGCGGCTGCCCGATCCAACCAACCCGGGGCTCGTCCTCAGGGACGGCAAGCCGTTCATGGGATTCAGCTCGATCGGCTCGGGGCTCCATCAGCGCACCATCGGCGGCCTGCTCAGCGTGCTGGACTTCGGTCTCACGCCCGCCGAAGCCGTGGACAAGCCCGCGTTGGGCTCGTTCTCGTTCAGCGCGCTAGCCCAGGACGGATCCGGGCCCGCCGCGCAGAGCGTGGGCGTGGGCGACTATCCGCCCGAATTCATCGCCCGGGTCGAAGCGATGGGCCAGCCGATCGAAGAGGATGACGCGACGCGCGGCTACTGGATCGCAATCATGATCGACCCGGAGACCGGCGAGCTGCACGGCGCGTCGATCCGCGGGCTTGCGCTGGGGGGCCGCGCCGTCGGGTACTAGCCGCGGGTGGAGAAATGCCGCCCGCTTGTGAATTGTTTCACGAGCGCCGTGTGCGCGCGGCCTTCCGCCGCCGGCTCGGGTCCAGCTCGCGCTTGCGAAGCCGGATCGCGTCGGGCGCGACCTCGATCAGCTCGTCGTCGTCGATGAAGTCGAGCGCCTGCTCCAGCGTCATGCGCAGCGGCGGCTCCAGGCGGACGTTCTCGTCGGCGGCCGCCGCGCGCATGTTGGTCAGCTTCTTGGTGCGGCTCACGTTCACGTCCATGTCTCCGGGACGGGCGCAGCTGCCGACGATCATGCCACCGTAGCACTCCTGCCCCGGCTCGACGAACATCGTGCCGCGCTCCTGGAGGCCGAAGATGGCGAAGCTCACCGCCTTGCCCGGGCGGTCGGCGACCATCGCGCCGCGCCCGCGTCCGCGGATCTCCCCCGCCCAGTCGCCCCACCGGTCGAAGCGGTGGTGGAGGACGCCCTCGCCGCGCGTGTCGGTGAGGAATTCGGTGCGGTAGCCGAAAAGGCCTCGCGCGGGGACGCTGAATTCGAGGCGGGTCGCGCCCGAGTCGCCCACCGGCTTCATCGAGACGAGCGCGCCGCGACGCCGCGCGAGCTTGTCGATCACCGTGCCGGCAAGGCTCGAGGGGACCTCGGCCACGACCTCCTCGTACGGCTCCAGCCGCGTCCCGTTCGCACCGGCGCGGGTGATCACGCGGGGGCGCGAGACCTGGAACTCGTAGCCTTCGCGCCGCATCGTCTCCATCAGGATCGTCAGGTGCAGCTCTCCCCTGCCGCTCACGGCAAAGGTGTCGGGCCGGGCGGTGGGCTCGACGCGCAGCGCCACGTTGCGCTCCAGCTCGCGCCGCAGGCGGTCCCGCAGCTGGCGCGTAGTCACGTACTTGCCGGCGCGACCCGAGAAGGGCGAGTCGTTGACGACGAAGTCCACCGAGATCGTCGGCTCCTCGACCGTGATCCCGCTCATCCGCTCGGGGTGGCGGGGGTCGGTCAGCGTGTCGCCGATCTCGACGCCGTCGACGCCCGCCAGCCCCACGATGTCGCCCGCGCGAGCCTCGTCGATGTCAACTCGGTCCAGCCCGTTGAAGGCGTACAGGCCGGTGACGCGCACGGCGTCCTGGGGGTCCGGCGCCGTCTCGCCGGCGTTCAGCCGCAGCACCCGCCGCCCCACCCCGACCGCGCCCCGCTCCAGCCGACCGATCGCGATCCGCCCCACGTACGACGAGTGGTCCAGCGTCGAGACCAGCATCTGGAACGGTCCGTCCGGGTCGACCGGCGGCGGCGGAATATGCTCCACCACCGCCTCGAAGAGCGGCGTCAGGTCGTGCCCGCGCACGCCGGGCTCCGCCGCCACCCAGCCCTCGCGCCCCACTCCGTACAGAAACGGCGCGTCGAGCTGCTCGTCGCTGGCCTCCAGATCCATCAGCAGCTCGAGCACCTCGTCGTGCGCCTCGTCCGGGCGCGCGTCCGACCGGTCCACCTTGTTGATCACGATCACCGGCGTCAGCCCGAGCGCCAGCGCCTTGCGCGTCACGAACCGCGTCTGCGGCATCGGCCCCTCGGCGGCATCGACAAGCAGCAGCACGCCGTCGACCATGCGCAGAATCCGCTCCACCTCGCCGCCGAAGTCCGCGTGCCCGGGGGTGTCCACGATGTTGATCTTGGTGCGCCCCCACTGCACCGCCGTGTTCTTGGCCAGGATCGTGATGCCGCGCTCGCGCTCCAGCGGGTTCGAATCCAGCACCCGCTCCACCACCTCCTGCCCCGCCCGAAACACCCCGGCCTGCCGGAACATCTGGTCCACGAGCGTCGTCTTGCCGTGGTCCACGTGGGCGATGATCGCAATGTTGCGCAGATGCATCGGCCCGGTCCCCGCGGTCGGTCCGTCGCCCATCGCGGGCCCATCGCCCGTGGCCGACCCGGTCCCAGCCTTCGGTCGGCTCGCCACCGTCGCGCCCGATTCCATCACCGGCGCCCGCCGACGTCAACCCGCGTGAACGTGTACGTGCCGATCGGCTCGTCCGAGAACGGACTCACGCCCTTGAGCCTCCTGACCGGCTCCTTCGGCGAAGTGTCGGCGTTCGGAGAGCGGTACGACGCGCCATCGTCGGTGCCCGCATCGTACGGATAGAGCACAAACACCAATTCGTCAACCCACTGCCCGAATTCGCTCAGCAGCGACAGGCCCGACGTGCCCACGAACCAGTCCGGACTGGGGGCGATCATGGTAACGAGCGTGATGTGTGGATGATCGAGTGTGACGACAACTTCGCTGATCGTGGTGCTCCCGGGACTGCTGATCCCTCGCCCATTCACGATGGAGATGGCGTTGTTCGGCATTGCGGCGCGGATTTCGCCCGAAAGCAACCCGGTGCCTCCCGTCTCGGCCACCTGTTCGATGCCTGGCGAGGCCGCCGCGCCCGACGCCCAGAAGCTCACGCGGTCGTTGTGGACCGCCCCGACGAGCGGCGAGAAGTGTGCGCCGGGCGGGAAGTCGGTGGGGTGCGTCGTCGCGCTCCAGGTCGCGTTGAAGACGACGCTGTAGAGCGCGGTGTCCGACGCGGGCTCGACCTCGCCGGCCAGGGCGTTGATGTCGACCGACACGCCTTCGCCCGCCGACGCGCCCAGGGTCTGGACGCCCGCTTCGCCGCCCAGCGTCCACGACGTCGCCGCGAGCCCTTCGGAATCGGTCGCCGCCATGTTCGGATCGGCCTCGCCGTGGCCCGCCGCCGGCGAAAACGTCACCGCGACCCCTTCGATCGGCGCGCCGAGGGCGTCTTCCACGCGCACCACCACATCTTCCGCGAGCGGCTGAAGCGGCAACCCGTCCTGACCGCCCCCCGAAACGACCGCAACGGCTCCCGGCGCCTGCTGCACCGTCACCGAGGCGGTGCCGCTCAGGCCCTCGTACGAAGCCGTCAGCGTCCCCGAGCCGTTGGCCACGGCCACCACCACGCCCGCGGCCACGACGAAGACGCCCGTGTCGCTGCTCGACCACGCGACCGTGCCCGGGTACGAGACCCCGTGCTGGTCGGTGATCTGTGCGCGGAAGGTGGCGCCCTCGCCCAGCGACGTCAGCGTCGCCGAGGGCGGCGTCACCGTGATCGCCGTGGGGCGCGACGGCTCGACCTCGTTAAGCCCTTCCTGGTCGACGCAGGCGGCAAGCGCCGCCAGGCCGAGCGCAAGCAGCAGCGGGGCCGGGCCGGGTCCGGGTCGCGGCAGTCGCTTGCGAAACGGGCGGGCAGGCAATCGATTGGGCTTCATGCGAACGTCACATCGGGGGGTGCAGGTCCGGCGCGGGCGCGGCGCGCACCGTCAAAGCTAACAGCCCCCGGAGATTACATTTCCGCGCCCGCAGCACGCGGCTCGCGGCCACAACGGCGCAAACCGCCCCCACAGTCATCCCTTCCGCCAAACGGCCCCACCATGCGCTCACGTCTCGCCAGCCGGCCCCCGACGCCCTCCCTGCACAGCCCCCGGCCCACCCGCCGCCCCCATCCCACACGCCACCGCCTTCTCACCCGCCGCCGCCTCCTCGCGCTCGGCCTCGCGCTGCCCCTCGCCGCGGCCCTCGCCTCGACGCCCCTCCAGGAGCCCACCCTGATCGGCTTCACCGACGACCGCGCGGCCACCCAGCTGGCCTGCGAGGCCCGCTTCCTGGAGCTGCCGCGCAGCGATTCCTTCCGGGAGCACCTGCGCACGGTCACCGCCGAGCCCCACCCCGCCGGTTCGGCGGCCCAGCAGCGCGTCGGCGAGTACCTGGCGCAGGCAATGGAGCGCGCGGGACTGGACGTCGAGAACTACCCCTACGACGTGTACCTGCCCGAGCTCACCGACGACGTCGAGGTCCACATCGTGACCCCCGTGGCCATGCAGCTGTCCAACCGCGAGCCCGCGCTGCCCGAGGACCGCTTCTCGGGCCACCCCGACCTCCTCAACGGCTGGAACGCGTTTTCCGGCTCGGGCGACGTGACCGGCGAGGTCGTCTACGCCAACTACGGGCGTCGCGAGGACTACCTGGCGCTCGACTCGATGGGCATTTCGGTGACCGACAAGGTCGTGATCGCGCGCTACGGCGGGAACTTTCGCGGCTACAAGGTCAAGTTCGCCGAGGAGCGCGGCGCGGCGGGCGTGATCATGTTCAACGACCCCGGCTTCTCGGGGCTCGGCGCCTACCCCGAGGGCCCGATGATGAACGGGCAGACCATTCAGCGCGGCTCGGTCCTCACCCTGCCGTGGACCGGCGACCCGCTCACCCCCTTCGTCCCCGCCCTGCCCCTCGACGGCGACACGCAGGTCGAGCGCCTCGACCCATCCGAGGTCCCCCTGCACACGATCCCCGTGCTGCCGATCGGCTACGAGGCGGCCAGCGAGATCCTGACCCGCATGACCGGCCCCGAAGCGCCGCCCGGCTGGGACGCCGCGATCGAGCTGGACTTCCGCCTAACGGGCGGCCCCGACCTGACCGTGCGCGTGCGCGTCAACCAGCCCAAGCGGCTCACGCGGGCCGTCAACGTGGTCGGCACCCTGCGCGGGACCGACTTCCCGGACGAGTGGTTCATCCTGGGCGCGCACTACGACCCGTGGGGCTTCGGCGCGATCGACCCGAACGGCGGCACGGCCATGCTCCTCACCCTGGCCGAGGCGCTCGGCGAGCTCGCCCAGCGCGAGGAGTGCCGCCCCAGGCGCTCGATCATGATCGCGCACTGGGACGCCGAGGAGTACGGGATCATCGGGTCGACCGAGTGGGTCGAAGAGCTCCGCAACGATCTGGAGGCGAACGCGATCGCCTACATCAACGCCGACGGGGCGGTGTCGGGCGCCAGCTTCGGCGGCTCGTCGTCGCCGTCGCTCAAGGGCCAGATCATCGAGGCGACCAAGGCGGTCGTGTACCCCGAGACCGGCGAGATCCTGTACGACTGGTGGATGGATCGCGCGCCGGAGGGCGCCGACGAGCCCTCGCTGGGCAACCTGGGCGGCGGATCCGACCACGTCGCCTTCTACACGCACGCTGGGATCCCGTCGGGCGCCATGTCGTCGGGCAACCCGGGCGGCGTCTACCACTCCAACTACGACAACTTCGCGTGGTACGAGCGCTTCGGGGACACCGCGTTCGTCTTCGGCCCCATGATCGCGCGCGCCGACGGCGTGCTCGCGCTGCGCTTCGCCAACGCCGACGTGCTGCCGTACGACCCCGTCCGCTACGCAACCGACACGCGCACCCACGTCGAGACCCTGTACCGGGTGGCCGAGGCGCGAGGTCTGCAGGTCGACTTCTCGGCGCTCGTCGAGTCCACGCAGGACCTCGAGGCCGCGGCGCGGGCCCTGGTGGCGGCGCGCGACCGCTGGACGGGCTCGGGCAGCGTCGAGCCGGCCGCCGCCGAAGCCGTCAACCGCGCGCTCATCGGTCTCGAGAAGGCGTGGCTCAACGACCGCGGCCTGCAGGGGCGGCCCTGGAGCCGCTCGATCTACGTGTCGCCGGACCCGTTCAGCGGATACGCCTCGTGGATGCTGCCGGGACTGCGCTACGAGCTCGAGACCGACGACCGCGCCGACCTGCCCGGGTGGGAGCGCGTGTACATCAACGCGGTGCGCGATCTCGCCGGGCGCATGAGGGCGGTGGCGGCGATGATGGAGTAGGCCAGCCTCTCATGGCGCGAAGGCGGGGCCCGCCGTACTCTACCCCCCGGCGCAAGCCAGTCCGTCACCGCCCGCACTGAGAGGCTCCCATGTCCGCCATCCGATCCGCCGCCGCCGCACTCGCGCCCGCAAGCGCTGCACGCGCAGCCGCCGCCGCACGCGCAGCCGCCGCCGCGCTCGCCACCGCCGCCGCGCTCGCCGCCACCGTCCTCGCGCCCCGCGCCGCGTTCGCGCAAGAGGCCGAGGCGCCTCTGGTGAACCAGAGCGACGACCCCGTCCTGCGGGCGTTCTCGTGGCGGCAGATCGGGCCGTACGGCCAGGGCGGCCGGGTGAACGACCTCGCGGTCCACCCCGACGATCCCCACACGTACCTGGTCGCCTTCGCGACGGGCGGGCTCTGGAAGACCACGAACAACGGCACGACCTTCCGGCCCGTCTTCGACCACTACGGCACGCACTCGGTGGGCGACATCGCGATTTCGCCGGCCAATCCCGACGTGGTCTGGGTGGGCACGGGCGAGGCGAACAACCGGCAGAGCTCGTCGTTCGGCGACGGCATGTACAAGTCCACCGACGGGGGCGAGACCTTTGCGCACGTGGGGCTGCGCGAGACGCAGACGATTTCGCGCGTGCTCGCGCACCCGGGCGACGCCAACGTGGCCTGGGCCGCGGCGAACGGGCACCTGTTCGGGGCCAACCCCGAACGCGGCGTCTTCAAGACCATCGACGGCGGCCGCACCTGGACCCACGTGCTGCGCGTGGACGACGACACCGGCGCGACCGACCTCGTCCTTCATCCCACCAACCCCAACACCCTCTTTGCGGCCACCTACCAAAGGAGACGCACGCGCTGCTGCTTCGTCGGCGGCGGGCCCGGCAGCGGGATCTGGCGCTCGGACGACGGCGGCGACACGTGGACCCGGCTCGCCGGCAACGGGCTGCCGCGCGGCACCATGGGGCGCATCGCGCTGGCCACGACCCCCGCCGATCCCAACGTGGTGTACGCCCAGATCGAGGTGGCGGCCGACCGCGAAGAGCCCCTCACGGACGAGGAGCGGGCCGAGCTCGAAGCCATCGACGACCGCGACGAGCCGCTGCCCCCCGACGACCAGTACAACGGGATCTGGCGATCGACCGACGGCGGCGCGACGTGGGAGTTTCGCAGCAACGAGAACGGGCGGCCCATGTACTTCAGCCAGATCCGCGTCGACCCGAACGATCCCGAAACCGTGTACGTGGTCGACCAGCGCGTGCACAAGTCGGTGGACGGCGCGCGCACGTTCGAGCAGCTGAGCGGCTACGGGCACGTCGACCAGCACGCCATGTGGATCAATCCGGACAACAGCGACCACCTGCTGATCGGCAACGACGGAGGCGTCGACGTCAGCTACGACCAGGGCGAGAACTGGGAGTCGCACAGGCGGTGGGCCATGGGGCAGCCCTACCACGCGTCGGTGGACATGCGACGGCCCTACTACGTGTGCACCGGGCTGCAGGACAACGGCAGCTGGTGCGGTCCCAGCGGCGTGCGCGGCGGCGACGTGCTGAGCGAGGACTGGTACCGCGTCGGGGGCGGCGACGGCTTCTACACCGCCGTTGACCCCACCGACCACACGATGGTGTACGCCGAGTCGCAGAACGGCAACCTGCGGCGCCTGAGCCTGGCCACGGGCGAGGGGGGCAGCATTCGCCCGCGCGCGCCGACGAACAACAACTCGCGCACCAACATTGCGCCGGCGCCCGAGGTCAACACCCGCATCCGGTGGAACTGGAACACGCCGTTCATCCTTTCGCCGCACAACCCCGACGTGATCTACGCCGTCGGCAACCGCCTCTTCCGCTCGATGGACCGCGGCAGCACCTGGACGATGAGCGAGGACCTGACCACGAACCTGGAGCGCGACCGCGTCGAGGTCATGGGCCTGGCCAACGGCCTGCCCCGCTGCAACCGCATGGACCGCGGCCAGGAGTGCATCCTGTCGCGCAACGACGGGGTGAGCGCCTTCAGCACGGGCACCACGGTGGCCGAATCGCCGCTGGTTCCGGGCCTGCTCTGGGTGGGCACCGACGACGGCAACCTCCAGGTCAGCCGCGACGGCGGCGCCACCTGGACCGAGGTCGGGCGCAACATTCCCGGCGGCACCAAGGGCTACTACGTGTCGCGCGTCGAGGCCTCGCACTTCGATGCCGCGACGGCCTATGCGTCGGTGGACGGGCACAAGAGTGACGATCTTCGGCCATATGTGTACGTCACGCGGGACTACGGGGAAAGCTGGGAGGCCATAACGTCGAACCTGCCGGAGTACGGAAACGTCAACACGGTGCGCCAGGACCCGAGGAACGCCAGGCTGCTCTATGCGGGCACCGAGTTCGGGTTCTTCGTCTCGTTCGACGAGGGCGGATCCTGGCGCCCGTTCATGAGCGGGCTGCCGGTGGTGCGCATCGACGACGTCGTGGTGCACCCGCGCGACGGCGACCTGGTGCTGGCCACGCACGGGCGCAGCGTGCTGATCGCCGACGACGTGACGCCCCTGCAGCAGCTCACCGACGAGGTCATGGCCCAGGACGCCTTCCTCTTCGAGCCCCGCGAGGCCGTGCGCTGGCAGCGGGACCCGCGCCTGTCCCGGTCGGTCACGGGCGACAAGGTGCTGCGCGGCGAGAACGCGCCGCCCGGAACTGCCATCCACTACTGGCTGCGCGAGGCGTCGGGCGACGTGCAGCTCGCGGTGACCGATCTGGCCACGGGGGAGCGGTTCCGCGACCTGGAGGCGGTCGGCAACAGCGGGATCAACCGCGTCAGGTGGAACCTGCGCGGCAATCGTCGCGGGGGGCCGCCGGGGGGCGGGGGGTTCCAGTTCGGTGGCGGCGGCCAGGGGCCGATGGCGCAGCCGGGCGTGTACCGGGTGACGCTCACGGTGAACGGCGAAGAGCACAGCCGCACGGTGCGCGTGCTCGAGGACATCTGGATGGTGCAGCGCTGACGGGCGCGCCGGGCCGTCGGGACGCTGGGCCGGGCTGGCGGCGGGCCGCCCAGGGCGCTGGGCGGTCGGCGCGCCCGGTTGACCCGCTGGCCCAGGTCGGCTATAGTATGCACATGACCACTTTGCGCATACTGAAATAGTCATGCCGAACCGCAGCGCGATCAATCGGCACCCGCCCGCGGCAGTCGAGGAGGCGCTCAGGCGTCTGGGCCGCAACCTTCGCACCGCGCGTCTGCGGCGGGGACTGCGCATGCAGGACGTCGCCGACCGGCTGGGCGTCTCCCGCCTCACGATCGCCGCCCTGGAGCAGGGCAGGCCCGGCGCATCGGCAGCCGCCTACTTCGGCGCGCTCTGGTCGCTGGGCCTGCTCAGCCACACCGACGGGCTGGCAAGCCCGGACCGCGACGAGACGGGCAAGGCGCTCGAGAGCGCGCGGCGGCCGACGCAGGCCCCGCGCCGTCGCCAGCTCGACAATGACTTCTGAGCGTCAGAGCCACGTCTTCATCGTCCTGCCCGGCAGCACCGACTTCGTGGTCGCCGGCCGCTTTCGGGTTGCGGCCACGCGCGACGGCGTGCCGCTGGGCGAGTTCGTGTACGGACGCAGCTACCTGGACCGCCCCGACGCGGTCGAGCTCGACCCGGTCGAGCTGAGGCTCGCGGAGCGCCTGTACCAGACCACCCGCATGGACGGTTTCTTCGGCGCGATTCGCGACGCGATGCCCGACCATTGGGGGCGCCTGCTGATCGAAAGGCGCTTCGGCGTCGCCCAGCTCGACGAGTTCGACTACCTGGCCGAGGGCCCCGACGACCGCGCCGGAGCGCTCGGGTTCGGCGCCGAGCTCGAACCGCCCTCTCCGCGACTCGGGTTCAGCCCCGTCCTCGACCTGGCCGACCTGCAGGCCGCCGCCGACGCGGTGCTCGCCGGACAGCGCGGCAGGCGGCTGTCGATCGCGGGACGGGCGCGCGAGCTGCTGCTCGAGGGCACGTCGATGGGCGGCGCGCGCCCCAAGGCGGTGGTCGAGGACGACCGCGCCCTCTGGCTGGCCAAGCTGGGGCGCGACGAGGACCGCTGGAACGCACCCCTCGTCGAGCACGCGTTCCTGCAGCTTGCCGGGAAGTGCGGCCTGGACGTCGCGGCCAGCCGGGTCGAGCGCATCGGCGACCGCCACGCGCTGCTCGTGCGGCGCTTCGACCGCGAGTGGCGCGGCCAGGGCTATGCGCGCAGCCGCATGGTCAGCGCCCTCACCCTGCTCCGCGCCGACGATCGCGTCACCGACCGGCGGCGCTGGTCCTACCTGCAGCTCGCCGACGAGTTGCGGCGCGCGAGCGCGAGGCCGCGCCGGGACCTTCACGAGCTCTTCGGGCGCATGTGCTTCAACGCGGCGATTTCGAACCTGGACGACCACCCGCGCAACCACGCGATCGTGGCGCACGGACGCGAGTGGCGGCTCAGCCCGGCCTACGACCTCGCGCCCGTGGCGGCCATGTCGGTCGTGCGGCGGGATCTGGCCATGACCTGCGGGCCGCAGGGACGCTGGGCCAATCGCGCCAACCTGCTCGGCGGCGCGGGAAGGTTCCTGCTCGACCGCGCGGCGGCCGCAGCCATCTTCGATCGGGTCGCCGCGACGGTGCGGTCGTCCTGGCAGGCGACAATGCGCGAGCACGGCGTGAGCGAGAGGGACTGCGACGTGATCAGGCACGCCGTCCTCTACAACGGCCTCTTCTACGAGATGTGAACCCAACCCCCCGCAACCTTCGCGAACCCCGCCATGCCCAGACCCCCTTCGCCCGTCGTCGTCGTGCCCGGAATCACCGGGTCGGAGCTGCGCGACGAGTACGAACTGCCGCCCGAAGCCGTCTGGACCGCAATGCGCCGCAAGCGCCACGAGCGCGTCACGCTGCACCCCGACGACCAGCGGTACGAGCTGATCGAGCCCGCCCGAGTCGCGCCCCGGGGGGCCTTTGCGCTGATCTACGAGGAGCTGATCGAGGAGCTGCGCGACGGTCTGTCCGACGATCAGGACGGTCCGGTGCCCGTGTTCCCGTTCGGCTACGACTGGCGTCTGCCGCTCGACCGGACCGAGGAGCGTCTGGCCGCGTTCGTGCAAGAGGTGGTGGACCGCACGCTGCTCATGCGGCACTACCGCGACAGCGAGTTCGCCGACAGCCCGGCCGTCACGCTGATCGGCCACTCGATGGGCGGCCTGGTCATTGCGGGCTACGTCGAGAGGCACGGGGGCGCGCTGGTCGACAGGGTGGTAACGATCGCGGCGCCGTTTCGGGGCTCGCACGAGGCCACGCTGAAGGTTGCGACGGGAACGAGCGATCTCGGCAATGGTTCTGGGAGGGCGAGAGAGCGGCGGATGGCGCGCATGACCCCCGCCCTGTACCACATGCTGCCGAGCTTCGACGGCGCGCTTGCCGTGGACGACGGCCTCGAGGACGACATCTTCCGCCCCGGCGCATGGCAGCCCAACGTGCCCGGCACGATCGCCCGGCAGGTGGCGGGCTGGGACATCGGCGGCCCCGAGCTCTTCCAGCAGATGCTCGACCAGGCCCGCGCGCATCGCGAGCGCATCTCGGCGCTGACCCTGCCCGACGACCTGGGCTGGCTCGCCGTGGCGGGGGTGGGCGCGAAGACGCGGGTCGCGCTGCGGGTGCGGCGAGGCGAGGGGGGTGTGCCGCGCTTCGACCTCAGGTCGGCGGAGCGGCTTGACGAATGGGACGCGGGCGAGGGCGGCGCGAGGCTCCGCACCGGCGACGGCACCGTTCCGCTGGCAGGGGCGCTGCCGCCGTTTCTCGACGCAAGCCGGCTCGTTTGCGTTGCGCCCAGCGACTTCGGCTACTGGGAGCTGCGCGACCGCGCGCTCTCGGGCCTCGCGGGCTTCCACGGCGCGCTGCCCAGGATGAACATGCTGCACCGCATGATTGTGCGGTTCCTGCTGGACAAGGACGACCCGTACGGGAACACCTGGGGACGGCGCGCGCCCGGGGTGGAGCGCTGGGCGCCCCCGCTGGCGCTGGCGGAGAAGGGCTGAGGCCGTGCTGCGCTAGCGCTCGATCACCGTGATCGTGGCGACGCCGATCTGGTTCGCGCCCGCCCGCGTCGCCTTGACGCGGATGTTGCCCGTGCCGAGCCCCGTGGCCGTGACCAGCCCGGCCTCGTCGACGGTCACCACCCGGGGGTGGGGCGCGGACCAGACGTAGTCGGTGTCCTCGACCTCGTGGCCGTTCCCGTCCAGCGCGACGGCGCTCAGGCGCACGGTGTCGCCGATCGCGTACAGCGTGTCGACGGCTGGGGTGACGCGCACCTCGGCCGCGAGCTGGGCCACCGACACGCCCGACGAATCGAAGAGCTCGCCCGAGGTCGCGAACACGTCCGAGCCGCCGGTGCGCACCGCCGTGACCAGCCCGGCGGAGTCGACCGTGGCGACGGCGGGGTGCTCCGACATCCAGGCGACGGCGCCGACCGGGCCCGGGTGGCCGTTGGCGTCGAGGCCCACCGCGACCAGGCGAATGGTGTCGCCCAGCGAGAACAGCGTGGTGGCGGCGGGCAGCACGTCGAGCGCGACGAAGACCTGCGAGACGGTGATCTCGGCGGCGCCGGTGGCGCTGCCCGCCGCGGCGGCGATGCTCGCGGTGCCGTTCCCGGTCGCGGTCACCAGCCCGGCGGCGTCGACGGTGGCCACCTCTTGGTCGGCGGACGACCACGCGAGGGCCGCGTCCGGCACCTCGTTGCCGTTTGCGTCGAACGACGCTGCGGCCAGCTGAACGGCGTCGCCGATGGCGACCAGCGTGTCCGCGGGCGGCGAGACCTCGATCCGGGCGGGGCGCTGGGCGACGGTCACGGCTGCGGTGCCGGACGCCCCGCCCGAGGTGGCGGTCACGGTGGCGCCGCCGTTCTGCACGGCCGTGACCAGGCCGCCCGCGTCGACCGTCGCGACGGCGGGGGCGTCGGTGGCCCAGGCGACGGTCGCCCCCGCGATGGTTGCGCCGTTCTGGTCGAGAACGGCGGCGGTCAGCTGGGCCGTCTCGCCAAGCGACGCCAGGTCGAGCGAGGCCGGCGAGATGTTGACGGTGGTGGCCACGGCCGGCTCCGTCGGCTCGTCACCCCCGCAGCCGACTGCAAGCGCCGGCAATGCGGCGGCCCGAGCGATCAGAGCCAGCCGGGCGCCCACCGCTCACCGATCCAGCGCGTCGGCGGCGATGCCCCGCCTGATGATGCCGGGGTGCGGCAGGGCGGCGGCGGCGCTGCGCGTGCGACGCTGCGCGTTGGCCGCGGGGGCCTGCGCGGGCGCGGCGGCCCCGTCGCGCGCCGACGGCGTCCGGGAGGGCGACATCGCGACCTGTGCGCCCTGGTCGCGGTCGAGCCCGGCGACGAGCTCGGCCAGCTCGGCCATCTCGGCGGCGTCGCGTTCGGCATCGCCGTTGTAGCTCCAGCGCGACGGCGTGACCACCGTGTCGGCCATCTCGATCTGTCTCTCGGTGAACGTCGTGTCGGGCACCATGGTCGTGTCGGCCGTGATCACCGTCTCGGGCGTCGCCTCGCCGGTGACCGAGAACTCGACGCGCCGGTTCTGCGCGCGGGCTTCGGCGCTGCGTCCGGGGGTGAGCGGCATGCTCTCGCCGTGCGACATCGCGGACAGGCGCCCCGCGCCGATTCCGGCCCCGGTCAGGGCGTCGAGCACGGCGTCGGCGCGGTCCATGCCCAAATCGATGTTGTACTGCTCGGCCCCGATCTCGTCGGCGTGGCCCTCGATGCGCACCTCCACGCCCGGGTTGTTGCGCAGAATGGCGGCCTTCGCCTGCACCTGGGACTGGCCCGTCTCGGTCAGGTCGGCCTGGTCGAACTCGAAGAGGATCATGGCTTCGAGGGTCTCGCGGTCGCCGGCGGAGAGCGCGCGGCCCTGGACCGTGGTGTCGGCTGTGATCACGGTGCGCATCGCCACGGTGGTGTCGACGACGGTGACCATGCGCGACGTGATCGTCGTGTCGGCCTTGGTGGACGGCAGGGCGATCGTGCCCATCACGCCGAACTTGCGCGAGCGGAAGGTGGACGAGCCGTCGTGCGTGGCGCCCAGCACGAAGCCGCCGACGCGGACGGCGCCGAAGTCGATCTGCGCGCCCGCGTTCGTGTCGAAGCCGTTGTACTCGGCCACGAAGTTGAGCTGGCGCTGTCCGGCCAGCCCGATGTGGAGCCCGGCCCCGGCGAAGAGGCCGCCCGAGCTGCCGTTGTGGTGGAAGCTGTCGAGCTCGTCGCCCCCGCCGGCCGAGAACACGCCCGCGCCCCAGCCCCCTGTCAGGCTGATCGTGCTGGCGTCCGAGACGGGCAGGTGCGCCGTGGCCACCGCGTACGGGCTCAGGTTGGCGCTGTAGTCGTCGTCGCCCACGCCCGTGTGGAGCCGCGAATCGGGGTACGCCAGCCGGTTGGGCTGGAATTCGTACCTGTCGGAGTACGCGTCGCCGAAGGTCGGCGAATTGGTGTACCGCGCCCCCACCGCCACGTCGAAGTTGCTCGTGCTGGGCAGCAGCGACACCCGGGCGAAGCCGCCGAACAGGTTGCCCCCGTCTTCGGGCGCCGCGAAGTGCTGGATCGAGGCGCCGACCTCGACCCGGTCGTACAGGCCGATCGCGAACGAAGCGTCCGAAAGCCACTTCTCGTACGCCGAGCCCACCGTGATGAAGCCGCCCATCGGGTCGACGATGACGAACTCGGGGATCGACGCCGTGAAGCCCGAATAGGTGGCCGTGAAGGTCATGTGCGGCAGCACGGAAGCCACGGGGATGTCCAGAAGACCGGAACCGTAGCGAAGCGTGCTGGGCATTCTGACGTTCTGCGCCGAGGCCGTCTGGACCACGACCAGCAGTCCGAGGGCGGCCAGCGCTCCCGAGCGGATTCTTGATGCGCGGTGGATCGCCTGCATGGGAAAACCTCCTTGGGCGCTCCCCGCCGTCGCGGGGGCTGGGGTGAAGAGAGTGTGGGCCCTCATTCAACAGAAGGGGCGAGGGGGCGTCTTGGCAAGTGACCGGCGATCAGCGATCCGCGTCGCGTCTCTCTGGCCCCGGGCCGCCGTTGCCCAGATATTGACCGGGCAACAGGTTCCCGACCGACCCGCAACCCCACAAGGAGACACGCCCGATGACCTTTCAAACCATGGCCGTCGCCGCCGTCACCGGACTGCTGCTCGCTGCATCGTGCGCCCCCGCCGGCGACCCGCCCGCCGCGGACGCCCCCCCCGAACCCCCGCCCCACCCCGAAGAGGCCGCCGTCGTGGCCGCCGTCGAGCAGCTCTTCGAAGCCATGCGCGTCGGCGACAGCGAAATGGCCAGGGCGGTTCTGCACCCCGAGGCGCGCTTCGGCCGCGCGGGCGAAGACGGGATCAGCTACAGCTCCCCCCTCGCCCCCAACGGCTTCGCCGACAGGATCGGCCAGCCCCGCGAAGAGGTCTGGGACGAGCCCATCTGGGACTGGACCGTGCAGATCCACGGCCGCCTGGCGCAGATGTGGACCCGCTACGCGTTCTACCTGGGCGACGAGTTCTCGCACTGCGGCTGGGAGGGCTTCCAGCTCTACAAGGGAGAGGCCGGCTGGCAGATCACCCAGCTGACCGACACGATGCAGCGCGAGGACTGCTTCTATCCGCCGGGGCGCGAGCCTTAGGTGGTCGCCGCCCGCGGATTGCTGCTGTCGGCGGTCTTCGCGCTTGCTTGCGGCGACGGCGCCCCGACCGAACCGGACATTGCCAGCATCTCCGTCTCGCCGGGGGCGATGCTGCTCGTCGGCGAGGGCGACGGCGACCGGTTTCTGGCCACGGCGCGCGACGCCCAGGGCACGATCGTCTCGGTCGCGCCCGCGTGGTCCATCGACCGCCCCTCGGTGGCGTCAGTCTCCGACGACGGCTTCGTCACGGCGATCGCCAACGGGCTCGCCACGGTAACCGCGACGGCGGGCGGCGCGAGCGGGTCGGCGCGGCTGGAGGTGTACGTGCCCCCGCGGATCTCCGCGTTCGAGCCCGGCAGGAGCTATTTCGGCCGCAACGACTACGTCGAGTACATCCCCGGCACGCTGCCGGTGATCCTGTCCAGCGCGCACGGGGGCGCACGGCAGCCCGGCGAAATTCCGGACCGCAGCTTCGGCGTCGTGACCAACGACCTGAATTCTCTCGAGCTGACCCTTGCCATGAGCCGGGCGCTTGAGGACCTGACCGGCCATGCCCCGCACGTCGTTCTCTCGCACCTGCACCGCAGGAAGCTCGACGCGAACCGGGAGATCGTCGAGGCGGCCCAGCGGAATCCCTACGCCGAGCAGGCCTGGACCGAGTTCCAGCACTGGATCGAGGTCGCGCGGGCGGCGGTTGCGGGCGAGTACGGCAAGGGGCTGTACTTCGACATACACGGCCACGGCCACGACATCGACCAGCTGGAGCTCGGGTACCTGCTCAGCGCCGAAGAGCTCAACCGGCCCGACATTGCGCTCAACTCGCTCGAAGTCGTGGCGCGCACCAGCATCCGCGACCTGGGGCGCACCTCGCCGATCCCATTCTCGCAGCTGCTCCGGGGCCCCACCTCGTTCGGGGGCCTGTTGGCCGACCACGGCATCCCCTCGGTGCCCAGCCCCGCAACCCCCGGCCCCGGCGACGCGCCCTACTTTCGCGGGGGCTACAACACGCGCGAACACGGTTCCGTGAGCGACGGCGACGTTGTGAGCGGCATTCAGCTCGAGCACCACTACTCCGGCATCCGCGACACCTTCGAGAGCCGGCGCGACTATTCCGACAAGGTGGCCCGCGTGATCCGGGCGTTCATGGTAGAGCACTACGGGTTCTTCGAACCGGGTGGATAGCGCGCTCGTCGCCGATCTGCAGCGGCGTCTCGATGCGGTCGCCGACCCGGAGACAAAGGCGGCCAAGGCAACCTTTCAGGGCCGGCGGGGTGCCAATTGGGATACGCGGAGCCGATCCCGGGCGCGCTCAGGCGCGGTCAGGCGTGCCCCCGCACCCGTGCCCACCCACGACAGGACGTGCCCGATGCGATGCCCAACATTTGTTTCCCGGACGCCGGCCCTCGGTTCGCGACTCGCCCGTCTCGCGGTTCGCGCGGCAACCCTCTGGTGCCTGGCAGCGTGCCCGGCGCTCGTCGCCGCCGAGCTGGCGGCCATCCCCCTGTCCCAGACCCAGGCGGGCGCGATCGCGGGCCGGATCACCGACGCCGTCCTGGGCCAGCCGCTCTCCGGCGTGCAGGTGGCCGTCGAGGGGACCACCCAGCTGACCCTGACCAACCGCGACGGGCGCTACCAGCTGCAGGGCGTGCCCGCCGGCCAGCGCGCGGTTGTGATCGAGCGGGTCGGCTACGCCAGTCAGCGCAGACAGGTCGACGTCGCGGCCGGGCAGACCACCGTGGCGGACTTCGCCATGGTCGCGGGGCCCCTTCCGCTCGACGCGGTGATCGTCGAAGAAGAGCGCCGCGAGACCACGCCCCGCCCGCACGCAGCCGCCGAAGCCGTTGTGTTCCAGTCCCGCAGGGTCGCCTGGTCCGAGAACAGCGAGTCCTACGCACGCATTGACGAGAACGACTTTCGGCTCGTTGGCGCAGCGCCGCTCTCCACCTTCTCGATCGACGTGGACCGCGCGTCCTATGCAAACGTCCGCCGCCTCATACAGTCGGGCAAGCGTCCGCCCATCGACGCGGTTCGCATCGAGGAGATGATCAACTACTTCCCCTACGAACGGAGCGGCACCGCGCCCGACCACCCCTTTGCGGTGACCACCGAGGTGTGGGAGGCGCCCTGGAAGCCCGAACACCGGCTGGTCAGGATCGGCTTGCACGCCGAGTCGATCGACTCGGACGACCTGCCTCCCAGCAACCTTGTCTTCCTTCTCGACGTTTCGGGGTCGATGCGTGCGGGCAACAAGCTGCCGCTCCTCAAGAGGGCGTTCGCGCTGCTTGTCGACCAGCTTCGGCCCCAGGACCGCGTTGCCATCGTCGTGTATGCGGGCGCCGCAGGCCTTGTGCTTCCTTCGACCCCGGGCAGCCACAAGGGCGAAATCCTCGCGGCGATCGACGCACTCGATTCGGGCGGCGGCACCGCGGGCGGGGCCGGACTAGCACTGGCCTACGACGTTGCGCGCAAGCACCACATCGAAGGCGGCAACAACCGCGTCATTCTCGCCACCGACGGCGACTTCAACGTCGGCCCATCGAGCGACGCCGAAATGGTGCGCCTGATCGAGCGCGAGCGCGAAGGCGGCACCTTCCTGACCGTCCTCGGGTTCGGCACGGGCAACCTCAAGGACTCGAAGATGGAGCAGATCGCCAACCACGGAAATGGCAACTTCCACTATGTCGACGGCCTGCTCGAAGCCCGCAAAGTGCTGGTCGAGGAGATGGGCGGCACACTTATGACGCTTGCGAAGGATGTCAAGCTCCAGGTCGAGTTCAACCCCGCCCGCGCCGCCGGATACCGCCTGATCGGCTACGAGAACCGGCTGCTCGCCAGCGAGGACTTCAACGACGACGCCAAGGACGCGGGCGAACTCGGCGCCGGCCACACCGTCACCGCCCTGTACGAGGTCGTCCCGGCGGGCGCCCAGGTCCCGCGCGCCCAGACCGACCCCCTGCGCTATCAGCCCAATCCCGACGACCCGCCCCCCAGCACCTTCAGCAACGAGCTCCTGTTCGTCAAGGTCCGCTACAAGGACCCCGACGCCACTCGCTCCAAGCTCCTTGAGCACCCGGTGGCCGACCGCCCCGGCGCGCCCTCGCCCGACTTCCGCTTCGCCACTGCCGTCGCGGGCTTCGGCATGCTCCTGCGCAACTCCGAACACGCGGGCAACCTTGCGCTCAACGACGTTGTGCGCCTCGCCGAACAGGCCAAGGGCGACGATCCGCGCGGCTACCGCGGCGAGTTCATAAGGCTCGTCGAGGCCACGCGCGACCTTGGTCTTCTGGAAGAGGAGCTTCGACCGGACCCGCGCGAGCGGCGGTAGCCGAGCGGTTGGGAGGGGGCGGGCAAGGGGCGCCTGCGGGGAGGGGTGGGCGGCTGGCCCGTCGCTACGTCCGAAAGGAGCGCGGCGGGCTGGTGCACTCGGCAGCGCGATCCGTACGCCTGACCCCCGGACAGCTCGCGACGCACGGCCTCGGTCACGACGAACGGGTTGGGGAAGGCGCCGATGATCGCGGCTGCGCTCGCCGTTGCGTTCAGGTTGATGACCACACTGGTGTCGGTCACCAAGGGAAGGCGCAGATCAACCGGAGAGTCTGACGAACTCATTTTCCTCCTGTCTATCTGCCTCGGCATCTGCCAGGAGCTTCCTCAAGTCGATGCGATGGATTCGCAGCAGCTGCGCAAGCTGTCCCTCGCTGTAGAAGCCCCTCCGCCACGCTTCGCTCACCAGCAATCCTAGCCGGAGAGGTACTGGGGCGCGATGCGAGTCACCGTCGTCGTCCTCGCCGGGCGCCGCGCCCAGCGCTTCCTCCGCCTGTTGGTTCGAAATTCCCCCGTGGGCCTGGAACCACTCCCAAGTCCCGTCGCGTGCCAGCCCGAGCTCTTCGAGTCGGTGCACCATGGCCTCGCGCGAGACTTGGAAGAAGTGGGCCAGAAAGACCACGATGCGGCGAGTGAGGTGAGAATGCCCCGCAGTCAGTTCAGCAAAGCGCTGCGCGACGGCCCGGGCGGGCATGAGGAAGGCCGAGGCGAAGTGGTCCGCGTACTTCTCTTCCCGAGAACTCGGGGTCCTGTCGGTCCTCAGGACGACCGGCTTTCGCCGGGTAGAGATGAAGTGTCCAAGCTCGTGAGCGACGGTGAACGCGCGCCGCGAGGGGGGATGGTTGGCGTTTAGCAGCATGCACGCGCCGACCGCGTCATCGTATGCAAGCAGCCCGGAGACGGGGCTGTCGAGACGCCGCACGTATACGCGGATCCCCAGATCCAGCTCCACGAGGGGAACGACGTTCTTGACCGGGCCTGCCCCAAGCCCGAGCCAGTTACGCAGCTCCTGCGCGTGCTGCTCCGCATGCGCTCGGACATCGCCGGGCAGGATGGGGCGCTCGCGAGGGTAGTTTCGGTGCCGCTCGACTCCCAGGCAGTCCTCCAGCTCCACCTCGGCGCTGACCAGGCTGGTCAGCAGCCGCGCGGCTTCCTCTGCCGCCTCGTCGGCGCAGTGGGGCAACCGCCGGAACTGCGGGACGAGGTCAAGGTGGACCGCACCCCTTCGCAGCAGGGCGTTCACCGACGTGTCGTACAGGAATGCGAGCTTCTGCAATTCCCGCGTCCGGACGCGCCGCCCCCCCTGCTCGATCGCGACGAGCGTGGTACGGGCGACCTCGATCGCCTCGGCCGCTTCGGCCTGCGTGAAACCGGCCACCCGTCGCGCGGTGCGAAGGCGCTGACCGAGCTCCTGATCGGAGAGTCTGTCGGGGGTCAAGATCATGGCCTCCTCCAAGGTCTCTCACTCATCGTAGGGTCTCGATGTCAAATGCTGTACCGAATTATACTGACAATGTCAAAGGTCGCATGTCCCGCGCCGCTGGGCCGGATTCGCGGCCCCTGGGGTCGCCGCGCCTCGGCGGTCGTGGGTCGCGGGTGCCCCCGAAGGCCATCGACCCGAAAGCTACCGGGGACCGTGACAAATCGCCCCGCCCCGCTACCTTGCAGGGACATCACACGCGCTCCCCACCGCCCGCTGCCCTCCCATGGCCCTCCGGAAGTCCCACCTGTACGCCTCCCTCTGGGACAGTTGCGACAAGCTGCGGGGCGGAATGGACGCCTCGCAGTACAAGGACTACGTCCTGACGCTGCTGTTCATGAAGTACGTGTCGGACAAGTACGCGGGGGCGGACGCCGAGCTGTCGGACATCGAGGTGCCGCCGGGCGGCGGGTTCGCGGACATGGTGGCCCTGAAGGGGAAGAAGGAGATCGGCGACGGGATCAACATCGTGATCCGGCGGCTCGCCGACGCCAACGACTACCTGCTCAAGGGCGTGATCGACCAGGCTGATTTCAACGACGAAAGCAAGCTCGGCCGGGGCAAGGAGATGACGGATCGGCTGACCAAGCTGGTCGGGATCTTCGAGCGGCTGGACTTCCGAGCGAACCGCGCCCAGGGCGACGACCTGCTGGGCGACGCCTACGAGTACCTCATGCGCCACTTCGCCACCCAGTCGGGCAAGAGCAAGGGCCAGTTTTACACCCCTGCCGAGGTCTCGCGCATCATGGCCCAACTGGTCGGGATCGGCCCCGGTGTCACCAGAGACCGCACGGTCTACGACCCGACCTGCGGTTCCGGGTCGCTGCTCATCAAGGCTGCGGACCAATCGCCCGACGGGCTGTCGATCTACGGGCAGGAAAAGGACGTGGCGACATGGACCATGGCCCGCATGAACATGGTCCTGCACGGCCACGAGACTGCCGAGATCAAGCGCGACAACACGCTCGTCGCCCCACGCTTCACGGATGGTCGGGGGGGGCTGAAACGCTTCGATTTCGCCGTCGCGAACCCCCCGTTCTCCGACAAGGAGTGGATGACTGGCCTCGACCCGCTCAATGACGGCTTCCACCGCTTCGAGTACGGCATCCCGCCGGCCAAGAGCGGCGACTACGCCTTTCTCTTGCACCTCGTGGCGTCCCTCAAGAGCACCGGCAAGGGCGCGATCATCCTCCCGCACGGCGTGCTCTTTCGCGGCAACCGGGAAGCGCGCATCCGGCGCACACTGATCAAGCGCGGGCTGATCCGGGGCGTCGTCGGACTGCCCGCCAACCTGTTCTACGGCACCGGAATCCCGGCCTGCATCGTGGTGATCGACAAGGAGGACGCGGCCGCCCGCAAGGGCATCTTCATGATCAACGCCAGCAAGGGCTTTCAGAAGGACGGGCCCAAGAACCGCCTCCGAGAGCGCGACATCCACCGCATCGTCGACATCTTCACCGACCAGCGCGAGGTGCCCGGGTACTCGCGCATGGTGCCGCTGGCCGAGATCGCCAAGGAGGACAACGACTACAATCTCAACATTCCCCGCTACATCGATTCGAGCGAGCCCGAGGACCTGCAAGATCTGGCCGGTCACCTCCAAGGAGGGATCCCGAACCGGGACATCGACGGGCTCGACCGCTACTGGAATGTTCTCCCGGGCCTGCGGCAGGCGCTGTTCGCGCCGGGTTCTCGGGAGGGCTACACCGAAGCGCGCACGCCGGTGGACGAGATGAGGTCGGTCGTCCTGGAACACGGTGCGTTCAGGGCCTACCGCGAGCGCGTGACGGTCACCTTGGCCGGTTGGCGGCGCGAGCATGAGCCCCGGCTGCACGCGATTGCCGTTGGCGACTCCCCGAAGTCGCTGATCCGCGAGTTGTCCGAGAATCTGCTGGTGCGCTTCGCCGGTCTTCCCCTGATCGACCCTTACGATGTCTACCAGTGTCTGATGGACTACTGGGAAGAGGTCATGCAGGACGACGTATACTTGGTGGTGAGCGATGGGTGGGAAGCGGCGGCGCAGCCTCGGGAGCTGTTAGGAGGGAAGAAGAGCGGCGAATCGCCCGACCTGACCATCAAGCGGGTGAAATACAAGATGGACCTGCTTCCGCCCGAGCTGGTGGCCACGCGCTGCTTTGCGGAGGAGCAGAGGGATTCAGAGCGGCTGCGTACCGATGCGGAAGGGATTGGGCGTGAAGTGGAGGCCTTCGTCGAGGAGAACGCCGGAGAGGAGGGGCCGCTTGCCGGAGCCGTCTCGGACACCGGAAGGGTGACGCAGAAGGCTGTGAATGCGCGGCTCAAGCAGGTGCGGGACGGCACGGCGGACCTGGAAGAGCGCGAGACGCTGGAGGTCTGCCTAGAGCTGCTGAAGGAAGAGTCCAAGGCGCAGAGGGTGGCGAATGCGGCGCAGTCCAGTCTCGATGGGAGGATCCTGGGCTGCTACGCGACCCTCGGGGCGTCCCAGATTGCCGACATGGTGGTGCGGGACAAGTGGCTGGCTAGCATCGAGGCGGCGGTGGGTTTGCAGCTGGAGCGGTTGACGAGTACGCTGGTGGACCGGGTCCGGGTGCTGGAGCAGAGGTACGCCGAACCCCTCCCGGAGCTGGCTCGCCGTGTCGAGGCCCTCGAAGCGAGGGTGCAGGGCCACTTGGATCGGATGGGAGTGCCGGCATGAGTCGGCCGCTGGCGGTCACGACCTGACGAGGACGGATGCTCAAGAGACTTCGGGTACGGAACTTCAAGTCGCTCGCCGACGTGACGGTGGAGTTTCCGCGCATGTCGGTGCTGTTCGGACCCAACGCTGCGGGGAAGAGCAACCTGCTCGATGCGATCCAGGCGCTGTCGCGCATCGGGACTCACCGCACGCTTTCTGAGGCGCTCGAGGGCGGGGCGATTCGCGGCTACGCGTTCGAACAGTTTGCGGGGGGAGTGTCGGGCTTCCATTCCGGGAGACCCGAGAGCCAGTTTTCGATCGAAGCGGACCTGAGCTTGCCCCAAGATGGGAATAGGGTTGATGACTACCGCTACCGTATTGAGGTAGGAATCACCTTTCGCTCGGGTGTTCTGGCGAACCGCGGTGAGTATCTCTCGGCATTAGCAAAGAGCGGGGAGCCAAAGGGGACGCCCGCTATCGACACTGCCGAAGGGCGCATCGCGATCCGCCGGCAGAGCGGCGGTGGGCGCCCGCGCCAAGAGGAACTGGGGCAGAGCTACTCGGTGCTTTCCGATAGGCGCTTCGCGTCCCCAGCGTACAAATTCATTGAGCGGGTACGCACCGAACTGCAAGACTGGGAGGCGTACTATCTGGACCCCCGAGTAGCCATGCGGGCCGAAGTGCCGCCCATGGACGTCTCCCGTATCGGGGCCTACGGACAGCTTATCGCACCCTTTCTCTACAAGCTGAGAGGAGAACGCCCCAAGCACTATGATTCGATTGCCCGGACGGTCAGGACCATACTACCGGACGTTCCCGGATTCGAAGTCGAACTCGACCGTAGCGGGACACTTGACTTCTATTTCTGGCAGCACGGCATTCCGCACTCGTGCCGGATTGTCTCCGAAGGAACGCTGCGTTTGCTGGCGCTGTCCGCCATCAGCGTCAATCCTTGGAGCGGCTCCCTAATCGCCCTAGAGGAGCCCGAGAACGGCGTTCACCCGCGTCGCGTCGAACTCTTGGCCAAGATGCTGACCTCTCTGGCGCTCGACCATGGCCGGCAAGTCGTAGTGACCACCCACTCGCCCCTCTTCTGCGACGCCGTGCTCAAGGAAGCTCGCGACCGTGACACGGACGATGTCGGACTTTTCGGTGTGCGCCGGGATGGTCCTTGGAGCGCCGTCGAGCCGTTCAAGGCGCACGGGCCCCTGTTTGACGACATGGAAATCGTGGAGGCCCTGCGGATCCCGACCGAGGAGCATCTGTTCCAGAGCCTGACCATGCGCGGGTTCTTCGATGAGTGAGCGTCTTGTCGTAGACTTGTTCGTTGAGGACAGTGCTCACGAGAAGCTGCTGGTGCCTCTAGTAGAGCGGGTCGGGCGCGAGGAGGAGGTCGACTTGAAGGTCGGTGTTCGGAACGCCCAAGGTGGTCGGCCCGGAGCTGTGCGCGCCTTCCAAGGATACCAAGTGCTGCGGGAGAAGGGGTTGGCCGGGACCGCACTTCCTGACGTCCTGGTGGTCGCGATCGACGGCAACTGCGCCACTTTCGCCGAGAAGCAGAAGGAGATCCGACGCACAACCCGGCCCGCATTCGAACACATGATCGTCGCCGCTTGCCCCGATCCTCACATCGAACGCTGGTACGTTGGAGACCCGCGGTCGTTCGAGCGCGTAGTGGGGTGTAGACCCCGGAAGGCTCCGGCGAGGAAGTGCGACCGCGGCGTGTTCAAGAAGATTCTCGCCGATGCGGTAGCCAGCGGCGGGCACCCTCTCCTGCTCGGGGGTGTCGATTTCGCCGCGAAGCTGGTGGAGGAGATGGATCTCTATCGGGCAGGCAGGACTGACCAGTCGTTCAGCGCATTTGTCGAAGACCTACGGGGAATGCTGAGGCGTGCATCCAGAGGGGCGCGGAGCCAGTGAACTCATACGACTTTCCCTGGGCCCTCATGGAGTTTCCTCGGGCCTCCGCGCCCCAACCGGTGCCGGAGACAAGGTCTGGGGTCTCTCCCGCTTCCAGTGAATCGCCCGGGCGGACCGGCCAGCCTTCCGACGAACGGGGCCTGTGAGCCGACTTATGGGGCGGGGAATGCGTGAACTGCTGAGATTCGAAGGTGGATGGGACATTCAACGGCTTGGCACGCTTGGTCCGTTTCGCAAGGGCAGGGGTATCAAGCGATCCGACTTGCGCGCAAGGGGCGCCCCCTGCATTCGCTACGGTGAGCTCTACACGCGATATCGCAACTATGTTGCCGAGCCTGTTTCGCGGATCCCGGAGAGCGTAGCAGCAAGTTCGTTGCCGATTGAGGCAGGCGAACTGCTTTTCGCCGGATCGGGTGAGACGCCTGAAGAAATTGGGGTTTGCGTTGCATACATTGGTGACAGGCCTGCTTATGCCGGTGGTGACCTCATTATATTGAGGGCGTCTGGAGAGGACCCGGTGTTCCTCGCGCATCTGCTGAATGCCCCCGGCGCGGCCCAGCAGAAGTCGCGACTAGCCCAAGGGGATGCCGTCGTCCACATTCGCGCCAGTCATCTAGCGGAGATTCTACTCCCTCTCCCGACCCTCGCCGAGCAGCGAGCCATCGCTGCGGTCTTGACCGATGTGGACGACCTGATCGAGGCGCTGGAGGCGCTGGTCGCGAAGAAGCGGGCCATCAAGACGGCCACCATGCAGCAACTACTGTCGGGCAGGACGCGGCTGCCGGGATTTGGTGGGGAGTGGGAGGTGGGGCGACTGCGGGACGTGGTCCGACTACACCGCGAGCAGGTCTTGCCTGATGCCGATACAGTTTACGACCATTACAGCCTGCCGGCGTACGATGCCGGGAAGCAGGCGGTCAGTGAACCAGGTTTGGACATTCGGAGTGTAAAATTCCATGTTCCTGCTGGTTCAGTTCTCCTTTCCCGACTTAACCCTCGGATCTCGAGAGTGTGGACGCCCGACAACTTGGGCGGGAACGCCGTGGCATCCACTGAATTCTTGGTCTTGGCTCCGCGAGATGCGGGAGACAGGGAGTATATCCATTCCCTGTGTTCTTCAAGACCTTTCCGCGAACGCATGGTGGGTACGGTCACTGGATCCACTGGAAGTCATCAGAGGGTGAATCGGTTTGATGTGATGAACCTTCGAATCCGCTTCCCGAAATCCCTCCCCGAGCAACGCGCCATCGCCGCCGTCCTCACCGACATGGACGCCGAGATCACCGCCTTGGAGCGCCGCCTCGACAAGACCCGCGACCTCAAGCGGGGCATGATGCAGCAGCTTCTCACCGGGGCCATACGCCTTCCGATCCCGGAGGATGCCGCCGAGCACGAGGCGACCCCATGACCCCCATCCGCATCTTCATCAGCAGCGTGCAGCGCGAGTTCGCGAGCGAGCGGGAGCAGCTGCGCGACTACCTGCGTGGCGATCCGCTCATGCGGCGCTTCTTCGAGGTCTTCGTCTTCGAGGATGTCCCCGCCTCCGACCGGCGGCCGGACGAGGTCTACCTTGACGAGGTCGAGCGGTGCGAGATCTACGTCGGCCTGTTCGGCACGGAGTACGGCTTCGAGGACGTCGAGGGCGTCTCCCCAACCGAGCGCGAGTTCAATCGCGCAACGGAGCTCGAGAAGCACCGGCTGATCTTCGTGAAGGGTGCTGC
The DNA here is from genome assembly GCA_965221595.1 of Vicinamibacterales bacterium. Taxonomy (GTDB): domain Bacteria; phylum Acidobacteriota; class Vicinamibacteria; order Vicinamibacterales; family UBA8438; genus JAAXGX01. The sequence goes on from CBDCSL010000002.1 coordinate 44,257, forward strand.
GGGAGGCGAGCGCCACCCGCAGATGCGCGCGCTCGTCCGCAAGGCCCAGGCGGGTCTGGTGCGCAGACGGTTTGCCACGACGGCGGAGTTGGTGGCCGGGCTCTACTCCGCGCTGGTCCAGTACCTGGAGGCCAAGGAGCTGCTGCGTTTCGGACCATTCGACGCGGCCCACTGCTCGGGCGCGACCATCGACGATTTGGATGTCGAGGGCATGTATCGCTTCATCCGCGTGGCGCGACGGTCGCGGCAGTTTCCGCTGCCGGAGGAGACGCCCCCGGCGGACTTGCTGAGTCATCTCAATCTGCTGAATGCGGGCCGACTCACGAACGCCGCCGTGATGCTGTTCGGCCGCGCGCCGCAGCGCTTCCTGATCTCGTCCGAGATCAAGTGCGCGCACTTTCACGGGACGGAGGTGGCCAAGCCGATTCCGTCCTACCAGGTGTACAAGGGCACGGTTTTCGAGCTGGTGGATCAGGCGGTGGACTTCGTGCTGAGCAAGATCGCCCTGTCGGTAGGCACGAGGGCAGAGTCGGTGCAGGCGCCCGTGGTCTACGAGATCCCGAAGGAGGTCGTGACCGAGGCGATTGTGAACGCGGTGGCGCACCGGGACTACACGGACAACAGCAGCGTTCAGGTCATGCTCTTCGCGGACCGGCTCGAAGTCATGAACTCCGGTCGGTTGCCGCCGCCGCTCACGGTGGAGCACCTGCGCGTGGCGCACCAGTCGCTGCCCGCCAACCCGCTGATCGCCGAGTCCATGTACCTGCTGCGGTACATCGAGAAGATGGGAACCGGAACGGTGGACATGATCCGGCGCTGTGCCGAGGCGGGCCTGCCGGAGCCCGAGTTCGAGGCGGGCGCAAGCTTCGTGACGAGGATCTGGCGGCCCGGTGGCCGCGGTACACGGGCCGAGGGTCAATCGTCGACCGACCGCCAGAAAACCACCAGAAAACCGCCAGAAAACCACCAGAAAGCCCGGAAGACTACCCCAGAACCGACGACAACCGCCAGAAAACAGCCCGAGATCAGTGGGAGGGACGCTGACGAGTCGCCGGAAACGCCGCTAGCGGACCGGATCATAGCGCTTCTCCGAAACAACCCATCCGCCGGTCGCCAGAGGATCGCCGCCACCCTCGGCACCACGGTGTCGAGGATCAGGTACCGACTGGACAAGCTGCGCGAAGAGGGGCGGATCGAGCGGGTGGGCCCCGACAAGGGCGGGCAATGGAGGGTGCTGGATGCCTCCGCCGATCCCGGCTCCGGTCCCGAACCAACCGCTCGGGAGGCCCCATGACCCCCGTCGGCGAACGGGAGATCCACACGCAGCGACGGGTCGTCGGGCTCTTCCGCGATCTGGGCTACCGCTACCTGGGCGACTGGCGGGATCGGGAGGACAACCGCAACGTCGAGCGCGAGATCCTGACCCCGTTCCTTGAGCGGAGCGGCCGTTCTGCGAGCCTGATCGAGAAGGCCATCGACAAGCTTGAGCAGGCCGCCGCGCTGGGCGGAAGCCGCAGCCTGTACGATGCCAACCGCGAGGTCTACGACCTGCTCCGGTACGGGGCAAAGGTCAGCCCCGGAGTCGGGCGCAACACGGTCACCGTCGATCTCATCGACTGGGGCGATCCCTCGGCCAACGACTTCGCCATTGCCGAAGAGGTCACAGTTGTCGGCAGGAACACCAAGCGCCCCGATCTCGTGCTCTACGTGAACGGCATCGCGCTGGGCGTCATCGAGCTCAAGCGCTCGACGGTTTCGGCATCGGAAGGGATCCGGCAGAATCTGGCGAACCAGAAGAAGAAGTTCATCCGGCCGTTCTTCACCACAGTGCAGCTGGTGATGGCGGGCAACGACACGGAAGGGCTTCGCTACGGCACGATCCAGACCCGGGAGCGGCACTGGCTGCAATGGAAGGAGCCCGCCGAGGACCAGGCGGGCGCGCCGTTGGGCAGCCCACCATCGCAACTTCTTCAGGAACTTGCCCAGCTCTGCGCGCCGGACCGTCTGCTTGAGATCATCCACGACTTCGTAGTCTTCGACGCTGGGAACAAGAAGATCTGCCGCCACAACCAGTACTTCGGGGTGAAGGCGGCGCAGTCCCATGTGATGCGGCGCGACGGCGGGATCATATGGCACACCCAGGGCAGCGGGAAGAGCCTGACCATGGTGTGGCTCGCGAGATGGATCCGCGAGAACGTGTCCGGCGGCCGCGTGCTCATCGTCACGGACCGAACCGAGCTGGACCAGCAGATCGAGAGGGTCTTCAGTGGCGTGGGCGAGGACATTCACCGAACGCAGAGCGGCGCCGACCTCGCCGACGCGCTCGGCGATCCGGCCAAGTCGCTGGTCTGCTCGCTGGTCCACAAGTTCGGCGGCTCGGACGAGGGCGACGTCGACCGCTATGTGCACGACCTTCGCGCCCACTTCGAGGGCCGCTCGCTTTCGTCCGAGAACATCGTCGTGTTTGTGGACGAGTGCCACCGCACGCAATCGGGCAAGCTCCACCGCGCCATGAAGACGCTGCTCCCGCAGTCCACCTTGATCGGCTTCACGGGAACGCCGCTGCTCAAGTCCGACAAGCGGCTCAGCATTGAGACCTTCGGCCCATACATCCACACCTACAAGTACGACGAGGCGATCAGCGACAGGATGGTGCTCGACCTGCGCTACGAGGCGCGCGACATCGACCAGCACCTGACCTCGGAGGCCAAGGTCGACCAGTGGTTCGATTCCAAGACCCAGGGCTTGAGCGACCTCGCCAAGGCGCAGCTGCGCAGGCGCTGGGGCACCATGAGGAATGTCACAAGCTCGCGCGACCGGATCGACAAGATCGTGTACGACATCCTCATGGACATGGAGACGCGCGACCGGCTGAAGAGCGGGCGGGGCAACGCCATGCTCGTGTCGGACAGCATCCACGCGGCCTGCCGCTTCTTCAAGCGCTTCAGCGAAACCGACCTGAAGGGCCGGTGCGCGATCGTCACGTCGTACCAGCCGCGCGCGCGAGACGTAGCCGGCGAAGAGACCGGGGAGGGCACGACCGAAGCGCTGCTCAAGTACGATGTCTACCGCCGCATGCTCGCCGACCACTTCGACGAACCCGAGGATACGGCCATGCACAGGGCCGAAGAGTTCGAGCGCGAGGTCAAGGATCGCTTCGTGAACGAGCCCGGGCAGATGAAGCTGCTGATCGTCGTGGACAAGCTGCTGACAGGGTTCGACGCGCCGCCCGCCACCTGCCTGTACATCGACAAGAAGATGCAGGACCACGGTCTGTTCCAGGCGATCTGCCGAGTCAACCGCTTGCACGGCGAGGACAAGGAATATGGCCACATCATCGACTACAAGGACCTCTTTCGATCGCTGGAGGGCGCGATCAGGGACTACACGGGCCAAGCCTTCGAGGGCTACGACAGCGAGGATGTGCAAGGCCTGCTCGCGGATCGTCTAAAGCGTGGGCGCGAACGGCTGGAGGAGGCCCGCGAGGCCGTTCGGGCGCTTTGCGAGCCCGTAGAGCCACCCCAAGACACGGTGGCCTACCTGCGGTACTTCTGCCAGGACGGCACGCGCAGCGGCGACGCGGCGGTACGCCAGCTAGAAGCCAACGAACGCAAGCGACTGACGCTCTACCGGCTTGTGGCGGCGTTCGTGCGGGCCTACGCGGACTTGGCCAACGACATGACCCAAGCCGGATACACCGAGGCCGAACGGCGCTCCACCCGAAAGGAAGTGGGCCACTACGAGAAGGTCCGCCAGGAGGTGAAGCTGGCCAGCGGCGACTACGTGGATCTCAAGATGTTCGAGCCCGCGATGCGGCACCTTCTCGACGCCTACATCCGGGCCGACCCATCGGAGGTCATATCCACCTTCGACGACATGAGCCTGATCGACCTGCTCGTGAAGCGCGGCGAGGGCGCCTTGGGCGAGCTGCCCGAGGGGATCCGGCGCGACCAGAGTGCCGTCGCCGAGACCATCGAGAACAACGTACGCCGCCTGATCGTCGACGAGATGGCGGTGAATCCGAAGTACTACGAACGCATGTCCATCCTGCTCGACGAGTTGATCAAGCGGCGGCGCGAGGACGCGATCGCCTACGAGGAATACTTGAAGGAGGTGGCCGAGTTGGCGCGGCGGGTTCGGGATGGCGAGGAAGCTTCGTACCCGTCGGCCCTTACCACGCCCGGCCAGCGCGCGATCTTTAGCAACCTTCAGGACCCGTCGCACGGAAGGGTGTCCGAGCAAGGGAAACGGCGTCGCGAGTCCGTCGCAATTGCGGTCGATAGGGCCGTTCGGGCGGCCCGGATGGACGACTGGCGCGGCAACCGAATCAAGAGAAGGCGGGTGAGGAAGGCGATTCACGACGCTCTGGCCGTCGAGGGGTTTCAGGCCAGCACGGCGGAGATCTTCGACATCGTGGAGGCGCGTGGTGACTACTGACGCCCGCGCCTGGGCACATCGCACCAAGCGTGCGTCAGGACGGCCCACCACCACGCGCTTGGAGGTCGGTGGCATCTCCGTAGAGGTCGTCCGCAAGGACATCAAGCACCTCCACCTCAGCGTCCACCCCCCGGAGGGACGGGTGCGCGTCGCGGCGCCGCTGCGTCTCGACCAAGACGCGGTGCGCCTCGCAGTGGTCTCGCGGCTGGAGTGGATTCGGCGCAAGCGAGAGGCGTTCCTGAAGCAGGAGCGGGAGACCCGGCGCGAGTTCGTCTCCGGCGAGAGCCATTACTTCGAAGGCCGCCGCTACCGGCTGGACGTGGTCGAATCCCGCGGGCGGACCGGCGTGCGTCTCAGGGGCAACGCCTGGATCGAGATGCGGATTCGTCCCGGAGCCGGCCGCGACGCCCGCGAGGCGCTGCTCTACGCGTGGTACCGGGCTCGGCTCCGCGAGCACATCCCCGCGTGGGCGGCCAAGTGGGAGCCCAGGTTGGGCGTCAAAGTCGCAGACTGGCGCATCCGACGCATGAAAACCCGCTGGGGAACCTGCAACGTGACGGCCCGCCGAATCTGGCTCAACTCCGAACTGGCCAAGAAGCCGCTGCCCTGCATCGAGTACGTGGTGGTGCACGAGATGGCCCACCTTGTGGAGCCGTCGCACAACGACCGATTCTGGGCGATTCTGGACCGTTGGCTGCCCCAGTGGCGCCTGCGCGCCGACGAGCTGAACCGCACGCGCCTTGCCGACGAGGAGTGGGACAGACCCTGACTACCCAGCCCGCGCCGCCCAGGCCGCCAGCACCTCTGCTTCGAGCTCGGGCGGCAGGCCCGCCCGGGGCTGCGCGCGCCGTTCCTCGGGCAGCGAGTTCCACCACTCGACGGTTTCGCGGGCCGTGTCGCCGATGGGGCGGAAGGTGAGGCCCGCCTGCACGGCGGCCGCGACCGAGACCTGGTTCATGCCCACGGTTTCGCCCACGGGGGGGACCCAGTTGGTCATGTGGCCCCAGGGGAGGACCTGGTGCTCTTCCATGAAGTCGGACGGGACCCAGGTGAAGGTGGCGTCGGAGCCCAGGGCGGCGCGGATCTCTTCGAGCATGTCGCCGAACTGCTGCACTTCGCCCGTCGCGTTGTAGGTGCCGGCGTTGCCCGGGGTCTCGACCAGGCGCACGATCCACTCCGACAGGTCGCGGGCGTCGATGTTCTGCACGGGGTCGGCGGGCGAGTTGGGGGCCATCACCTCGCCGCCGCGCGCCACGCGCACCGGCCAGTGGGTCCAGCGGTCGGTGTTGTCGCCGGCGCCGACGATCAGGCCGGGGCGGACGTTGATCGCGCCGTCGGCGAAGGTCTCGGTGTTGATCGCTTCGCACCTTGCCTTCATGGGGCCGTATTCGTTCATGCTTTCGACGTCGGGCGACGAGAGCTGGCCCACCGGGTAGCTCTCGTCGATCCCCACCGCGGCGAAGTCGGCGTAGGCGGAGATGGACGAGACGAACAGGTAGCGGTCGACGCTGCCGCGCAGCAGGTCGGTGGTCATCGCCACCCAGCGCGGGATCGACGCCGAGTTGTCGATGACGGCGTCCCATTCGCGGCCTTCGAGCGCGCTCAGGTCGTTGTCGCGGTCGCCGATCAGGTGCTCGACGCGCTCGAAGTAGTCGTGGAAGAACGGCGGTTCGGTCCGGCCCCGCGTGAAGATCGAAACCTGGTGACCCCGATCGAGGGCGTACTTGACCTGGTAGGGACCGATGAAGCGCGTGCCACCCAGGACGAGGATTCGCTGCGGGCCGGGCGACTCGCTTCCACCTTCATCGGCGGGTGCGCAGGCCAAGGGGCCGATCGCGCCCAGGACGCCCAGCGCCCCGCCAGTTCGCACTGAATTCCATACAAAATCACGTCGGGTCTGCTTTCGCATCTTCGGGGCTTCCTCTCGTGTTCCGGGACTTGGCAGCGCCTGCTCACCGGCAAACATGCTAACGCCGGAGACCGGGCGGCCGCCACTGGCTGCCGCGGTCGGCGAGGGGCGAAACTAGCCGGGCTCGCCGGGCAGCAGGTTGAGAAAGTCGGCCAGCGGCAGCACTTCCACGCCGTCGATGGCCTGCTTGCGCGCGCCGAGGCGCTGCGCCGAGTGTCGCGAAGCGTTGGAGCCAGCATTCTTGGGTACATGTGGGTAAAATGCCGGGCGTTTTACCTGCGAGCAAGAGGTGGAGGAGGTCTGGGAGGGCTGGAGGAATCGTATTACCATTGGATTCATGGATTCTAATCGTTTTGCCACCGCTCTAAGCGTTCTGCCACGTCGGTCTCCGTGAGCAATTCCATTCGAATGCCCATCGGGCAGGCCTGGCTGGTCCGGGAGCTCGGGCTGGCGGTGTCTCCGCCTGCGGTCGAGAGCTTCGCTGTGGCCGGTGTCCGGCGAACGGAAACACATGACGGGCGGACGCGGGAATGGTACCCGATGCGGTACGCGCCGCAGGCAGATGCAATCTCGCACATCCGTTTCGCGCTGCGCCACGAGGCGTTTGACCTGGGCGTGCTGATCGCCGCGCTGAAGGCGGTCGAGCCAGGCGAGATCGAGGCTTGGGTCCGGGAGCAGCCCACGGGCGCGTTCAGCCGCAGGGCGTGGTTCCTCTACGAGACCTTTTGCGGGAGGACGCTGGATCTGGCCGATGCGAGCGCCGGCAACTATGTGGGGGCGCTCGACGCGAGTCGGCATGTGGTCGCCCCACGGCGCAACTCCAGACGCCACCGGGTTGCCGACAACCTCTTGGGAGAACGCGGCTTGTGCCCCACGGTGAGATTGACCCGGAAGCTGCGTGCAGCGATGGATTCAGACCTCGACGGGGAGGCTCGCGCGCTCGCCGAAGAGTACGATCCACAATCTCTCGCCCGGGCGGTAAGCTACCTGTACACGAAGGAGACACGCTCCTCGTTCGCGCTCGAGGGCGAGACGCCGAGCGCGCGCCGGGCCGAACGGTTTGTGGCCGCTCTGCAGTCCGCACCCACATTCGATTCCTCCGACAAGCACGCGCTCGCGACGCTGCAGCATGCGATCGTCGATCCGCGCTACGCGTCGGACGGCTGGCGCGACAGCCAGACCTTTGTTGGCGAGACGCTCGGCGGGTACCGGGAAAAGGTCCACTTTGTCTGTCCGCGACCTGAAGACGTTCCCAATCTCATGGATTCATGGATCGCAATGACCGAGCGCATCGGCGGCGGCGTGGATCCCGTTGTCGCCGCGGCGGTAGCCTCGTTCGCATTCGTCTTCATCCATCCCTTTGACGACGGCAACGGCCGGATCCACCGGTTCCTCGTGCACCACATGCTGGCCAAGCGGGGCTACGGACCGCCGGACGTCATTCTCCCGGTCTCCGCAGCGATTCTGCGCGACCGTCGGCGCTACGACGACGTTCTCGAGAGCTTTTCGCAACCGCTTCTTGACCTGGTTCGCTGGCACTGGACGGACGGGCGGACCGACGGGCCTGAACGCCGCATGGTGGTCACGAGCGACAGCGCCCACCTCTACCGCTACTTCGACGCAACCGTCATGACCGAGTACTTGTACGATCAGGTGGCGGACTCGGTACGACGCGACTTGAGAGAAGAGCTCGGCTTTGTCGCGGTGTTCGATCAGGCCCTCGGTAGCGTGCGCGAGATCGTCGACATGCCCGACCGCCGGGCGTCGCTGCTGGTGCGCCTATGCATGCAGAACAGTGGGCGCCTCGCTGCGAGAAAGCGCAAGCACTTCGCGGAGCTGACCGATGACGAGGTGGCTGCGATGGAACGCGCTGTGCGCCACGCGATGTCGACCGCTGCGCGGGGCCGATGACCCGTGGGGTCGCCGACTCTCGGGGGCCTTACCCCGCCCGCCCGATTGCGCCGACCGCCGGCCTGCACGTAGGGTAGGAGTCCGCAGCACGGCAACACGGCGCCACCGCACCACCCCACCACCGCAGCAAGGACGCTCCACGCCATGAAGACACGCATCACGATTCGGCCCGCCCCTGTGATTTCGGCGCTGGCGGCCCTCGCCGCCGCCGCAGCAGCCCAGGCGACCCCTCTCGCGGCCCAGGAGGTCGCGCGGGTCGAGGTCAGCCCCGCCGCCGTTTCGCTCGAAGTCGGCGGGACGGCGACCGTTTCCGCCACCGCCTACGACGCAGACGGCAACGTCGTCGAGGTCCCCTTCCTGTACTTTTCGCGCGACGGGCGCGGCAGCTTGGCCGTGAACCGGGCCACGGGCGAGATCGAGGCCTTCAAGGGCGGCGAGTTCGAGGTGCTGGCGCGGGCGCTGGGCCCGACGCGGATCAGCGGCGCCATGACCGTGACCGTGGCCTTCCCGCCGCTCGACCGCGTCGAGATTTCGCGGGACGGGGGGCGCTACTACGCCGGGGTCACGCTGCGCCACAAGGCCACCGTGATCGACCAGGCGGGCGACGCGCGCGACGACGCGGCGGTGTCGTGGAGCACGTCGGACGAGGCGGTCGCGACCGTCGACCGCTTCGGCGTCTTCACCGCCCATGCGCCGGGACAGGTGGTGCTCACGGCCTCGGCCGAGGGCGTGGCCGGCGAGATCGCGTACGCGGTGGTGGACAACCCGGTCGCCGCGATGGCCGTCGAGGCCAGCCAGAGCCGGGGCCGCACCGGCGACGTGATCCACTTCGCGGCCAGCGCCACGAGCGTGGACGGCCCCGTCGACGACATCCCCGTCACGTTCGGCCTCATCGCCGACCCCGACGCGGTCGCCACGGCCGACATTCCCCCCGCCGAGGTCGACGATCGGGGGCGCTTCGTGGCGTACAAGCCGGGCATCTACACGGTCACGGCCAGCGTCCCGGGCCGCACGGCCCACGCCACCGTCGAGATCCTGCCCCGGCACGTCGCCGAAGAGGTGGAGCTGGTCGGCCACGCGCCGGTTAGCAACGTCGCCACGTCGGACCTGTGGGTGTGGGAGGGCGTCGATGGCCGCGACTACGCGATCACCGGCACACACAGCGGGCACGGCAGCACGTACTGGTGGGACGTGACCGACCCGGCAAGCCCCGTGCTGACCGATTCGCTCATCGTCGACGCCCGCACCACCAACGACGTCAAGGTGTCGGAAGACGGCGAGCTCTGCGTCATCTCGCGCGAGGGCGCGTCCAACCGGCGCAACGGGATTGTGATCGTCGACTGCACCGACCCCCGCAACATTCGCGTCGTCTCGACCTACGACGACGAGCTGACGGGCGGCGTGCACAACCTCTTCATCCACGACGACCACGTCTACGCGGTCAACAACGGCACCCGCTTCGACGTCATCAACATCGCCGACCCGGCCAACCCCCACCGCGTGGGCCGCTTCGAGCTCGACACGCCGGGCCACGCCATCCACGACATCTGGATTGTGGACGGAATTGCCTACACGTCGAACTGGAACGACGGCGTGGCGGTGATCGACGTGGGCGGCGGCGACCGCGGCGGCAGCCCGTCCAACCCGGTCGAGATCGCGCGCTTCCGCGACATCGGCGGGGCCACGCACGCCGCCTTCCCGTACCTGAGCCCGACGGGCAGGTTCTACATCTTCATGGGCGACGAGATCGGGGCGCCCGCCTTCGACGGCCAGGAGGACGGACGCACGCCCGAGTTCATGACCGGCTACATCCATGTTGTGGACTTCACCGACCCGGAGAATCCCGAAGAGGTGGCGCGCTACGAGATCCCCGAGGCCGGATCGCACAACATGTGGATCGAGGACGACCGCCTCTACGCGGCCTTCTACCAGGGCGGCCTGCGCGTGCTCGACATTTCGGGCGAGCTCAAGGGCAACTTGTACCACCAGGGCCGCGAGATCGCCGTGTACAAGGCGTACGATCCCGACGGCTTTGTGGCCAACGCGCCCTTCACCTGGGGGCCGCAGATGCACAAGGGCAACCTGTTCTTCTCCGAGTACTTCTCGGGCATGTGGACGGTCAAGCTGCAGCCGCGCCGCACGCTGGTGCCGTGAGGGTGGCCGTCCTCGCCGGGCGCGCCGCGTTGGCCGGGCGCGCAGAGTTGCCCGGGCTCGCCGCCGTCGCCGGGCGCGCCGCGTTGGCCGGGCTCGCCGCTGTCGCCGCCTTCGCGCCGCCGCACAAGGCCGCCGCACAGTCCTACTGGGCCTACGTCGCCGCCGAGTCCGAAGACGAGGTCGCGCTGCTCCGGTACGACGCCGGCGGCGAGCTCGTCGTGGAAAAGACGATCGCCACCGGGTGGCTCGCCGCCGAAATCGAGGCCCCGCACGGCCTCGCCATCGACCCGGCGGGCGAACACTGGTACCTCACCCTGGGCCACGGCTTTCCCAATGGCCGCCTGATCAAGTACGAGACCGGGTCGGACACCATCGTGGGGGTCGCCGACCTCGGCCTCTTCCCCGCGACGATCGCCGTCCCGCCCCACGGCGCCCTCGCGCTCGCCGTCAACGCAAATTTCCACGGCGACCACGTCCCCTCGACCGTCACAATCGTCGACCTCGAGACAATGTTCCCGATCGCCGACGTTGTCACCTGCACAATGCCGCACGGCTCCCGCTTCAACGCCGACGGCTCGAAGCACTATTCGGCGTGCATGATGGACAACCAGCTCGTCGAAATCGACGGCGCCACCCTCGACGTGACCCGGCGCCTCGACCTTGTCGCCAACGAACCCGTCCACGCCCCGACGCCCGGCCACATGGCCATGCCCCCGCCCGCCGGCGCCCACTGCTCGCCCACCTGGACCACGCCGCATCCGGACGGCAGCCGCGTGTTCGTCCCGTGCAACCGCGGCAACCAAATCCTCGAAGTCGACGTGCGCTCGTGGCGCGTAACCCGCCGCATCGATGCCCCGGGCGGCCCCTACAACCTGGCCCTAACGCCAGACGGCACAAAGCTTCTCGCCACCCTCAAAACCAGCGCAAAGCTCGCCATCTACGACGTGGCAACAGGCAAGCCGCTTCACCTAATCGACTCGCTAATCCCCGTCACGCACGGCGTGGTCGCCACCCCGGATGGTCGCTACGCCATCGTCACCGTCGAAGGCATCGGAGGCGATCCGGGCACCGTGGAAGTCATCGACATTGCGGCAGGCGCCCGCGTCGCGTCCGCACAAATCGGCAAACAGGCCGGAGGAATCGTCCTATGGAAGATGGTAGAGTGAACAAGCGCGGCGTCCTCGTCGCGGCGGCGCTCGTCGCGTGGGGTTGCCAGCCCGCCCCCCCGGAGAGTGCAGAGAACGAACCTGGCTGGCTCTGGTCCGACGAACGCGTCGTGGAGACCGTCAACGCGGTGCGCGCGGGGCGCAGCCTCCAGCCCGACGCATGGCCGGGCGGCGCGCGCGTCGCCGTCCTCCTGTCCTTCGACGTTGACAACGAGACCGTCCTCGGTCTGCGCTACGGCGACGCCACCGTCGGCTCCCTGTCGCAGGGACAGTACGGCGCCCGCGTCGCGCTCCCCCGCGTCGTCGACCTCCTCGACCACGAGGGCGTCCCGGCGTCGTTCTTCGTTCCCGCCGTCAGCCTTGTCCTCAACCCCGACCAGATCGGCGTCATCCAGGCGGCCGGCCACCACGAATTCGGCATCCACGGGTGGATCCACGAACTCAACTCCAGCCTTGACGCCGAAACCGAGCGCGCCCTGCTGCAGCGGGCCGTGGACTACATGACCGACGCCACCGGCGTGCGCCCGCTCGGCTACCGCGCCCCGTCCTGGAACTTCAGCCCGAACACGCTCGACATCATTCGCGAGATGGGCTTCCTGTACGACTCGTCGCTCATGGCCGACGACCGCCCGTACGAGATCAACGCCAACGGCGAGCCGACCGGCATGGTCGAGCTGCCGGTCGAGTGGATCATGGACGACGCGCCGGTCCTCAACCCACGCGGCGCGAGCTACTCGAACCCGCGCGACGTGCTCCAGGTCTGGAAGGACGACTTCGACGGCGCGTACGCCGAAGGCACCATGTTCCTGCTCACCATGCACCCGCACGTGATCGGCCACCGCTCGCGCATCGTCATCCTGGAAGAGCTCATCCAGTACATCAAGAGCCACGACGACGTGTGGTTCGCGACGCACCTCGAAGTGGCGCAGCACGTGAAGGAGCAGGCCGGGCTGTAGGGCGCCGAGGGGCGGGCTGTAGGGCGCCGAGGGGCGGCTGGCAGGGTTCCGCCGCGCCCGGTTATGGTCCGCGCGCTCGGGCGTCCCTGGCCGCGGCGACGATCCGCCGCCACGCCACTTCGACGTGTTCCGCCTCGGTCTGCGACTGGCCGACGCACAGCCGCAGCACGAAGCGGCCGTTCAGCCTGGTGTGGGACAGGAACACGTCGCCGCCGCCGTTGACCTGCGCCATGATGCGCTCGTTGAGCTCGTCGCCGCCCCGGTGGCGAAAGCACACCAGATTGAGCGGCGCCGGGGCCACCAGATCGAAGTCGGGATCGGCCTCGATCCACTCGGCCAGGCGCTGGGCCAGCTCGATGTGCCGACGAATGTGGTGGCGCAGGCCCTCGACGCCGTAGTAGCGCAGCACGAACCAGAGCTTGAGCGCGCGGAAGCGGCGCCCCAGCGGCACCTGCCAGTCGCGGTAGTCGAACACGGCGCCGCTTTGGGTCGCCTCGTTCGCCAGGTACTCCGGCAGTATCGACAGCGCGCCGATCAACGCCGCGCGGTCGGCCACCCAGAAGCAGCTGCAATCGAAGTTTGTGAACATCCACTTGTGCGGATTGAAGCAGTAGCTGTCCGCGAACTCGATCCCGTCGTGGAGATGGCGGTGTTCGGGGCAGATCGCCGCCGTGCCCGACATGGCCGCGTCGACGTGGAACCAGAGACCCTCGTCGCGGCAGACTCTGCCGATGGCGGCGATGGGGTCGATCGCGTTGGACGAGGTGGTGCCCATGGTGGCCATGGCGAAGACGGGCCTCAGCCCGCGCTCCCGGTCGGCCCTGATCTGCGCCGCCAGCCTGGCCGGGTCCAGGGCGAAGCGCTCGTCGACCTCGACCTGGCGCAGGTTGGCGCGCCCGAGGCCGGCGACGCCCATGGCCTTCTCGAGCGACGAGTGCGCCTGCGTCGAGCAGTAGGCGACCTGGGTGCCGTCGCAGCCGCGTTGATTGGTGCGCTGCCCGGAATCGCGCTCGCGCGCCGCGATCAGCGCGCACAGCACCGCGCTCGACGCGGAGTCCTGGATGACCCCGCCGCCTGCGCCGGTGGAGCGGTACGCGTCGGGGAGGCCCAGCAGGTCGGCAAGCATGTCGAGCACACGGGTCTCGACTTCGGTGCAGGCGGGACCGGTCGACCAAAGCATGCCCTGCACGCCTAGACCCGCCGCCAGCAGCTCGCCCAGGATCGAGGGCCCCGAGTTGTTGCTGGGGAAGTAGGCGTGGAACCCGGGCGACTGCCAGTGGGTGGTGCCGGGCAGGATGCGCTCGGTGGCGTCCTGGAGGATGTCGGCGAAGTCCTCGCCGCGCTCGGGGACCTGGCTGTCCAGCGAATCGGCGATCTCGCCCGGCTTTGCCCGGGACAGAACCGGGTGACGGGCGATGTTCTCGTGGTAGTCGGCGATCCAGTCGATGACCGCCCGGCCATGCCGCCGGAACTCGTCGGGCGACATGTGGTAGCTCTTCCGCTCAGCCATCCCGTTTAGCCATGCGTGCCATACGGTAGGGGGCTGCTAGTCTTCGCCAGCGCCCCTCTCGCGGTACCAGCCGAGGTGGCGACCGATCGGGATTCCCAGCAGCGGCCTCTGCACGACCATTCCCGCGTCGGTGAGCCCGGTTTCGAGGCCGTAGTCGACGTAGTCCTTCCCGGCGTGGACTTCGACGATCTTTCCTTCAACCGAAGGATACTTGCCTACAAGAGCGTCGACGACTCTTGACGACCAGGCGCGCCGCTGGGCCGCCGGCTGGTCTCCGAGAGAGAGATCGTACCACGCGATTCGGGTTTCGGGATTGACCAGACCGTACTTGGCGCTGAGGATGAACCAGGGGATGCCGGACTGCTCGGCGTACTTGCGGCGGCAGCGCCAGAGGGCGGAAACGTAGAGGTCCTTGGCGGCCACGCGGCTGGCCCACTCCAGCTTGCCCTTGACGCAGCCGATGAGAAGGATGTCGGGTTCGGCCGCCCCGCCTTCGTCGGCGCGCTTCCCGTTTTCTGCCCCCTCGCGAAGTCCCGGCATCTGCGCATGGCTCCCTTCCGAGCGCTTTGGCGCTGCGTTCCCCCCCACAGATCTTTATCATAGCGCCTCCGGGGCCGATTGTACAGGGGGGGGGGGCGTGCCCAGCGTCCGTGCGGGGCGCCGGGCCCGTTGCGCCGTTTGGGTCACCCTTGGATAATGAGAGCATGCGACACGACAAGCTTAGTTTCGGGCTGGCGGCGGTGGCGGCGGTGGCAATGGGCTCGCGGGCGGCGATGGTCTCGCTGGCCACGCGGGCGGCGCTGGCCACGCTTGCCATGCTGGCGGCTCCATTCCCCGGCGCGGGCCAGACCGCCGCGCCCGCCGTGGCGTCTCCCTGCGACGAGACGCCCCCGCCCCCGGGCGCGACGCTTGCGCCGAGCCGCGATCTGTACTGCGTGTTCCTCACCGCGCGGCCCGGGCTGGAATACATGTCGGGCCGCGTCGAGCTGCGCACCCCGCACACGCCGTTCGGGGTGGCCGTCAATGCCGCGGGCAACCACCGCTACGAAGGGATCCTTACGCTCGACGGGCTCCCCGACCCCGCTCAGCTGGGCGACTACAACCACATTGTCGCGTGGCTGGCAACGCCGCTCTTCGACGAGGTCCGCCGGATCGGTCCCGTGTCGAACGGGACGCAGAGCATCGGCGAGGTCAGCCTGAACAAGTTCATGTTCCTGATCACGGCCGAGGCGCGCCCGGACGCGCCCGAGTGGGAGGGGCGCCTGCTGCTGCGCGCCACGTCTCCCAGCGCCCGCATGTCGCCGCCCGACATGCAGGAGTACCTGCTGGGCGCCACGGGGCCGGGCGCGGGGGGCGGCGGGGAAGCGGGGGGCGCCGGTGAGGCGGGGGGGGCCGGGGGGGCCGGGGCCGCAGGCGCTGCGGGCGAGATGGCGATGGCCGGCCACGAGCACCATCGTGGCATTAACGCGGGCGGCGGCGCGTGGCCGCACCCCGAGATGATGCCGGGGCTGACCATGTTCCCCGCGCTCATGGCGCTCGACCCGCCCGGCGCGACCGCGTTCCTGCCCGGCGCCGGGATCGACCCGGCGACGCTCCCGCTGGCGCGCCCGCGCGACGTGGTCGAGCTCGCCGACGGCGACGAGGTCGACCTGGAGGCCGGGCTGGTGCGGCGGCGCATCCGCA
>CBDCSL010000003.1:0-11345 GCA_965221595.1 Vicinamibacterales bacterium
CGGACGGCGAGGTCTTCGAGCGCGTGCGCCGCTACAACCCGGGCATTCCGATTCCGCCCGATGCGGCGGCCATCCATGGGATCACCGACGAGATGGTGGCCGACGAGCCCTCCTTCCAGGCCACGTCCAAGTCGCTTGCGCAGCTGCTCGATCCGTGCGATCTGGCCGGCTTCAACATCCGCCGCTTCGACCTGCCGATCCTTGTGGCCGAGTTCGAGCGCGCGGGGATCGAGTTCGAGGTGCCGGGCCGGCGGCTGATCGACATGAAGCTGATCTTCCATCGCGAGGAGCCGCGCGACCTGTCGGCCGCGGCGCGCTTCTACCTGGGCCGCGACCATCAGGACGCCCACAGCGCGCTCGGCGACATCCGCACGACCGCCGACGTTCTAGCCGCCCAGCTGGCGCGCTACGGCCACCTGCCCCGCGACATGGACGGGCTGCACGCCTACTGCGACGAGATGGGCCCGTACGTGAGCGAGTTCGACCGCTGGTTCGAGACCGCGCGCGGCGGGCTCGTGTTCCGGCGCGGGAAGCACACGGGCGCGCTCCTCTCCGACGTCGCTGCCGCCCACCCGGACTATCTCGACTGGATGCTGCGGGCCGAGGACATGCCTGCGGCCGTGCTAAGGGCGGTGCGCGAGGCGGTGGCCGCGCAGCACGCGCCGAATGCCTGAAGACCACCGACCACCCGCCAGGAGACCCCACACCATGACCAGCCGGAGCCAAGCCCCTGTCGCGCTCGCCGTCCGCGCTTCCGCGGTCCCCGCACTCGCCTTCCGCACCGTCGCCTTCCGCGCACTCGCCGTCCGCGCTTCCGCCCTCCGCGCGCTCGCGGTGTTTGCCCTCGCCGCTTCGGCGGCCCCCGCTGCCCCGGCGCCCCTGGCCGCCCAGCAGGCGATCACGTCGGCCGAGCTGGCCGCCTTCGCCCCACGGCACGTGGGCCCCGCGCTGACCGGCGGACGCATCCACGACGTCGAGGCGCTGCCCCACGATCCGTCGACGGTCTACATCGCCTCGGCGTCGGGCGGGCTCTGGAAGAGCGTCAACCGCGGCATCACCTGGACCAACCTGTGGGAGCACATGCCGGTCAGCACCTTCGGCGATCTGGCGATCGCGCCGTCGAACCCCGACATCCTGTACGCGGGCACGGGCGAACAGCAGAACCGGCAGAGCACGTCGTGGGGCAACGGCGTCTACCGCTCGGACGACGCGGGCGCGACCTGGCGGCACCTCGGCCTCGACGAGACGCGCCACACGGGACGCGTTCAGGTGCACCCCGACGATCCCGACGTCGTGTACGTGGCCGCGCTGGGCAACCTGTGGCGCTCCACGCCCGAGCGGGGCGTCTACCGCTCGCGCAACGGCGGGCGGGACTGGGAGCGGGTGCTGTTCATCGACGAGCACACCGGCGCGATCGACCTGGCGATCGACCCCTCGAACCCCGACGTCCTGTACGCGGCCATGTACCAGCGCCAGCGTCGCACCTGGGGCTTCAACGGGGGCGGGCCCGGGAGCGGCGTGTACAAGACCGCCGACGGCGGCGACACGTGGCGCGAGCTTTCCAACGGCCTGCCCGAGGGCGACAAGGGCCGCATCGGCATCGCGCTTGCGCCGACCAACCCGCAGGTCCTGAACGCCCTGGTGCAGCACGCCACCGAGTCGGGCGGGTATCGCAGCGAGGACGGCGGCGAGAGCTGGGAGAAGGTGAGCGACCAGAACATCCGGCCAATGTACTACTCGCACGTCTTCATCGACCCGACCGACGAGAACCGCGTGTACACGCTGGCCACGTCGTCGCACCGAAGCGAGGACGGCGGGCGCACCTTCACCGAGATCGCCGAGCGCCCCACCTACGACGTGGGCGTGCACGCGGACCAGCACTCCATGTGGATCAATCCCGGCAACCCAGACCACTTCTACCTGGCCGGCGACGCCGGCTTGCACGAGACGTATGACAGGGGCGCCACCTTCCGCCGCATCCACAACATCCCGATCGGGCAATTCTACGCGATCACCGTCGACAACCGCGACCCCTACTGGATCTACGGCGGCATGCAGGACAACCACTCGTGGATGGGCCCGTCGGCAACCCGCTCGTGGGAGGGCATCGTCGACGACGAGTGGCGCCAGAGCGGCTTCGGCGACGGCATGTACCAGCAGGCCGACCCGGACGGGCGCACGATCTACATCAACGCCCAGAACGGTTCGTGGACTCGCTTTGACAACGAGACCGGCGACATGATGAGCCTCCGCCTCTCCGCGCCCGAAGGCGAGGAGCCGTATCGCTGGGACTGGGCAAGCCCGAGCCTGATTTCGCGGCACGACCCCAACACCGTCTACCTTGGCGGCAACAGGCTGTTCATATCCCGCGACCGGGGCGACAGCTTCGTCCGCACCGAGGACCTGACCAGGCAGCGCGACCGCGACGCGCTCGAGATCATGGGGGTTCGCGGCGCCGACATCGCGCTGTCGCGCAACGACGGCACCTCGTCGTACGGCGAGATCGTCACCATCGCCGAGTCGCCGCTCGACCCGGCGGTGCTCTGGGTTGGCACCGACGACGGCAACGTGCAGGTCTCGCGCGACGGAGGCCGCAGCTGGAACGAGGTCTCGGGCGGCGCCCCCGGCCTCCCCGACGGCGCCTACGTCAGCCGCGTCCTCGCGTCCGCCGAGGCGCCCGGCACCGCATACGTCACCTTCGACGCGCACCGCGACGGCGACTTCGCCCCCTACGCGTACCGCGCCGAGGCGTTCGGCGCGCGCTGGACGCCCCTGCACGACGATCTCCCGTCCGGTTCGATCAACGTGATCGTCGCCCACCCCGACAACCCGGCGGTGCTCTTCATCGGCACCGAGCACCACGTTTTCGCCAGCACCGACCGGGGCGAATCGTGGGCGCGCTTCCCCAACCTGCCCACCACCGCCTACGACGACATGGTCGTCCACCCGCGCGAGAAGGACCTGGTGCTGGGCACGCACGGCCGCTCCATCATCGTCGTCGACGACGTGGGCCCGCTGGCCGACTACGGCGCCGCCGTGGCCGACGCGGCAGCGCTCTTCGAGCCGCGCTCCGGCACGATCATGAACTACTGGAAGGACACCTCGTACCGCGCCCAGGCCGCGTTCATGGGCGAGAACCCCGTCGACGGCACGGCCGTCACCTACCGTCTCGGCCCCGGCTCCGGGCCCGCCACGCTCACCGTCCGCAACGGCGCCGGCGAGGTCGTGCGGGTCATGGGCGTGCCGTCGGAGCCGGGACTGCACAGGGTGAACTGGGACCTGCGCCACGGCCTCCCGTCGACCGACCCGCCCCAATGGGCGCCCCACGACGCCACCGTGGTGCCCCGCCCGCTCGAGATGCGCGGGCCCTTCGTCTCGCCGGGCGTCTACGCGTTCGAGCTGTCGGCCCGCGGCATGGTGCGCACTCGGCACGTCGCCGTCGAAGGCGATCCCGACCTGCCTCTGACCGCCAAGGACTACCGCGACCGGGAAGCGTTCCTGCTAGAGGTCCTCGACCTGAACCGCCGGCTGGAGGGCGTGGGCGGCGACGCGGCCCAGCACCGCCGCGCCCTGATGCAGCTCTACAGCGCGATCAACGGCGGCGGCGTGCGTCAGGGCACGCTCCACCCCCCGACCACCACCCAGCGCGAGCAGCTGGAGCGGATCAAGCTGGCGCTGAGGCGGATGGGGATGGTGGTGTAGAACCCAACCCGGCGAACGCGCTCAGCGGATCACCTGAAAGGCGCGGGTGCGGGCCGGTCCAAAACGGTAGATCGCGAAGTCGTTGTCGAATGAGGCGGCGCGGCATATCCGCAGGCGCTGCATCACGGCAAAGCTGGTTCGGTCCACGAGGGAAAAATCCTGATCCGGGAAGGCGCGTCCCATGGACCATGCAGCCTCGAGATCGGGACCGCCCACCCATTCGATTCTGGCTACCCCGCTTCGAAGCCCATCCCAGAAGGCCTCGGCGGCTGCTCGGTGAATGCGGTACCGCAGCAGGGTCCAGCTTTCGACCAGTACATGATCGGTGGTGACCAACCGGTCGCCCGCGCTCAGTATTTCGCGGGCGCGAACATTGCTAACGTCGGAAACGTCGGCCGCGGCGTACCAGACCGACGTGTCGACGAAGAGGCTCACTCACCCAACCCAGCGAACGCTCGGCGCAGCATCGAGTCCTTGTCGCGGGCTATGTCGGAGCCCCCAGAGGAACCGAGGTCGAAGACCGAGCTCGGGTCGACCGAGGGCTGGTCTCCCTCAAGATCCGCCGCCACCAGCCGCCGCACGTATTCGGCGAGGGAAATCCCCAGCTCGCCCGCTCGGTCTCGCGCCTCTCGGAGCATTTCGCGCTCGAATGACAGTTGAGTTCGGGTCATCATGATGTATACATCATAATGTAATTCGCTCAGCGGAACCACCACCAGCCGCCGCCGCCCTGGAAGCGGTTGTTCACGACGTTGTTGTAGATCGACCCGAACTGGAACGAAAAGCCCAACTGCAGCGAGTAGTTGAAGTCCTGGGAGCGCTGCTGGAGGTTGAGCAGCGCTTCGGCGTCGGTCGCGCCGTCGGCGGACAGGTAGATCTGGTCGTTGACCCAGGAGATGTTGCCCTCGGCGTTGATGCTCAGGCCCCTGGCGATGCGGAAGTCGATGTCGCCCCCCAGCCGCACGTTGTAGAGGCCGATGTCGTGGAGGAAGTGCGAGCCGGTCATGCTGATCGACGCGTCGCCCCACTGCTGCCGCTGCGACAGCTCGAACTCGAGGGACTGTTCCCAGCGGGTTTCCGCCGTCTGGCCGAATACCGTCTCTTCGATGTAGCGCCGGTAGGCCGGACCGATCTGGTAGAAGATCGTCAGCGCCCGCCGGGTCGCCTCTTCGTAGGGGAAGAAGCTGTACTCGAGCGCCGGGGTGATCTCGGCGCGGAACTCCTGATTGAAGCGAACGATCCTGCGCATCTCGCCCTCGAGGCCGATCGACCAGTGGTCGGCGAGCGAATAGGCGATCAGCTCGCTGAACCCCCAGTCGGTCCTCGAGTCGACGAACTTGGAGCCGTCGGAGAGGTCGATCTCGCGCTGGTTGTAGTTCACGTTGCCGCGGAAGTTCATCTTCCAGGTGGGCGTCACGCGCGACGCGCTGAAGTTGCCGTCGATCCTCCGGGTCTGGCGGGTCTGCTCGCCGTCGAGCTCGCTGCGCCCGCCCAGCCGGAACACCCAGAAGTCCCACGGGTCCTCGACCTCCTGGACCGCGACCACACGCTCGCCGGGGTCCATCTCTTCGGACTGGATGTCGAGCGCGTCGGCGATCTCCTGGAAGCCGTCGGCGGACTCGACGAAGCCGTTCGTTGTGGCGAAGTGGAGCAGTCCCACCCCGAGGGTGTGCGCCACCGCGTCGAGCGTCTCGCGTTCCGTATCGGTGGGCGACGCCGAGTGGGCCAGCCGCTCCTCGTAGTCGAAGTCGCCGTTGCCGATGAAGTCGAACTGGTACTCGCGCCCGCCCGAGCCCGTCGCCTGGCTGGTCATGATCAGGTGAACGTCCGCGCCCTCGGGGATGCGCACCCAGTTCACCCAGGGGAGCTCGGTGCGGAAGTAGGTGAGGTTGCAGAAGCGGCTCGCGCAGTCGAGGAAGACGCCGACGCGACTGCCGTTGGCCTCTCCCTGTTCCTGGGCGGACAAGTGGTGGACGGGCCCCGCGAACAGGGCGATCAGGGCAAGGCGCGCGAACGCCTTCCCGGCAGCATGGGGGGTTCGGGTCAGCAAGTTCGTGCCTGCGTCAGCGGCGCTGGGCTATCCGCGCCTGGTTGTGATTACGATGGCGCCGCCGATGTGGTTGGTGCCGAATCGGGTGGTGGCGTCGGACGCGCTCATGTAGCGGATTTCCTGCACGTCGGTTGGCAGCAGATTCCACATCTCGCCCAGTCCGCCCCGAAGCTGTCCATCGATGTAGACCTGGGCGGTCTGGCGCTGGGCGCTGCGGAGAGACGCGCCGCTGCGGGCCTGCAGCCACCGGGGGCGAAGCGCCCGCACGGCTTCGTAGACTGTGCTGTGGGGCACGGCCATCAGCTCTTCCTGAGTGATCAGGTCGCGCGAGCGGCCGGGGCCGCTGGACTCTCCAGACGACGCGCACGCCGCCGAAAGGACCGCAGCCGCCAGCACCACCGATGAAGGGCCTCGCGTCAGCATCCTGGTCTCGCTCGTCTCTCCTGCCGCCCCGGGCGGGGCGATTGCCAGATGTCGGCCGACTTCGTTACTTCAAACCGACACCTCCGGTCGCCGTACCGTTGGCGAACCGCAACCCCGAAGATAGACGGAGAGGACCATCTTGAGAAAGCCCGCCGCTGGTCTGGCCGCCGCCGTGCTGGTCGCGTTCACCGCATCGAGCTGCATGTCGGTGCAGAGGATGCCGGTTCCCGAGCCCGGCGCCCGGGCCGGGATGACCGTGCGCGGGGTCGTGCTGGGAGAGGGGCCGGACAGCGAGACGTTCGAGTTCTCGGAAGTCCACGACACGCGCTGGACCGAGACTAGCCTGTTGATCGTGGGCGTCGTGCACGCCCCGGGCGAGGCCGAGCACGGGCAGACCACAACGGTGACCTTCCCCATCGCGGACGTGAGCGAGGTGATGGTCCGGGAGCTGGACGGGAACCGCAGCTCGATCATCGTGGCGGGCGTGATCATGGCGGCCTCGATCGTCATCTCGCTGCTGGTGACCGGCAAGTCGCAGGACGGGGTGCCGATCGGGAGCTCGGGGTAGGGGGGCGACGGGGCGGCGCGGGCGAAAGGCCGCGTCGGCCCGTCGAGCCCCGCCGGGCCCGCGCGAAAAGCCCCCGCCGGCCCGGGGGCCGGCGGGGGCGCTGGTCGCCTAGGCGGTGCGTAGCCGCGCTAGGTGCACACCGACGAGTTCTGGATCTCGGGGTTGAGCGTGCACTCGATCTCCGGGACGGGCATGCACGACACGCGCGGCTCTGCGCCCGGGCCGATAATGGTCCCGCCCTGCAGGAACGGGTGCTGCCAGCGATCCAGGTCGAACAGCCGCCGACCCTCGATCCACATCGTCAGGTAGCGCTCGCCGTCCAGAATCGACCAGGCGTCGTCCTGGGCGTTGGGGAACTCCAGCGCGCCCGCCGAAGCGGGCTGCTCGATCGGGTCCGCTCCGTAGAACTCGCGCACCTCGTTGACCTTGGCCGTGAACGTCGCCAGGTCGCCGCTCAACAGCGCGGCCTCGGCTTCGATGAGCCGCATCTCTGCGCCGGACACGATCGGAATGTCGCTGCCGGACTCGTTGTACTTGTCCTGCCGGTAGTGCGCAGTCAGTCCGTCCGCGCCCTGGTGCGCGCCGCTGCCCTGGCCGGTGCACGCACCGGTGGGCGTCACCTCGCCCCACGAGGGCCCGCTGGGGTCGTCCCAGGCACCGCAAATCGTGTAGGGTGCACGCGGGTCGCCGTCGAAAACCGTCTGGGCGGGCGTGGCCCACAAGCCCACTTCGGCTCGGCCCCACGACTCGTTCCACACCGTGTTGCTGTTCGCGTTCAGGTTGTAGATGGCGGAGTGCACGAAGTCGGTCGGCACCTGCGACGCGGCCTGCACCGCCGCCGACCAGTTGCCCAGGCCCACGTTGGCCTGTGCGATCCCGCCGTGCGCGGCAGTCACGAAGTCGCTCGCGCCGGCTGCGCCACCGATGGTGACCGCCTGATTGAGCGCCACGAGCGCGCTGTCGAACGAGGCTTCGCGCGGCTGCAGCGGCCCCTTGTCGTACACCACGTCGCAGAAGTTCTCGCCCAGGATGCGGTGCGCCATGCCCATCAGCAGGAAGAGGCGCGCAGAGCCGTCATAGCTGTTCGCTTCGCCCTCCAACACCTGCTGAAGGCGTTCCCAGGCGCCACCGGCGGCCCACGCCGCCTCGTGCGTCTGCTCCCAGTGCCCTTCGGAGTTCAGGTTGTCGAACACGCCCCTCCGGTACTGCCCGGTCGAGAAGTAGCTCCCCGTGCCGGCCAGATCCTCGGTCAGGCGCGCGACATCGAAGGCGTACAGGTCGCCGATGTCGTTGAACTCGGCCGAAACCCCCGAAACGAGGATCGGCATGAGGTCTCTCGTGGTGAGGTCCTCGTCCAGGATCGACCCCGGATTCAGGACCTCGAGGTCGCAGCCGGTCAGGACCAGCGTCGCAAGAAAGGCCGCGACGACCCCGAAGCCCGCTCTTCCAGCTTGTCTGTTGCTGATCATTGTTTTCTTCTCCCCGTCAGAAGTTCAAGGAGAGATTCAGGATCAGGATTCTGGGCGGCGCCATGTTGTAGTACTCGTTTGGCGTCGAGTCCCCGAATCCGTTGTCGTTGGCCTCCGGGTCGAGACCGCGGTAGTCGGTCCGGGTCCACAGGTTCTTCCCGGCGATTCCGATCTGGGCGCTGCGCGCGCCCGGCACCATGCCGTCGGGCAGGCGGTACGTGACCGAAGCCGAGCGGAGCTTGAAGAAGTCGGCCGGATCCGTCCACATGCCCTGGTCCGAGTAGGGCCCGATGCAGCGGGCGATGTCCGACGCCGGCAGCCCCATCGTGGCAACGCGCGAAGCCCCCGACCCGCTCAGCGAGTAGTACTGCTCCTGAATGGCGGGGCACCCGTCGCCGGGCCACACGCGCCTGCGCACGTTCTGGAAGGCGATCCCGATGGGCCGCACCATCCCGTACTGGCCTTCGCCGACCACGTCGATCGTCAGCGAGCGCCAGAGCGTGAGCCTGGTGTTCAGCCCGACGGTCTGCGTGGGGAAGAGGTTGCCGATGTAGCCCTTTTCGTAGTCGGGCAGCTCGCCGATGGCGTCGGGGTTCTGGATGATGTCGTCCCACTGAATCCACAGCGGGAGCCCCAGCTGCCGGGTCGTGCCCAGGTTCTCGAGCGGGCCGAGATCGGTGATCTCGCTGTCGTTGGTGCTGAAGTTGATGCCGACGTCCCACTCGATGTCCGCGGTCCGGACAGGAACGAAGTTGACGAGCGTTTCGGTTCCCCAGTTCTTGACTTCGCCCAGGTTGCGCAGGGTCGCCTCTTCGGTGCCGCCCGACGGCGCCTCCTGCACGCCGATCAGCGCGTCGCGGGTGGTCTGGTCGTACGCGGTGAACTCCACGCTCACGCGACCGTTCAGGAAGGACGCGTCCACGCCGTACTCCAGCTCGGACGAGACCTCGGGGCCGAGATCGGCGTTCCCCAGGTTCGCGATGATCACCGCGGGCACCTGCTCGTCGGCCGAGACCGCTTCGTAGATGCGCTTGGCGTCGAAGGCCCCCGGCGCCTTGCCGGACTCGCCCCACGCCGCCCGCAGCTTGAACGTCTCGGCGAAGTCGAAGGGGAAGAAGTCCTCGTCCGAAATGGTGTAGGCGGCCTGCAGCTTGGGATACGCGGCCAGGCCGAAGCCCTCGCCGAAGGTGCTGAAGCCGTCCCAGCGCATGCCGGCGGTCAGGAAGAGCTTGTCGTTGAGCCCCAGCATTTCCTGAACGAAGAAGCCGCCGTTGCGGAAGGTGGTGCGTCCCTCGAACACGCGCGGGTTGTTGCCGCCGCCCAGCACCTGCTCGCCGGGTCCGGCGAACAGCTCGTCGAAGCCGTTGAGCACGTAGTTGAACTCCTCGTACACCTGTCCGCCGAAGGACAGGTTGGAGGTGATGTTCTCGAACGGGCTGTAGTCGAAGGTGCCGCTGTAGTCGAAGGTCAGGTTCCGGTCGAACTGCTGGTCGATCTCGCGGTCGCCGGTGGACTCCTCGTAGAAGCCCCACCCCTTGAAGTCGATGAAGTCGGACGAGGTGTAGTCGATCCCCACGTTCATCCTGTGCGAGAACAGGCTGTTGGGCGCCCAGCTGACGGCCAGTCCGGTCACGTACTGGTCGAGGTGCGTGAAGATCTGGTTCTCCAGCACCAGCGAATCGTCGTTGCCCGGCGTGTAGCCGGCGGTTCCGCGCAGCACGTTCAGGTAGAGCCCCGACGCGTTGTTGCCGTTGGGGATCCAGGTGATGTTCCGCCGCGCGTACGTGCTGTTCAGCTGAATGTTCAGCCCGTCGGCAGGCTGGAACGAGATGTTGGCCCGCACGTTGTAGTTGTCCGCGCCCTGCGGAGCGACCGCACCCTGCCTGTCGCCGTACTGGCCGGACACGAAGTAGGTCGCCGTCTCGCCCCCGCCCCGCACGCTCAGGTTGTAGACCTGGTGGTGGGCGTTCCTGAACCAGCTTCCGCTCTCGGGGCAGCCCGGCTCGTCCACGCCGGTCTGGCCGGTCTGGTGGTTGAGCATGCCGGGATCGCGGCAGGTGTTGAGGAAGAGGCCCGACGGGTTGACGTCGGGGCCGGGTCCCTGGTGCCCCATCACGCTGACGCCCTGCTCGATCGACGCCGTCCACGCAGGCGCCCCGGCGACGCCGCGCTTGGTGAAGATCTGGATCACGCCGCCCGCGGCCTCGGTCCCGTACAGGGTGGTCGCGGCGGGTCCCTTGATCACCTCCATGCGGTCGATGTCGGCCGGGTTGATCATGTCGAAGGCCGAAGGCGTCTGCGCACCCTCGTCGTCCGAGCCGATCGGGTTGCTCTCGAGCCGGACCCCGTCCACGTAGATGAGCGGGTTGTTGCCCTGGGTGAGCGAGTTGTTCCCCCTTAGCCGGATCTGGCTGGCCGCGCCCACCTGTCCGCTGTGGTCGTTGATCTGGATGCCGGTCGTGCGGCCCTGCAGCACGTCGCCGAAGTCGGTCACGGCGGTGTACTGGATGTCGTCGGCGACGATCTGGCTGATGCTGTTCCCGACCTCTCTGCGGCGCGCCTGTCCGGCGGTGCCGGTGACGACGACGCCTTCGAGCGCGATCGCGTCCTGCCGGATGGTGAAGTCGGCGGTGACCGCGCCGTCTGCCGGGACCGTCACCTCCATCTCCACGCTGCCGTAGCCGATCATGTCGACCCGCACCGTCTGCTGGCCTGCCGGAACGTTGATGATCAGGTAGCGCCCGACGTTGTTGGCGAGCTGCCCGAGCGACGTGCCCGCCACGGAGACCTGCGCCCCGGCAATGGGGGCCTGGCTCACCGCGTCCTGGACGCTGCCGGTGATCGTTCCGGTTTGAGCCGCCGCTTCCTTGCCCAGCCCCGGGGCCAGAGCAAGGGAAAGGGCGACGCCGAGCGCGGCCAGGCGCCCGGCACGATTCGGTCCATGAACTCGCATGGATCCTCCTTTGGCTGCGGACGAGGTGCGCCCCGTTCGGCGTGCGCCCGTCGGTGCGCACCCTTCGGTGCGCCCGCCTGGGGCGCGCATCCTTCGCCCAGTGCAACGAATGCGACGGAGGCATAGTGAGACGCGAGCTGGCCGCGCGCAAGGGCGGGCGGGGCGGAGCGGGGGCCGACC